>JAWCLG010000029.1:569-5045 GCA_038851075.1 Hadarchaeales archaeon (SeqCode) | reverse complement strand
AGAGGCCGCCAGGAAGGAGGGCGACTCAACAACTGCGCACATATTCGAGGAGATACTGGAGGACGAGGAAGAGCACCACGACTTTTTCGGCTCCGTGCTGGAGGGGTTGTGAGTTTGACCCAGCTCAGGCAGGTATACAGGTGCAACGTCTGCGGAAACATCGTCATGGTGATGCACGCGGGCGGGGGACAGCTCGTCTGCTGCGGGCAGCCCATGCAGCTTATGGAGGAGAAGACCGCTGACGTGGGAAAGGAGAAACACGTTCCGGTGATCGAGATGGGGGGCGGCAGGATTCTTGTGAAGGTCGGCTCAGTGCCGCACCCGATGGAGGAGAAGCACTACATAGAATGGATAGAGCTTGTCGTGGACGGAGTCTCTCATATAAAGTTCCTCAGACCTGGCGACAGGCCGGAGGCGGAGTTCTCGGTGACAGGGAAGGATGTATCCGCTAGGGAGTACTGCAATATTCACGGACTCTGGAGGGCCTAACTTCTATAAGCGAATCAGGCGTAGTAGTTTTGGGATATCTTGGCGCTGCTGGAGATAAAAAACCTAGGAGTAGAAATAGCGGGAAAACGGGTCATCAACGGGCTCGATCTTGAGATACCCGAGGGAGAGACGCACGTCCTATTCGGCCCCAACGGTTCAGGAAAGACCTCCCTCATGATGAGCATAATGGGATTCAGGTGCTGCCTGCCGGTGTCGGGCCACATAAGATTCAACGGCACGGACATCACGAACCTCTCCACGGACGAGAGGGCGAGGCTTGGCATAGGGATCTCATTCCAGTCGCCTCCGGTGATAAGGGGCGTGAAGCTGGGGGACGTGGTGGCCAGGCTCGGGGAAAACGAGCAAGACATCTTGGAAACCGCGAGGAAGGTCAACCTTCCCCTCGAATTCATGAGGAGAGACATAAACCTCGGATTCTCGGGCGGCGAGGTCAAAAGGTCCGAGCTGTTTCAGCTGCTGGCGCAACGGCCCAAGCTCGCCATGTTCGATGAGCCGGACTCAGGTGTGGACGTTGAGAACCTCAGCGTGGTCGGGAAGGCAATGGAGGAGTTTCTGAAGGGGAGAACCGGCCTGATAGTGACGCACCAGGGACACATCCTCAGGTACGTGAAAGCCGATGTGGCACACGTGATGTTCTACGGTAGGATAGCCTGTTCCGGGGAGCCAGATAAGATATTCGACCTGATACTGAAGCAGGGATACAGATGGTGCGAGAAGTGCCCGAAGGTGAAGGAGATTGAAAGAGGAGCCTGAGGTCAAACTTGAGTCGTACAGGAGAAAGGCCGAGCCTTGGTCGAAAAAGCCGCTGCGTGACCTGGAGCCGGAGATATCCCAGAGGGTCCTGGAGTCCGGGGTGAGGACGGACGAGGAGGAGAGGGCTGGCACTTACTTCCAGGCGGATCACTCCGTGGTCGCTACATCGCTGAAGAGCGCCTTCGAGGGGATGGTCGAGCTGATGAGCACGAGGGAGGCGCTGGAGAGGCACGAGTGGGCGAGGAATCTCATGTGGGGCGTGCTTAATCCCTCTGCGGACAGGTTCACGGAGTTCGCCAGCAGGGATTGGGACAACGGCTACTTCATCAGGGTGCTTGAGGGCCAGAAGGTAACCCTGCCAATTCAGGCATGCCTTTTCCTGTCACAGGAGAACCTCAGTCAGAACGTTCACAACATCATAGTGGCTGAACCGGGATCCGAGGCCCAGATAATAACGGGCTGCGCAACCCACCCGAGGGTCAGACACGGTCTGCACATAGGAGTATCGGAGTTCTACGTCAGAAAAGGGGCTAAGCTCACCTTCACCATGATACACAACTGGGCAGATGAGTTTGACGTCAGGCCAAGGACTGGAATTATCATCGAGGACGGCGCAAGTTTCGTCAGCAACTACATCTGCCTGAAGCCCGTGAGGAGCCTCCAGATGTACCCAGCGGCTTACTGCAGGGGAGAGGAATCAAGGGTCAGCTTCAACAGCATACTCTACGGAAAGGGCGGATCGTACATGGACGTTGGATCAAAGGTCATGCTGCAGGGAAGAAACAGCAGGGGAGAGATAATCTCCAAAGCAGTTGCGGCCGATGAGTCAGCAATATACGCAAGAGGTCTCCTTGTGGGAGAGCACTCCGAGTCCCGCGCTCATCTAGAATGCAGGGGACTGCTTCTCTCGGACCGGGCCAGGATTCACGCTATCCCGGAGCTGATAGGCAGCGCCAAGGGCACTGAGCTCTCACACGAGGCCGCCGTTGGCAAGATAGCGGAGGAACAGATCCAATACCTTATGGCCCGGGGTTTCACCGAGCGGGAGGCCGAGGCGTTGATAATCAGGGGCTTCATGGACGTGGGGATATTTGGCCTGCCCGAGAAGCTCACCAGGGACATAAACGAGATGATAAACAGGACGCTTGAGAGCGCCATTTAGTCGCTTTTTCTCATCCTGGCCCAACAGGCGATAAAAGCGAGCCCTGCCCCGATGAGGAAGGTGGCTATCGCCTCGTGGGAGAAGAGATTGTGCGGGTCGTAAAGGTAGCCGTGAACCCAGACATGGTGAGCGAAGACAAACGCGGCGAGGGCAATCGATATTATCCCAAGCCTGAGCGCATTCGACTCCTTCATGTTTTCAACATCGATTGGACGGCAGCAGTAAAATAGCTTCCATGCTCAACACCGCATTCCTCCGCGGACCACATGGCCCCAATCCCCTTACGCCGCCCTGCGGCCACCTTCGGGTACATTGTCAGAAACATGAGGAAAACGATTGAACCGAAAAGCAGGGGCACCGCATCAAGGGCTGATCTTTCAACCATCCTGAAGCCGTAAAGGGGTTCAAGGAGCCCATAGGAGAACTGGTAGGCTATGAAAAACGAAAAGACGACCCTTGCCAGCACGTCCTCGATCGAACTCCACAGGAGGAGCATCACCAAACCCGCAGCAAGGCCACCGATGGAGTAAATGAGCGCCGCGTGCAGTGGATTTGTGACTGGAGGTTCAACGGTCACATAGCCATAGACGTTGAAGAGGTGCATGCCGTAAAACACGTTGGCCTGGTAGCCGAGGAACCTCGCCATCAAGAGGTGAGCGGTCTCGTGAACTATCAGGGTCAGACCGAGAAGCACAAGGAAGAGAACGCTTCCTCTCCTGATGTAGTTAAGCGCTGCCCTCATTTTTCTGGGAGACCTTTTCAAGAAGTTTTCACCTCCCGCTCAGAGAATGAAGCCCAGCGCCATCAGCAGGGCACCGATCGGCGTGTATGTCCAGTAAAAGCTCGGCAGGCCCAGCAGCCAGCTCGGATGCCACCACACGTGCTCCCTTTTGAATCTCCTCAGACCGTAGTGAGGATTTAGCAGGAACCACAAAAAGTCCTCAACCACCAGAAATACCACAAACAGCCCCATGACGAAGAGCTCGAGCCTCAGCAGACTCCATCCCGTGAACCAGAGCGGCATGTGAAAGAAAAGCAGAAGAACCGCTATCATCCACACGTGGTACTCGGAGAGGTATTCCCTGTTCCCTATCGCCCTCTTAAGAGGACCCCTCAGCTTCCACTTCCTGCAGGGAAGCCTTTCAGCGTATCCAAATTTGCCCTCTATGGATATCTCCAGCTTTGCGTATGAAACTGCCAAAACTATGAAGTAGAAGGCAAAGGCGACCCAGAATATCATCCGTTCCCTCATCTAGAATGGGAGAGAACGCTTATAACGGATGCCATCCGCGCTGGTATGTAAGGGCGGGGCTCGCCTATCCAGCGGCCTTTTTTATAAGCCTGGCTATTCTTCTGCCGTACTCCCTGCAGAGTCTCTGGCATCTCTCGTCGGGCCTGCCCACAGCGACTGGTCCGTAGTGATCTCCGTGCGGAGTTCCCTGTACGATCATTCCGTGTATCAAGAGCGCCTGGATGATTCCCATGATCGTGGTCTCGTTGCCGCCGCCTACGTTGCCGGAGGATGTGAATGCCCCTCCGACCTTTCCGTCCAGCTTTCCGTGATACTTCACGCTTTCATCCAGGAATTTTTTTATCTCCGATGACATCGCTCCGTAGTAGGTCGGTGAGCCGATGATGACCCCATCGTGCGCGAGCAGGTCCTCAACGCTTGCCGCCCTGACCTCCTTCAGCGTGACCTCAACCTTCTCATCGCGCGTGCCTGCTGCGATCAGCTCCGCCATCTTCTTCGTGTTCCCGGTCTCGGAATGGTAAACTATCAGTACTTTCGGCATGGATTTCAGTAGGAATTGGTCCTCTTGCATATTAGTTTTTTGGAAGACTGAGCCGTATCTCTGGATGGATCAATTAAAAAAGAAATTTAAAAAATTAAACGAGCCGGCGTTACAGGTATATTATCCCCACGACAAGCGTTATTATCCCGAATATCACCTGAATACCGCCAATTGATTTTGCGATTTTCGCCATTTTGTCTCCGACCTTTGGAAGTGCGCTGAATACGCTTATGGCGAGGAATATGCCGGCGAGTATTG
>JAWCLG010000029.1:0-540 GCA_038851075.1 Hadarchaeales archaeon (SeqCode) | reverse complement strand
ACCGTGCCAAGCAATCCCAGTATTCCCACTATCACGGCGATGATTCCTATCGGCACCTGATATGCCGCTATAGCCTTGGTTGCCTTTGCGATGTATTTTCCGACAGCAGGTATAAGCGCAATCAGACCCGTGAGCAAAATCAGTCCAGAGACGATATTCATGATCGAAACAATGTTCATTTTTTACCTCCTTTTTTTTAATTTCTCACGTTGCTTAAAAAAGATTGTGGTTGGGGCGGTGGTCAAGTCTAGATACAAATTTGCTGCAGTCGAAAAATTGTGGTGGTTTCGGAAAAAGATGAGATACGGGTAGAAGTTTCAATTTTTTGTTTTGAACTGGAGCCGGGGGCCGGATTTGAACCGGCGGATAGCGGGTCTGCAGCCCACCGCTTTAGCCAGACTAAGCTACCCCGGCGCCCAATTTTTTATCATGTGTAAAGATAAAACATCTGTGGTTGCTTGAGGAAAAAGGTTGTCGGACTGTTTTCAGGCGGCATAGACTCCCCCGTGGCGTGTGCGCTCGTGGGGAGGCGTTGCGAGG
>JAWCLG010000028.1:0-5070 GCA_038851075.1 Hadarchaeales archaeon (SeqCode) | reverse complement strand
CCCTAGAACAGGAGGTCTACCATGTCTGGTAATAGTGCGGAACCCAAAAGCACTAAAACGTGCACCTCAAGGTACACTGGCTTTTGGGACTTACCCGCCAATTTTATTTTGTCCACTGTTTATTTAAACTTTTTCAATGACGGCTTTTCTCAGAGACCATTGTGGCCCATTGGGCGGGGATAAAATGCCAGTCTTCACCGAAAAATCCACAGTCGAAGACTACATCATTCAGAAGCTGAGGGACAAGGGCTGGAGATACGTTCCCGGAGAAGAACTGGAGCGGGAAGATTACTCCGAACCGCTGCTCATCAAAGATTTCGTCAGAGCCATAAAAAGGATAAACGCAGACTTGGAGCTCTCCGAAGGCGACATCAACAGGATCCTGGCCGAGCTCAAGGGCAGGCCAGCGAGCTTCGAAGGATCGAAACACATCCTGAGATTTCTAAAGCAGGGCCTGCCCATAAAGCTGGAGCGTACAAGGGAGCTGAAATACGTGGACCTGATCGACCAGAAAAACCCTGAAAACAACGAGTTCATCGTCAGCAACCAGGTTCCGTGCAGGGGTCCGCGCGAGACCATAAGGCCGGATATCATACTCTACGTCAACGGCATACCTCTTGTGCTCATAGAGTGCAAGCACCCCGCCGCTCCAGGCGTGAGCTGGGAGGATGCGTACAGGCAGGTCAAAGACTACGAAAATATAGCCCCGGAACTCTTCAAGTACGTGCAGTTCAGCATCGCGGCCGAGGCCACTGCCAGGTATTTCCCAAACGTCATGGGGCTGGAGGAAGTGAACACATACCTCTGGAGAAAGGAGGGAGTTGAAGACGATCTGGAGGCAACCCTTGAAATGCTCTCAAAGCCGACGCTGATAGACATCGTCGTGAACTTCACGTTTGCGAGGGAGGAGCGGGGAAAGTCCAGCAAGGTCCTCCCGAGGTTCATGCAGTACGAGGCGGCAAACCGAATTTACGAAAGGGTCATCGCCAATCTGGAGGGCAAAGAGAGCAAGAACTCCGGGCTGATATGGCACTGGCAGGGCTCCGGAAAGACGCTGGTGATGATATTCGCCACATACAAGCTTTACAGGGACCCGCGGCTCGGGAACCCAACGATATTCCTGGTGGTGGACAGGGACGAACTTGAGAAGCAGCTCAGGGATGAGTTTTCCTGCCTAGACCTTGAGATCCCCAAGCCGGAGGTGATATCATCGGTGGAAGCGCTGAGGGAAGTCCTGACCTACGACGGGTGCCGGGGCAAGAGGGGAATCTTCATCACGCTCGTGCACAAGTTCAGGGAAGACCTATCCGCGCTGGGGCTGGAGAAAAGATCTGAGGAGGCCATTTCCGGCAGAAAAAATGTGATAGCGATAATAGACGAGGGGCACAGGACACAGTACGGAAAGCTTGCGGGCCAGATGAGGAACGTGCTGAGGAGCGCTTTCTTCTTCGCCTTCACCGGGACTCCGCTGGCAAAGGGAGCCAGGGACACGTACCGCGTGTTCAGCTATCCAAGCGAGGGTGAGAAATACCTCCACAAGTATTTCATCCATGACTCCATGAAGGACGGTTTCACCATCCCCGTGGTCTTTCAGACAAGGATGGAGAAGGAGGTGGGACTGGACAGGAAACACCTTGAATATTTCCTCTCCCAGGCGCTTGAGGAGATACCTGAGGAGATCAGGGGACCTGTTGAGCGGAGGATCAGCAGGAGATTGAACGACATAGTGGTCTTCCTGAAGAACCCGGGGAGGATAGAGAAAATCGCCAGGGACATCGCGGAGCACTTCAGGGAGAACGTGGATGGGAAGTTCAAGGGGATGGTCGTGGCTGCCTGCAGGGAGGCCTGTGTGACATACAAGGAGAAGCTCGACAGGCTTTTGCCCCCCGAGTACGCTGAGATCGTCATGACTTTCAACCCGCACACAGACCCAGAGCCGATCAGGAGGTACTACGAAGATCTGAGGCAGAGGTATCAGGGCAGGCAAATCGAGGAGATCAGGGAGGAGATTAGGAGAAAGTTCAAAGAGGAAGAGCATCCCAAGATACTCATCGTCACTGACATGCTGTTGACGGGATTCGACGCTCCCGTATTGCAGGTTATGTACCTCGACAAGCCGCTCAAGGAGCACAGATTGCTTCAGGCCATAGCCAGGACGAACAGGCCATTTGGAGAGGTGAAGGAGGCCGGGCTCATAATAGACTACGTGGGCATATTGAGGGAATTCGAGAAGGCCATAGCGATATACGAAAAGCAGGACATCAAGTACGCAGCGATACGCGTTGAGGAAAAGGTCAGGGAGTTCAGGGGGCTCCTGCAGAGGACGGAGGACCTGTTTGGGGGGCTCCACAGGGAAAGCGCAGACAGGGAAACCCTGATGAGGGCGAATAAAATGCTCTTCCACAGCGACGCCATGAAGAGGGAGTTCATAAAAAACTACAGGTGCCTGCGGAGGATTTACGAGTTCCTCGGACCCATGTATTTCGACCAAAAAGACCTCAAAAGGCTAAAGTGGCTGACGGCAATATACAACTACTACCGGGAGCACGAGGAGAGGAAAGAGCCTGAAGAGGTGGACAATTACTTCAGGAAGTACTTCCGCCGCACAGTTGAGACCATCCACAAAACTCTCGATGTGAGGATGAAGGAAGAGTTCCCGGTCCTGAAGCTGGACGAGAAATATCTGGAGAGGCTCAGAGAGGCCTATCCAAGGGAAGAGGACAGGGTCTACGATCTGGTTTTCGTGCTGACGAAATACGTGCTGGTGGACCGCTCTAAGAAATTGCTGTACGAGCCGATAGCAGGGAAAGTCGAGCGGATAGTGAGAAACTGGAGGGAGAGAAAGATAGGGGTGAAAGAGGCCTACGAACGGCTGTCCGAGTTGGCGAGGGAAACGCTGGACCTGGAGAGAAGACAGAGGGAGCTGGGGCTCTCGGAACCCGAATACCTGATGCTGGTCATGCTGGAGGAAAAACTCGGAAGGTCGAAAAAGCTGACCGAAGAGATCAGATCGCTGTGGGAGGGCCTGAGTAAGTCCGGGCTGCTTTTTGAAGGATGGAATAAAAAAACCGCCGCGCTGAAGGATGTCGGCAGGGAGATCAGGAGATTCCTGAGGAAAAAGCTGCCCTTGAAGGAAAGGGATGAGGTATATGAGAAGATCATCAGAGGGCTCAGAGCGCTATAGGTACATCAGGGTCAACGGCACCGACCTGCCGTACAGCGTGGTGCGGAGGGACGTGAAGTATCCCCGGCTGGAGTTCAAGACCGGGGAGCTGGTCGCGGTGCTGCCGAAAAGCTGGAAAGACGAGACCTCACTACTTGACAGAAAAATGGATTGGATATCCAAAAAACACGCGGAGATACAAAATGCGGTTGAGAGGTTCAGGTCCATGAAGAAAAATGGCAGAGGCCTGCTGATATTCGGGGACTTCTTTGATGTCTCGGAAAATGGAGCGCTGGAAATAGATTTTGAAGGGAGGCACGTCAGATGTGATCTAACTGACGGTCGGCAGCTCAAGCGGCTCCATGACATCCTGAGGAAAAAGCTTCTTTCCGAGCTGGAGTCATCTGTCAGGGAATACTGTGAAAAGTTTGACGTGAAGCCCAACAGGATATTCATCAAGAAACAAGAGACCAAATGGGCGAGCTGTTCATCGAGAGGAAACTTGAGCTTTAACTTCTGGCTGATCTGCCTGCCCAAAGAGCTCATCAGATACGTGGCATGTCATGAGGTAGTACATCTGAAGGAGAGACATCACAATCAGGCCTTTTGGAGGGAGATGGAAAAAGAATTCGAGAACTATCGCGATATGGAGAAAAAGCTGTTTGAATACTGGTTTTTTGTTCAAGAGTATTCTCGCTCTATGTTTCAGCAGGCCTGACATACGGACCATAGAAGTGTACTCGAAACAAAGCTTGAAATGCTCCATTCAGTTCCTCCACATCTTAGCCTTATTTAAACTGGATATGTCGCTGCTGATTTCATCTTATTCCGCTGTAGAAGGGCAGCGAGATCACTTTAGAAAACCATGTCTAGAACACTGGGTTTTGCCTAATCCAATCAGCAATTTTAGTGGTAAATTCTTCTGCGACCTCAGCATCCCGAAACATCGGATGCGCGGGATGGTTTGTCCTCAGAAAATTTATCTTTGGTCTGCCCTCTTTCAAAAACGTTCTATGCCACCATAAAACTTTGGCTTCTCCCAAAAACTGGTAACCCTTATTATCTTTTTTGCCATTGTACTCGCAACCAAAATCGATTTCTTTGATGTAATCATCATAATCTAGGCCTGTGAAAAATATTATATGTGTGGGCTCAATTATCTTGACTTCCTCTTGGAAAAACTTGGCTTTACTTACACAGTTTTCTTTTAGTTCAACTGGTGTGGTATCTCTCCCTTCTGAAGTGCTACATTTAACAATGTTGGTAATTGCAATTTTCTTCCATAGCTCATCTGGATCATTTGTTTCAAATAATTTCCGACTGACCTCTTTGATACACTGCCAAAACTGCCAATTATAAGCACCAAAAAAAGGTAAAAACAAATTTCTACCTCTTTCGCGGGCATCTATAAAACCCGATGCCTCATCCCTCAGACCATCCTTCCAATCTTCTTCCCACCCGCTCTGCACTGTCTTTCCAACAAACAATACTCTGTACCTTTCCTGCCTGAAGTTTTCCCCCACGCCAAAAAACGAAACTGGATGTCCACCATTCAAAATTTTCGCGTTTTTTGAGCAGTCTTCACATATCTGTTTTTGTTCTTTACGAATTTTTCGGTAAGCCTCAAAAATTCTGCTCTCAAGCTCATAATCGTGGCCTTCAATCGGTTTAATGAATTCCCTCTCCCCTCTCTTTTTCATCTAATCACAAAAATTTGTTTTTATTTCTTTTTATCTATCTGGGTTTGATGGCATGTTGAGTTTCTCGCTTTAGTCAGTTCCGCCTCCATAGACCGTGGATAGAGGAGGCGGTAAAACGTGCCTCAGGAGGTGAGAAGGAAATGAAGTATGTCGGCCTGGATGTCCACAGGCAGGCATGCCATGCAACGGTGATGGACGAAACCGGGC
>JAWCLG010000027.1:0-5235 GCA_038851075.1 Hadarchaeales archaeon (SeqCode) | reverse complement strand
TCCCAACCCACTCATCACCCCGCCCGTCACGATGAGGTACTTCATGGTAATCACGGCGCGCCTACAAGTCTTAAATTTTTCTCCCACTTTATAAGGACTTAATTCTGCGCCGCCCCGTGTCAGGGAGTTGCCCTTTTCATGCGAGCCTTAACCATTTTCAACGCCTGAGAACAGAATGGAGCTGAGGTGGCACACAATATCGCCCGCGACCTCTCCGGTGCCCAGATTCGTGGAGAACTGCCTCGAGTTAACAGAGCTCTTCCACGAGCCGCTTCACCCTGTCCCTGATGATGTCCCTGACCTCCCTAAATTTTTCAACCGATTTGCCAGCCGGATCTTCTATCCCCCAATCCTCCGCTTCGACGATCGCACCTGGACAGAGATTCCCCACGGCACACCCCATTGTGATCACCCTTGAAGCAGATCTGAGCATTTCGGGCGTGAGCGGTTTTGGTTTCGCATTTGATATGTCTATCCCGATTTCCCTCATCACCTGAACTGCAAGCGGGTTAACGCGCGGCGCGGGTCTCGTCCCAGCGCTGATTGCAACGGCCTTCTTGCACATACTATTGAAAAACGCCTCGGCCATCTGGCTACGGCAGGCGTTTTCCACGCAGACAAACAGGACCCTTCTCATCTCCTCCCCCTGGGATCACGTAAGGTGCCCGCCTCTGTAGGAACTCGTGGGCACTGGGGGTTGCATTCGCCCCTCGACTGAACAGAAAATGTTTCTTTTATTCCACCTCTGTGCACAACTATCCCGTTCATAAATATTTCCCTCGGATCTCAGGACCCTTGTTCCGGTGAGAACTAAAAACCTTTCCGCTCCCTTTGGCCTTCTCACGCGCGGCCTCATCGCCCCTGATGCTGTGTTCGGGTTCAATCATATGTGTCCTTCTGCTATTCTAACTCGCATCCGATCAGGTCCCCGCCGCTCAAAACCGCGACATCCTTATCCGCTAAGAGAAGCGCGTCGAATGTAGCGCAGTACGCACCCAGCGATCCCTGAACTCGTCCTTGCCCGGCAAAGTTTCTTCGGTTTCGCGCCAGATGCTATGATGACAGCTTTTGTCTCGTGTGTGCCCTTCCCCGTCATCAACTAAACTGGCCATCGAGTTTTCCTATTTTGACCGCTCCTCCTGCTCCATCTCTTTGGACGCTCTTTTACTGCATCCCGAACAAGGCCCAGCGATCATTGTACAAACAAAGACGAAAAATATGGGGCGAGTTGCCTTGGGCGCAGAACCTCAAACCTTTGGTTGCGGAAGTCGCACCGGCAATGGTTCAACAAGTTCTGACTACTATTGCTCAATGACGCAACCATGACAAGCAAGGTTTTCTATATTGCTAAAGGCTGCACAAGCTCCACATCCAGGCCTGTCCTTTCTTTCCCGCACGTTTTACCAATCCTTGCTTCTCCAGGATGGGAATGTGGTGGGCTTGGATAGTCGTGCGGGCCTTGCCAAGCGCTGCAGCCAGCTCGTCGTACGTCTTGGGGCCGGAGGCAAGCTGTTCCAAGATCATCCTCCGCGCCTCCTCGCCGTCAAGGACATTCGTCCTCCTGTAGGCCGAAAATCCCCGTTCGAACTTCTCGCGCTTCTCAGGATGGAGGGCGTGGATGCTAAGCTCCTTAAAGCGCTTGAGGTTTCTGTAGCCATGAATCGGAAACTTTAGACTACGTCTCATATATTTACCATGGGAAATCCCAAGAAAATCGAGGCATTGTTTATAGAACCTGACCGAACTTTCGTCTTTAGTGGCAAAGTCAACATGAAATAGAACTCCAGACTTTCTTAACAGGACGCACCCCTCTCCAGCAAATACTCCTCTGAGGTAAGCAGCTGCAAACTTGATATTTGACGTAATAACTGGTTTTAGTTTTTCGTGCATGTTCTTGAGCAATTCAACTAGTATAACTGAGTTGAGATAAACTTGTACATTGTCCTTGTTAATCCTAACATCGACAGATACAGTAGTGAAATTATTGAGGGGGATCCCAAGGACCTTAGACCATTTCTCCTTTATGCTGTCGTGCTCATCTGAGCTGGAAGTACAAACTGTAACTTTGAACCCAATCCGTGACAAACCTAACCTTTTTTCGACAAACGTCAAGAAATGGCATAGTATTTGCGGATTTGAGTTACAAAAATAGATCCCTTTTCCTTTACCTCCCTCACCCTGCCACAACCCAAGTCCTTCAAAGAAGAGACTATCAAGCAACACTCTTCTGTTTATAGTGATTTTCTTAGATTCCCTGCCTCCGCCGAAATTTTTGGGCGGAGGCAAATATAAAACAACCTTACCGCCTATATCTTCGGCAACAACTTTTCTCCCCGAAATCTCGTTTGGCATCATCTGTAACACGTCAACATATAATTCCTCTTTGATGTCATTGGCCAACTTATCACCTTTCGAGCTACTTTTGCTATCCGCTTTAAGCCGGTTGGGGAGAGAGGTCACCGGAAACAAATTGGATTTAAAAAACAAAAATATGTCTTTTTTTCTAAAAATAAGTAAAATTTAAAGCTCTACATCCAATCCAAGCTTTTCACAGAGTTCTTTATATCGGTTACGCACGGTGACTTCCGTAACCCTCGCAACATCAGCGACATCCCTCTGAGTCCTGCGCTCCCCGCAGAGCACGCTCGCTATGTAGATCGCAGCCGCAGCAACCCCCGTCGGACCCCGCCCGGAAGTCAAACCTTTCTTCATGGCTTCCTTCAGCAGCTCTATCGCCTTGGACTGCACCTCCCCGCTCAGACCCAGCTCAGATCCGAACCTCGGTATGTAGTCGATGGGGCTGGTGGGTCTGAGGTGGATCAGGAGCTCCCTGGCGATGAACCTGTAGCTCCGGCCTATCTCCTTCTTGCTAACCCGTGAGACGTCGGCTATTTCATCGAGGGTGCGCGGCACCTTGCACTCCCTGCACGCCGCGTACAGCGCCGCGGCCGCCACCCCCTCTATCGATCTGCCTCGTATCAGGCGCTCCTCAACTGCCTTCCTGTATATCAGCGCGGCCGCCTCCCTCACGTTCCTGGGCAGCGCGAGGTGCGAGGACATTCGATCTATCTCGGAAAGCGCAAACGCGAGGTTGCGCTCAGTAGCGTCTGAGACCCTTATCCTGCGCTGCCACTTTCTAAGGCGATAGATCTGGGCGCGCCTCTTGGGAGTCAGGTCCTTTCCGTGAAAGTCCCGGTCGCGCCAGTCGATCATCGTTGAGAGTCCTTTATCGTGGATAGTATCGAACGCAAGTAGCCAGCCGCGTCCTGCGATAAAGTTCTTACACTCTGGCACGGTCAGGTCGTAAGCATAACCCGTCGTGGGCTTAACCTTTCTCACACTTTTGACCCTCAAAAAGGCTAAATCTGACTCGGCAAGCCTGAGCAGCTTATGGTCGCCAAATTTTTCAGCGATCTTCTTTGCAAACGATCTGTTGATTCTTATCCTCTTTCTGGATTTCCAGAGCTTGGCATACTTTTCTGGTGCCGGAATCAAATCCTCAATTGCCCCCTTCCGCCAACGAGACCTCAGCAGGCTGATGAACCCAAGCGAATAAGCGGCATCTGGATTTGTGAGCCTAGTGCCTGTGGCAAGAGACTCCGACAGCACCTGCCCGGTTTTGCTGATCGTGTGCGCCGGGATTCTCTCCTCAATATAACCAGCAAACGCACCCAGCTGAAGGTAAAGCAGGATTATATCGTTGCTCAAATTCCCGTTTGCAGATGTGGTATAAACATGCGTAATCGGCCTCCACTCGGGTTTTCCTTCCTCTTTGAAATAAACGCACCCGTCTCCGCGCACGTACGCACGCAGAAATTCCATCTTAATGTCCTCCGGCGCCGAAAAGATGACGGATGGCACTCTCTTCTCATGTGCTGCCGCTCCAGCCCCCAGAGATTTTATCAGGCGAACGAGGAGCTTGCTGGAGACCGCTACTTGGATCCCGTGATCCTGAGGGACTACCCTCGGTCTAAACCCTAGGCATTCCAAGATCTCACATGTTTCCTCAATGAGCTCTCCCTCGTGTGGACCAAAGGAAAACACGACGTCCCTATCCTTTGAGATGCATCCCTCGCTCACGTAAAAGCCAAGAAGCCTAGCCATTTTCTCATCAAGCGGTATCTCGCAGGGCAAAGAGTACTTACCGCCACGTAGCAGTATTTCTGAGCCAACCAAACTGCCTAGTGCCGCTCCTGACGCCTCTGAGAGCGGAATTTCCACAGAAACGCCGCCCAACCTTACCAGCAGATCCTCCTTCTCCTCATTGGGGAGCTTCAGCAGCTCCTCGACAAGATTTATTTTGTCGATCGGCCGGGGGGAATTTGGAATCGACTTTGGCACCGCAATGAAGTCTCCTTTTTTTAGGGATCGCACTTCAACTGGAACTATTTCCTCGTTTTTGACCGTGTAGAGGCAATGCCTATCGGTTACACGTATCCTTCTGTTTGTTTCCAGCGTGACCTCGTAAAGCTCCTCAACGGTGTGGCGAGTTACATGAGTGATCGGTTTGAACACCACGCGATAATCGTCGTCCACGGCAAGGGTACAATACCCGCTCACCCTAGCCATCTCCATATTTTCCTTTTTGACCACGTCTGCCGAGGCCATCACCTGATCTATGAATTCTCCGATCTTCATGGTCCAGACCCTGCCTTCTTTCAGCAAGACTATCGGTTCCGCATGATCCACGCTCAGCGTCATGGGGGCGCCGACCCTTCCCCTTCTGTCGCGCTGCTCCTGGTCGAAGGCCCTCCACTCCGGCCCCATGTCCATTATCTTGTCGTGTATGACGTAACCGCATCCCGCACAGACAAGCTCCGCCCTCTCGTAGTCCCTAACGAGCTTGTTGCTGCCGCACTCGGGACAGGCCTTCTGCTTTACCGGCTTTTCTTCCTCTTCCACGTTTCCTCCCCCATCATCACATTCGAGCCGACCAACCCCTCAACTTCCTTTGCTGAGAGCCCTGAGGCCGGCTTGACCACAACATACGGCGAGGCTACCGGACCGAACATCTCCGAAACCGTGCCAACACGCTTCCTCTTCCCCGCGAAGACGTCCTGCCCGATCTTAGGCGCCTGGGATGCCCTGACCAGGATGCCCCTTCTGGAGACCCTGAGGACGGTTCCGGTCGTCAAGCGCCCTCCTCCGAAAAATTTATAAGCAATTTTCACAGCCCGTATATAAATCTTGCGCAGGGCATATAAAATGGATGGCAAACCGCCTTCAACGGGGAGG
>JAWCLG010000026.1:0-7440 GCA_038851075.1 Hadarchaeales archaeon (SeqCode) | reverse complement strand
CCTGGAGATGATCACGTGCCTGAGCCTCACTATCTCCCGGGATTCCCTGAGGATGACCTCCACCTCCCTCGGGTCCTTTCCCAGAGCCCTGGCAAGCTCAACTGCCCCGGCGCTCGGACGCACCCGCTTGAGGTTCACGGCCCTGCCCTCTGCCTTTGAGACCACCTTCTGGGCCACGACCACGACATCGCCTGCTCTGAGTTCCAGCCCGGCCCTTTCTATGGCTTCACCTATAATCCTGCCCAGGTCGTCGCCCCTCCTTATCATGGGGATGCCTGGAACTGGCATTACCTCCATCGCTGCACCACCCGTTATTAACCTCTCCAGCCTAAATCTTCTGGGGATGAGCCTGAAGTTCGGCGTGGAATTCGTCCCGTATTATGGGATAGATCGAATGGTCGGGCTGGCGAAGCTTGCCGAGAGATTGAGATTCAGGGAGATATGGGTGTGCGATCACTACCACAACTGGTATGTCCATTCAGTGCTGCCGATTCTTGCCACGAGGACAAAAACCGTGAGGCTGGGTCCGGGGGTCACAAATCCCTACCTCGTGCATCCCGCGGTCACTGCTGCGGCCGTGGCCACGCTGAACGAGTTCTCCGGGGGAAGGGCGATGCTGGGGATATCCGCTGGAGATCCGTTCTTCCTCAGCACTGTCGGGGTGAACCAGGAGGACCCGGTTACCGCGGTGGGCGAGGCCGTGAGGATAATGAGGGAGCTGTTGAGGGGGAAGAGGGTGGACTTCAGGGGGAAGCGTTTCAATTGCAGCGGGGCAAAGCTGAGGTTCCCGCCCTCCACCAAGATCCCCATATACATCGGAGGGAGGAAGAGGAGGATGCTCGAGCTCGCCGGTTCCCTAGCTGACGGTGCCCTGATAAATGCGTCCCACCCGGATGACATCAGGGAATGTCTCAAATACATCTCATCCGGCGGTAAGTCGAGAAGGGACCTTGACGCAGTTGCTTACATGGGAGTGTCCGTTGACCGGGATGAAGAAAGGGCGAGAAGGGCGGTGAGGGGCGTGGCTGCGTTCGTGGCGGCATCTGCACCCAGGCAATCGCTGGAGAGACAGGGCGTGTCCGAGGGGGACGTTGAGAGGATAAGGGGGTTCTTGAGGGCAGGGGATCTGTCCAGGGCAAGGGAGGCCGTGACCGACAGGATCATAGACGGTTTTTCGGTTGCGGGGACTCCGGATGTCCTTGAGAGGAGACTGGAGGAGCTCCGGAAGATCGGGATCAAGAGCATTGTCATAGGGTCGCCGATAGGTCCCAAGCCGGAGGAATCCCTGAAGCTTATTTCGAAGGTAATATGAGCGAAGATGGTGTCGGGGTTCAGCCACTAGTTGTAACGCGGCGGTGAGCGTTGTGCGCCCCCTGAAAGCTTGGGCGAAATGCTCTATTTTAATACCACGAACGATCGTCAAAATTTTCCCAAAATTGGCACATAATTTTATATTTTTTCTTCCGCGCATGACGTCATTGAAGGGTGAGATCAATGAAATTCCACGCTCTAGGAAAATCATGGCCGGCTTTTGTGCTGGCCATGGTGATCATCCTCTCCCAGCTTCATTTCGCCGGAGGCAGCGGATTCGAGTACACCATCCTGAAGGAGATCAGGGCTGAGGTCCTGGACTCTGAAACGGGGATGAGGGTTGACAACTTCCTCATGGAGGGAGAGATACACTCAACTGCGATCTACTTCAGGATAGAGTTTTCATCCGGGGTGTACAGCTACTGGATATGGGACGAGAACATGGAGCTGATCAGGTCTGCAGAGGGACTTCAGGCGTCCGGGTCAGATCCCTGGCAGGTCGTGCTTCCGGTGAGCGACCTCCTCGATAACGGTGAGCACTTCTTCCAGCTCACCGTGTACTCACCCGGATATTCCACACTGCACATGAGCGGATCTTTCTACGGGGACGAGCACCCATTTCTGAGCCTGAGGCTCGAGAGGCTTTCGCCAGGCTCCCTCTCGATATGCCTTGCAGATAACGAGGTCACTGTTGTCAGGAGGTTTGAGAGGTTCGTGGGCGAGGTCGAGAGGATGGAGAGGTATCCGGAGCCCATCCCTGCCGAGAGCGCATCATCAAGGGTCATGGAGATAGAGTCCAGGGGACACACTCCGGTTTATGAGAACAGGACAGTTACGGAGCAGACCGGCTGGAAAAAGATCGTTGAGCTTGAGTCGTCAGCTGCGGCTGGTAGCTACTCAGCAGGCGGATACAGGGTGACGACCGAGACATCGTACCAGCGCTGCGAGGTGGTGGTCGGGTACAACGTCACGGTTGAGGTTGAGGAGTGGGTCAGGGATCCATCCGGTGACTATCACGCCTCAAACGTATCCAGCTCAACCTACGACTCATGGCAGACAGGATGGGTTGGCCCAAACGGCGACTACAAATACTGGTACTACAGAAGTTCATACTGCACCCTGACGGGATACAACCTGTACCTTTACGTGGAGGACTGGGGAGGGCTTTCGAAGTACTACGAGAGCAAGTGGGTCTCCCTGTCGGAGTACAATGAAAAGTGGGCTGACGGGGGCGACTCGGACGGTCTCTGGTTTGGATACAAGTGGGTCAGATCGGCAACTCCGACATACTCGAACTACATAGGCTACTACAGATACCTCAGGAAATGGAGGCAGACCGGGCAGAAGTACGTCACGGTACAGGAGTACTCCTCCCCTCCATCCGGAACCAGGTACGTAAATCCGGTCCCTGTGAAGGAGAACCGCTACACCTCCGTCACGAGGTGGGCTGTGTGGGAGCCGGTTTATTCGACCGTCACCAGGGAGTACCTTATCGGTGAGAGGTGGAGGGAGCGGACCAGCGAAGATCGCTGGGTCTCGGAGCCCGAGGTGGTGGAGGTCCCTGTTTACATCTCGGCGGGCGGATACGACGGACCGGTGAGCCTGAGCGTGAGCGGGGCTCCAGCATGGCTGAACGCGTGGTTCGAGCCCCAGACGGTCCTCCTGAGCTCGGAGAGGGGAAGGTCCGTGCTGAGGATGACGTGCAGGGACAACTGGAGCATCGGAGAGGGGAGCCATATCATGAGGGTCTGGGCAAGTGGAGGGGGGAGGAGCGCGTTCGAGAGACTCGCGCTCAACATCGACGTCCAGGCGGGCGTGGAGATAACCCGGATATATCCGCTGAACGTGGGGAGGAGATACGACTCGGCGTTTGGAGGGGAGGCAGCGTACGCGTATTACGTCGGACAGAGCCCGGCTTTCAGAGTGACGGCAGCAAACTTTCCGGGATTCCGGCTCATCTCCTCTGCCGCAGTGATGCAGGGAGGTCGGACCCTCATGACCTCGGAGGTCTATGGAGGGGACAATTTCACGCACACCTTCTCCGGGAGGCTGGAGTCCATCGGTGAATACGAGCTGAGGGTTTCGGTATCCGATGCGAGCTCCGGGATGGTATTCGATGCCACCAGCTACAGGTTTTACGCCGTGTTCCCGGCGGAGAACGATGTAGCAGAATGGCATTACAGCGCGACCACAACCTTTCATGACGGGTTCTGGTCCTCCACCGCACTTCATCCGTTCTCCAAGGAGATATTGGAATTTGTCTTTTCGAGGGAGTACGCGTCAAATGATCCAGATGGAAGGCTCAAGCCCAATCCGGTTTCCGGACAGCGCGAGAGGATTTCCACCGCCGAGGCTCTGGCTCATCTCATCGGGGATTACATATACTATGACTCCAAAAACTGTGACCACTGGGACGACCTCACCATCCTCAACCTCAACGGACTGAATCCGGCCGGTCGTCCGGCGGGAGACTGCAGCGACTTCACCTCGGCATATATATCCTGCGCCAGGGCGTTAGGGCTTCCAGTCAGATACATGCTTATTCCAAATATCCACGCTTTTAACGAGTTATGCATAGATGGAGAGTGGATACACGTGGAGCCGCAGGGAACGTTCAACGACGCGGATATATACTTGAGGCAGGGCTGGATCGGAAATGTGTGCATTGAGATTTCTCCCGCAAACGTCAATGTCCTCGCCTCGGACAGGATGGCTACTTTGAAGTACATGGTTGGCATATCTGACTGGACTGTGACGGTGAACGTGGATGGCAACGGCAACGGAGAATCCATACTTAACATGGTCAACAAGGCCCCGTTTGGGACTTTTGATGGAACATATTACATCGTGCAGGACTTCAGGGTCGAGGTGATCGACACTGGAGGAATTCCGGAGGTTGAGGTGGTGGGCCTCCCGAGCAGGCTGGCTCCGGGGGAGAGCGCCCAGGCGAGGCTGAGGGTGAGGGGTGCGGCCTCCTCACACGACTACACTGTGAGACTAAAATTAAGCTACAGAACAGCAGATGAAAAAGTATGTGAAAAAATCAGCGCTTTGATAATTTCAACGTGATGTTATGAGCACGAAAAATAAGGTCTGGATCATAATTGCATTGATAACAGCAAGCGTTTTGGCAGTTTACTCTCTTTCAAGATCCATATCCAATACATCTGAAAAAGAAAAACGATGTGAAATAGCCATGGATTTAATTCTTCCTGAAAATATAAATGAAAAGGGACAGAGCTTTAAAATGGGGGTAGCATATCTAACTCTGTCAGAGAATACCACAAACACGCCAGAAGATTTAATGAATGAAATTTTTGTTCAATACAGGTGTTTTTTGGAGAATTGCACGCGCGAAAATGAAGAGGTTTTATGCTCTTTTTGGGTTCGTGCTTTGACATTGGATAATTACTTGCTCGAGAGGGGTATTCCTCTAATCCACCAGGACAACGAGAACATCAACTTCTGCTTCTACGTCTACCACAGCGCTCAGCCGATGGGAAGCTCAACGTGGTGGAGTCGCATTGGATGCAGAAGCCTGACATTCACCCTTGTGCTTCCTGAGGGATACATGCCCTCCACCGATGTGCCTGCCCCCGTTGGACGCTCCCCCCCACAGAGGGAATGGTACAAGGACGACACATTCAGCATATTCACCACGGCGAAAGTCCAGCTCAAGGACTACACCGAGTTGCCCAGCCTCAAGAAGGAGTTAAAGGACAACAGGTGGGTGATCTCCGGAACATGGGAGGGCGCGTACGGCAGCCCACCGGTGAGTTTCTACCTTGAGGTACACTACAGGAAAATGAGCTGATTTTTATGGCGTTCTTAAAAAGTTGAAGATAATGTCAGGAATTTTCTTGGCATTAGCTTTTTTTGCTTGGGGTTAGTGCATGGGGTTCAAATGGCATATGTGCCGCCGGAGAGTACGTACTCGATCCGCACCGACCGTGATTGACTGGCGAATGTTTGTGGCCGCAATCGGATTTGCAGCGTTGGCGATCCTAACTTTTTGGTTTCTCTTATTGCTAAAAAGGAGGAGTAGAATGATGAGCCATGCCATCTCTAAGCCGAGTCAGAGGCTTTTCCTGCGTAATTTCGAATTATTCTATCAAACCCTCTTTCCCAGAAAGAAATTTAAGATACATGTGACAGAAGTTTATCGGAGGCACGTTCCGGGGAGGCAGGGGTGAATAGCTCGCCCGGGGTCAAAACGTGCCGTACATATCGAAAATTGAGATGAGGGGTTTCAAGTCGTTTGGGAACTCCAAGGTCACGATACCTCTTTCCAGGGGACTGACCGCGATCGTGGGGCCAAACGGGAACGGAAAGAGCAACATCGTGGACGCGCTCTGCTTCGTTCTAGGGGAGATGAGCGCCAAGACCATGAGGGCCGAGAGGTTCTCAGACCTTCTCTTCAGGGGAGGGGACGGACAGCGTCCCGCGCCCTTTGCCGAGGTTTCAATCCACTTCAACAATGAGGACGGCAAGATACCGATCGCGAATAAGGAGGTCGTCGTGTCCAGGTGGGTGAACAGATCCGGAAAGTGCGTGTACAGGATAAACGAGAGGCGCGTGAGCAGGCAGGAGATTCTCGATCTCCTCGCTCCGATCATGGCAAGCCCCGGCGGCTACAACTTCGTCATGCAGGGGGACGTTGGGTTTTTCGTGAAGATGAGCCCCCTGGAGAGGAGGCTCGTCATAGATGAGATGGCGGGCATAGCCGAGTACGATGAGAAGAAGGCGAAAGCGGTCGAGGAGCTCTCCAAGGTGGAGAGGAACCTTACAACGGTTGGCTCCGTGCTCGGTGAGATATCGAGGAGGATGGAGGAGCTGAGGGGGCAGAGGGAGATCGCGATGAGGTGCAAGGTGTTGACCGCGGAGCTCGAGGGGCTGAGGGGCGCGATGGCCGTGCTGAGGGCGAAAAAGCTTGAGGAGAGAATATCGGCGATCGGTGAAAAGCAGAAGAGGCTGGAGGAGCGCATATCGGGCATGCGGGGGAGGGCGGACGGGCTGAGGAGGGAGGAGGAGGAATTAAGGAAAAGAATGGAGGAGCTGGAGGAGGAAATAGGGAGGAGGCAGAGCGATCGCGCAATAGAGGAGGTCAGAAGCGCCCGCGCAAACATAGCGGCCGTTGAGCGCCTTATAAACTCGACACTCGGGAGAAGGTCTGAGCTCGAGAAGAAACTCGGGAGGATGGATGAGCTCATATCAAAGGCCTCCCAGAGCGAGCCCAGCGCCGGGGAGCTGATCTCCAGTTTCAGGGAGCTGCACGGGAAATTCAGGGAGCTCATGGGGTCAACGGAGGGCGACCCGCGCAGGCTGGCAGCCGCCGCGGCCGAAGTCAGGGCAATATTGGAGGAGATCGCCTCCGTGCTCGAGCGTCTCGAGAGAACCCTTTCGGTCAGTTCTGCGGCATCCGGCGCAGATCGGTCCCTGCAGGAGCTCAGGGAGGAGCGCGCCGGGGTGGTGATGACGCTGAGGGAGATACAGGGGCAGGTGGAGGAGCTCGAGGAGAGGCTGAAGGAGGCCCGGGAGATCGAGAAAAGATGGGAGAAGGAGGAGGCGGGGGTGAGGGCGTCCATAGAGAGGCTCCGCGCGGAGAGGGAGAGGATCAGGGCAAAGGCAAACGGGTTGGGGGGAAGGATAAGGGAGCTGGAGGCAAGGATACGGGAGGAGGAGTCCGGGAATCAGGAGCTGATATTTCAGAAGAAATCGTGTGAGGGGGAGCTTCAGGGGATCAGGGAGGAGCTGAAGAGGCTGAAGGCTGAGCCGTCGGTGCCGGAGGGTGCGGACTTGAAGTACATGGAGCGCAGGGCCCAGGAGATAGAGGAGGAGATAAGGTCGTTCGGGGAGGTGAACTACCGCGCGATAAAGGACTACAGGGAGGAGGAGAGGAGGCACGCGGCGGAGAAGGCAAGGTACGACAAGCTGGTGGCCGAAAAGGAGTCTATTCTCAACTTCATGCGCGAGATAGATGAGAAGAAGAAGGAGGTCTTCATGAGGACCTTCAACGAGATATCAAGGCATTTCAGCGAGATATTCAGCGAGCTCTCTCCAGGAGGAATAGGAAGGCTGGTTCTCGAGAGGGAGGACTCGCCCTTTGAGGGAGGACTTGACATCATCGCG
>JAWCLG010000025.1:0-8162 GCA_038851075.1 Hadarchaeales archaeon (SeqCode) | reverse complement strand
CCCTTCTCGCTCCTTTCGTGAGGAAGGACGGGCTGAGCTACAACCAGGTGAAGCAGGCCATTCAAACGTTTGTCTTTAACCTGAACATCGCCTCAAGGTGGGGGGGACAGACTCCGTTCACCAATATAACGCTCGATCTAACAGTGCCCGATGATTACAGAGACAAACACGCCATAATCGGCGGCAGGCTCGGCGATGAAACATACGAGGATTACGCCGAGGAGATGGAGATGATAAACAGGGCCTTCATAGAAGTCATGATGGATGGCGATATGAGGGGAAGGCCTTTCACTTTTCCGATTCCGACTTACTCGCTGACAAAGGACTTCGAGTGGGACAACGGGATTTCCACGGAGCTCTTTGAAATGACAGCCAAGTACGGACTGCCTTACTTCCAGAACTTCATAAACAGCGATCTGAGACCTTCTGACGTCAGGAGCATGTGTTGCCGTCTGAGGCTGGATCTGAGGGAGCTCCGCAGAAACGTGACAGGCGGGCTGTTCGGATCTGGCGATTCAACCGGATCTGTCGGGGTGGTGACTATCAATATGCCTAGGCTTGGATACCTATCGAAGGATGAGGATGAGTTCTTCGACAAGCTTGATTACATGATGTACCTCGCGAAGATATCGCTGGAGGCCAAGCGGGAAATGGTCAACAAAAACATGGAAAGCGGACTTTTGCCTTTCACCAAAAGATATCTTGGAACGCTCGACCGTCATTTCTCAACGATAGGGCTCGTTGGAATGAATGAGGCGCTGCTGAACCTCTTCGGATTCGGAATAGCTACTGAGGAGGGGAAGAAATTTGCCGTGAAGACTCTGCGGTTCATGCTGGAGCGAATAATGCATTTCCAGGAAGAAACCGGGCACATCTACAACCTCGAGGCCACACCAGCGGAGGGAGTCTCTTACAGGCTTGCGAAGATAGACAAGAAGAAGTATCCCGACATCATCACCGCCGGGGAGAGAACGCCTTACTACACTAACTCCACAACTCTGCCGGTTAACAGCGGCATGGACCTGATCTCCGCACTTCAGCATCAGGAGGAGCTCCAGACGCTCTACACCGGAGGAACAGTTTTCCACATGTTCATCGGCGAGAGTCTTGAGGACGGGGAGAGCTGTAAGAACTTGATCAAAAAAGTGGCTCACAAGACCAGACTTCCGTACTTCACAGCAACCCCGACGTACACGATATGCGAGAACCACGGCTTCATGCCTGGGGAATATCCTGTATGCCCGAGCTGCGGAGGTTCGACTGAGGTCTACTCCAGGGTGGTTGGATACTTTAGACCAGTCAGGAACTGGAACGCCGGCAAGCAGGAGGAATTCAGGCAGAGAATCGAGTACACTTAATCTTTCACATTCACGATCCCCGCCGGCCCCCCCCATGCTATTCGCTTTTTGATGCCATCCCCACGTTTCCGAGAAGCTCTTTTATTTCATTTGAGCTGATTCTCGGATTTATCACGGTTTCCCGCCTTACCTTTTCCTCTGCTGCTAGCGCCCTGTGAGGCATAAAAACCTGCATGCCGAAGACCGTCCTGCGTGAGAACAGTTCCCTCCTCAGTCTGACGAGGACCGTGTCGTACGCGCTCTCCGGAACCTCTTTTCTCGCCAGGATTCCCATTCCTTCTCTTGCGAGTATTTCGTGCGCATCAAGCGATCCTGCGTATCCAAGAAAAGTTTTTGCACCTCTCAGGTTCCCTGCCAGAGCTGGCGCGACCCACACGTTTCCGCCGACAACCATCGTGGGTCTGTTCTCCGGATTGGGCGGAGGGAGCAGAAAGAAGTCGTAACTTCTTCCCGGGCTGTATCCGAACTGGTTCTGCCACATGCCGTTGACCCAGTCGCCCTGAAGCATCATGGCCGCTTCCCCCCTGTTTAGCTTTTCCCACTCCTTGTCGAAGTCGTACGCGAAAGGATGTGGTAGGAAGAAGCTGCTGGTCAGGTCCCTGAGCAGCTCGTAGGATTCGATCACCCTGCTATCCGTCCAGCTTTCCTCCCCGTCCATCAGCTTCTGGTAGAACTTTGCTCCCGCGACTCCGGGCAGAATATGGTTGATCCATATTGAATTTCCCCATCCGCTCGCCACCACCGGGTAGATCCCTTTTCTTTTCAGAGTTCTGCAAAGTTCGATGAATTCGTCCCAGGTTTCCGGAGGAGAGACCCCGTATCTTTCAAAAGTTCTCCTGAGGTACCATACCGCGAAAGTGTAGAGCTTGACCGGAACCGCAATCGCCTTTTTCCGCCTGATGCACATCTCCGTTATCCAGTCGGGAAAGGCATCGTGGAACCTGCTCTCTGACCAGGTGTCTGTGATGTCGGCGAGCAGCTCTCTGTTTGACAGCTCATACAGTTCGGGCCCCACTTCTCTCGGGAAAATGTCCGGCGGGTCGTACTCTATTCTTGACCCTATCTCCACGCGCAGGCTCTCCCAGGACATGTCTTGTGACTCAACGCGTATGCCGTGTTTTCTCTCGAAACTCCTGATCATGGCGTTTATCGGCGGGAGCTCGGCACCCGTCCATCCGTGCAGCAGGGTTATCTTTTCCGCACCGCCTTTTCCAGACGTTTTCCCCATGCGGTGGAAAAACTTTACAGCGCAGGCACCTTTCTGGGGGTCGCAGATGCCGCGCATTAGAATCGTTCTAATGCTATTACACCCGTTGATATTTTTTCTCTGATGTATTTAGATGTTGCTTCCAGAAACCTGTGGGTTGAGTTCACCAGAGCTCTTCCTTTTCTCGCTCCGGTTTTTTGATCTTTAACTGCTCTTCTTTCTCAGCGGTTAGCTTTTGCTCAGGCTCTTCCATCTTTGCCCGTAGAACCTGCGTTTCTCCTCTCTGTTCGGCGGCTCTCATTCTCCTCTCGAGTTCATTTATTCTCGACTCCAGCCCCTGCAGATTTGTGAAGTACTTCGCAACGGATTCTCCGGACGCACCCTTGGACAGGTCCTCCAGCATCTTCCTGAAGCTCTTCGTTTCAGCCTCCATGGCGGTCATCCTCTGTCTGATCTCCTCAATCCACTTCTTCGTCTTTTCTATCTCCACGGATGTCTTTTCGAGATCAATCTTGGTGACCATGTCGTTCATCCTGATCTCCAGCGAGCTGAGACCCTTCCCGATCGACTTCAGGCTCTCTCCCTGTGAGTCGACCCTTACGACAAGCTTGGCCAGCTCCTTGAATCTGCGCTGAACTTCGACAAATATGTTCACAACCTTATCTGCGTACTTCTCCATCTCGGCCTTGGTCTTCTGAAGAGATTTCAGGTCAGCCCTTATGTCTTTGCTGAGGTTTATCAGCCCCTCTATGCCCCTGAACTCGCTGACCGTTCTTCTGAGATCCTTGAGATCAGCCATCAGCGTCTTCAGAAGCTCCTCAGTCGATGCTATTCTGTCCTTTAGAACGCTTATCTCGGCCTCCTTCTTCTTGAATTCCGTGTACAGGCTCTCGGGGTGGGTTTCCTCCACCATGCTCACAGCCTTTTCCACTCTCTTCTTGAGTTCCGAGCTGTCCTTTTCCTGCGTGAGAACCATAGACCTGATTTCACCGATCTTCTCGCTCACCGCGGAAAATCTGGCGTCGAGGGTTTCCCTCAGCTTCATGAGCGCCTCGATTTGCGCGCTGATGCGATCTATGTCGGCTGCGAGATCCCTCTTTGGAGCAGATGCTTTGCGGCTGGCCGGCATTATTTCTGACCTCTGGGCTGGTGTTTCACGTTTTTACCTATCCCTCTTTTGTTTCTTTATCTTTTTGCCGCCCGCCTTTTTCTTTCCGGTTTTTTTCGATGCGGCCCCTCTGGTCGGCACGTTTGTCTTTTTAGCGGTCTCTACAGCCGAACCCATTTTTCGCCCCTGTTTTTTCTTCTCGAACGGTTTGATCTTCTCCTTGACCTTCATGATCTCCGCGGCCGGGGCGAGTATCTCGCGGTAGGCCTCAACTATCTCGGGCGGCTTTTCCTTTTCCTCCTCCTCAACCTCCTTGCGCTCTTCGATCGCCTCCATTTCGGCTTTCTTCAGCTCGGCTTCCGTGATCATCCCTCTTTCCCGCTTTATTCCCTTGAGCCCATGCTTCTCGCACAGCCTCTCGACGCCCGGCTCGAGGGACTCCAGGTAGAGGTCAACCATGTCGAAGGCACCCTCTTCAAGTTTCTTCTCCGCGAGGTCCAGCTCGACCCTGACGTCAAACGTGTCGACTCCCTTCTCCTCGAGTTTTCTGACCTTGAACTTCACGTCCTCAACGCGTTCGTCAGCCTCGTAGTAGCGCTTGAGCTCGTCAGGCGTGAGTCTGGATACCTGGTGAAGGATCGGTCTGAAGTTCACGTAGTACGGTCTGCCGCGGTTGTAGTCGGAGTTCACTATCATGCCGTATCCGACGGGGGCCTTCGATATCGATTGCATGTGCTCGACTCCGAATTTTTCGGTTATCCTCGCCAGCTCCTCCTCATCCCTGGTCCACATCTGAATCTGCGTCCTGATGTTAGCCCTTATCTCCTTCTCGAAGTCCGAGACGACCTGCGAGCTGAGCACCAGTCCGATTCCCCACTTTCTGAACTCCCTGATACCGCGCTCTATGTGTAGTATCCCTCCTCCGGTTCCTCCGAACCTGGGCAGCAGCCTGTGAAGCTCGTCATACACTATCAGGATCTTCAGCTTCTCGCTCTCCGCGGGCTGCGATCTGAACACGTCCTGGATGGTGTTCGCGACAAATATGTCCATGTCTCCCGGCTCCAGCCCCTCGAGCAGGAATATCGTTATCTTGCCCCTCATCTCCTCTCCGAGAAGCTCCTTCATGTTCACCCGCTCCCTCGGATCCCGTATCATCTTTATCCTGCCCGGGAACCCTCTGGCATCGGACTCGCTCATCCCGAACCTGCCGTAGTGCTTCAGCATCGTCTTCTCCCTGCACTTCCTGAGGAATCCGGTCCACTGCGCGGTCGGGTCGAACACTATCACGTTCTTTCCGTGCAGGAGCGCCTCCTCCACGATGGTCTGTGCGGTTATCGTCTTGCCAGACCCTGTCGCTCCGGCTATCATGACGTGCATCTTCAGGTCGTCCAGGTTCACGAATGCCTTGCGCCTTGTCTCCGCGAGGTGCCCGACCCATGCCGAGTCCGGTCCCTCCTGAGGTATCTCTGACATCGCCACGACCTCCTCGAACCTCTTCTTTGACTTTGACTTCTTCTTCTCCCACCTGTATATCATAACTCCGACGAGCGCGGAGGTCCCGCTCGCGACGAGCGCGATTATCAGCGTGGCGATCGGGAGTCCAAAGAAAGTTACCTCGATGGGCGGACGTCTGACCTCAACGCTGGCGACCGAGACCACCTGGACGCTCCTGCCCGCGCCCATCAGGTATTCCGCGGTCGCCCTGACGTAGTACGTCTTTTCCTCTATGTGTTCAGGGATCGGGATGGGGATCGTCTTTGTCATGGCTGTCTCGACCGCGAGCGCCTCGCCGACCTGGGCCACGTTCTCCATGGTTCTCGGGTCTATGAGCTGCAGCAGCACGTTGGTGTCCACCTTTGGCTCGTCCCCCATGTTGTACAGGTACACCTCGACCTGCAGGACCCCTCCCGGGGAGACCTCGTAGTTCAGTGGAGTTACCTTGAGGTCGAGCAGGTTCCTCTTCCTGGCGAGAACGCGTATCGCGGTCGGCACGTCGACCCGCACGTTCTCCGACTCGAGTATGATCGTTCCGGAGTATACGGCGGTTCGGGTGTTCATCGGGACATAGACCACGAGCTCGATCGCACCGGTTTCCCCGGGTCCGATCGTCACAGGGATTCCGCCAAAAGATATGAATTCATCTATGCCGTCTCCGTCGCTGATCCTTGCGGTAACGGTCTGGCTCGAGGAGAGGTTGTTCTTTATGGAGAGCACGAGGTTGGATATCTCTCCCTCATACATCGATATAGACACGGAACTCGGTGTGACCACCAGAGGTTCTCTGAGCGGCAGGTTTTCAACGATGTCACCCAGCCCCTCTATTGCGCCCTCCAGTCCCGTGACGGTCTGTCCGAGTGATCCGAGTGCTCCGGAGAGGTCATCGACCGTCTTGGAGAGGTCACCCACGGTGCCGCCCAGGCCGCCCAGTGAGTCCTGAAGCTGGTCCACTATGTCCTCCAGCGACATCCCGGTCTGGTCCTCAGCCACGACATACGCTGAGAAACTTGAGACCATGAGGGTCAGGGTCCGCGCCACGGTGTTCACGGTTCCCCCCATCCTTGTCCAGTTTCCGTCCCCGCTCCTGGTCTCAAAGTTCCAGTTCGAGCACCTGTAGAATGTGAGGGCGTAAACGTTGTCGATCATTGAAATGTATGGAGTATAGTCGAAGGTGAGCGTGACCCTCTCATAATTGTCCGAGAGTGCCGGACCTTCCTTAACCGAGAATGCGAACAGCCTGGCCTTGGTCCCGCTAATCGGAGTTACGGAGACGTGGAAGTTGTCAAGGCTGAAGAGGTTCTCAAAAGTCTGATGTGTCTGTCCGTTCTCGAACGAGCGGAGGTTTTCGAACTTTATCCTGATGCTGGACAGAACCACCTCGAGGTCGTAGGCACCGGAGTATATCTTCTTCCTGAATTCTCCGTTTTCAGCCGGATGAATCTGGAACGAGAGCTTTCCTCTTGAGTACAGGTTGATGGTCACGTTCTGCGGGGTGTTCTCCGGAGAAATCATCATGCCCTGGAACCAGATCGGCACACCGATGTCGAAGGATCTGGTCGAGTACGCGCCGACGTTGTTCCAGTTGTCCCTCGCCTGAACGCGCCAGTACCAACCACCGCTCGAGAGAGCCGGCGGAGCGTATGAGTTTTCGTAAATCCACCCTGAGTCATAGTCAACTGTCATAAAGTCCGGATCGCTTGAGACCTGGCAGCGGTACATCACCGGTGGATGAGCATCTCCTACCTGGCTCCATACAAGGACAGGCGTGTTTTCCATGACCTCCTCGTCGTCCGGATAGGTAAGCGGTGGAGGTGCCGGCGGTGTCGCGTCGAGCTGGAACCAGCGCGCGTCGGAGTTCTCACCGATGTTGCCGGCGTTGTCCTTTGTGCCGACCCTCCAGTATATCGTGCCGTCCGGAATTTCAGAAGGCACATGGGAGGTACCGGATATCCACTCCGACTCGTAGACAAGTGATTCGAACTGCGGATCAGCAGCGATGAACACTTTATAAACCACAGGTAAGCTTATGTCTGTTACCCCTGTCCAGCTGAGCAGTGGCGTGTTGTCCGTGATGTTATCACCGTTTGCCGGTGAAATCAGGGACGGCCTAGTGCTGGGGGGAGTCACGTCAATCCTGAACCAGCTCGTCGCCGAGTTCTCCCCCTCGTTACCCAGCGAGTCCTTTGCCTGCACCTTCCAGTACCACACCCCCTCTGTCATCTCCGAGGGCACCTGGTAGAAGTCGTCCGTGGTCCAGTTCGAGTCATAGTCGACTGAGGTGAAGTTGGGGTCATCGTCAACGTAAACCCTGTACACCACCGGGGTGCTCATGTCGCTGACAGGGTTCCAGTCAAAGTTTGGAATGTTATCTCTGGTGTTCTCGCCGTATGACGGATATACAAGGGTCGGTGCGCGTGGAGGAGTCCCGTCCACTGTTATCTCCCAGGGTGTCGACCACTGGCTTGCGTTTCCGACTCCGTCTCTGGCCCTCACCCTCCAGTAGTATATCTCCTCGTAAAGCGGCATATAGTGTGTGTACTCGGTGTTGGTCAGATATGTCACAGATATCTCCGGGGAAGTGAAGCCAGGGTCATTGTCCACCTGAAGGTCGTATCTCACCGGGAGGCTCGGATCGGTCACAGCGCCCCATATGAACGTTGGAGTGTTGTCAATAACTGTTCCGGCCGGGGAGAGCATCTCCGGGACAGGAGGAGGCCCGGTGTCTATCTGGAAGGTCCACACCGATGACCAGCTCCCCTCGTTGCCCGCGTTGTCCACCGCCCTCACCTTCCAGGAGTAGTTCTCCTCCGGCAGCCCGGTTGCGGGAGTGTACGTGTTCTCCAGTATCCCGGTCAGGTCAATCTCAGGCGAGGAGAAGTCCGGGTCGTTGTCGACCTGCAGGTGATAGGTCACCGGGGAGCTTATGTCCGAGACCGCGGTCCAGCTGAATGTCGGGGTGTTATCCGGAGTGCTTATGCCGTCTTCCGGGGAC
>JAWCLG010000024.1:0-8602 GCA_038851075.1 Hadarchaeales archaeon (SeqCode) | reverse complement strand
CTATAAGACATTCCGGCCTCTGTCTCATGGCCTGGAGAAGCAGGTCGTACAGGGTTATTCCGCCTCCCCCCTCCCCTATAGTGGCCCTGGTGACGCTGGGAATCCAGTTTTGCTGGTAAAGGGTAAGCTCCCTTGTTTCCTCCAGTGAGATTATCTTTGCGTCCGGAGGTATGAACAGGCTGAGGGCGTTCAGCGTGGAGGTCTTCCCCGAGGCAGTTTCTCCAACTATGATCACGTTTTTCTTGTTTTCAACCGCAAGCCAGAGGTAAGCCAGCATTTCCGATGAGTACGTCCTGTTCCTGAGAAGATGTACTGGAGTGAACGGTTCCTTTGCGAACTTCCTGATCGTGAATGTGCTCCCCCTTGTGGTTATCTCCGTGCCAAGCGTCGCCTGAAGCCTCGAGCCGTCGGGCAGCGTGGCGTCCACCGTGGGCCTTCCAAACGAGATCATCTTCCCGCATCTCTCAACCAGGCTTATCACAAGGTTGTTCAACCTGTCCTCGTCGGTGAAAACTATGTTGGTTGGGATATTGTAATACTTCCTGTGATAGAGGAAAACCGGAACATTGAGCCCGTTGCAGGAGATGTCCTCTATCCCCGGATCCTTCATCAGGGCATCTATTTCCTTGAAACCGAAGCATTCCCGTCTCGCATGGTAGAAAAGGGCATAAGCGTCCCTCACGCTGACCTTCTTGCCCTCTGATCTCAAGAATTCGGAGATATGGTAAGAGAGCGCCTTCTCCCTGTCCTGTATCGCTTCCTCCAGTGAAAACTTGAACTTTAGATAGTTTATCAAGTTTTTAAATATCTCCTGTCCTGCTTCGTTCAGGAGGGGCTCCACCAGGTTGTATCGCCGTTCCCTTGTTTTTGGGTTTTCTAGGATACAAGTGAATACAAAGGGCTCCTCTATCCAGTATTTCTCCAGGAGAGCCTGTCCCTCCGGCTCGGAAAATGTTGCGAGGGGTCCGTGAGTGGATGGATTATAGGATGGAAAGCCCTCAAGCTTGGGCACTTTAACAGCGGCCGGTTTTTCTGTAACCTCTAGTTTTTCCTTCTTCCCCGGTGGTTTCTCTGGAATTACCTTGGGAGCGCCTCTGTGGGGCCTTTTTATAATCTGCGGTCGGCGTTTGGTTTTTTTGGCGCCGGGGTTCACATATCTCCCATTTATATAGTATTCTCGGCAAGTTTAAAAGAGGACCCCAAATTAACCAACAATGGCATATTGAAGCGTCTCACCGGTTGATACACACACCACGGTTATCTCGTCCCCTGAGCTAAGTCCAACCTGAAGCCGCAGCCTGTCAGCGAATTTGAAATCAACCACATCGGGCACAGGTCCGCCGTTGTACTCCGCGTTTTCAAGGGGTACAGGTTCCCCGTTTAATATTGCCTTCATGTTGATCCAGCGGGCGCCATCGAAGGCATTCTGGATGGACTTGCCGCCCATGTGAACGATCACGAATCCTGAGGCCCCATCCACAAGATTTTCAAACCTTAATCTGGCCGCCGCCGGCTGGGATGGCATCGGAATGCTGCTCAGATATGCGGCCAAAATGCTAACTCCGACTATTGTGAGTCCGATCAACAGAACGGTTGCCACCACGGGGGATACGCCTTCGACTTCCGACCTCATCAAATCCTGTTCTGTTCCCCCATGTGTAAATAGACTACGCCTCTGGGAAATGGAGGGCCATGCAAATGCCTATATAACATTTCCAGATGACTTCTTATCTGGAAAACTTTCGGGATGTTAGCATGTCTCCCCCGTGGGTTTTTCGTGGAGGAAAAGCCGCAGAGAAAAGGAGCGGAGAGATCGCGATATTGCACGGTTGGACTGGAGCAGAGCTTCCCCCCGTTAACAAGATGATCAAGAATTTTGAGAGGAAATCTGGAATTCTGGTCAGGTCGGAAGAGCTTTCCTGGGAGAGCCTGAGGGTGGAGATCGGTGCAAGGATAGATCGTGATCCTCCCGATCTGTTTCCCAGGGAGGTTGGGCCTGAACTTTATGAGCTCGCTGACGGAAGAAAGCTTGCAGACATCACAGACATCTGGAAAGAAAATAAGTTTTATGACGCTTTTCCCGACTGGATGGTTGAAGAGTGTCTTGTTGGTAAATCTGCCATCGCCACCCCAATAAAGGTATACACCTTTGCAGTGTGGTACATAACCAAGACGTTCAAAAAGCACGGAATAGAACCGCCAGAAACCTGGAGCGAGTTCTTGGAGGTGTGTCGAAAGCTCAAAAAGCGGGGTGTCCCCCCCATGGTCGCAAGTAGCTGGGGAAACTCAATCTGGTTTAATCACCTCCTTCTGGGCATGGCTGGGCCCAAGTTTTACCAGGATCTGATGGAGGGCAGAGCTAGCTGGACGGACTCAAGGGTGGTAGATGCCTATGAGCTTTTAAAGGATCTGACAGATGAGTTCTTCCTTCCACATCCGTTCACGTACGATTTCGGAGCGGAGTGGAGCAAGATCAACAGGGGGGAGGCAGCGATGATGCTCCAGGGGGACTGGATGAATGGAATGTGGCAGAACCAATATGGATACACGCCGGCAGCCGATCATGATTTTTTCCTCCTCCCTCCGGTCAATCCTGAGGTTAGAACAGTGATGGTGGTTGGAGGCAATGTCTGGGTGACCCCTAGGCTTGCTCCGAACCTTAAAAATGCCAAGAGGTTTATGGCATATGCCGGATCGCTCGAGGCCCATGAGATTCTCGCAAGAGAGGGGATGGGCATTCTCGCGAGAAAGGAAGTGCCGGAAGATGCATACGATCCTGTGCTCGTGAGGTTGAGGAGGGAAATATTCTCCAGAAGGACGGCCTTTGGGATGTGGGTCCACCTGCACCCGGAGGTCATAGCGGTGGAGGAAAGAATAAGGAGAGAGGTTTTGCTCAGCCCAAGGGCTGAAAGGGATTTGATAAAGGGATCTCTTGCAGAAATTGATGCCGTCGCTGAGAGACACTCCCATTGATCGTCGCCCATGTAAAATTAGGCCAGAATGACTTCCAAATAATTTTTAAGTCCAGTTTTGATAGTTATAACGGTCATATGGGATTGGTGATTGCTTTAGCCTCTGGCAAGGGGGGCTCTGGAAAAAGCGTTGTGGCGGCGAACTTAGGGATAGCTTTTTCAAAATTTGGCAAAAAGACCCTTCTTGTCGATGCAGATCTGCCGATGCCAAATCTGGACATCTGCGTTGGGTTGAATGAGCCACCAATAACTCTGTACGACGTTCTTGCCGGCCTGAAGCCAATAGAGAAGGCCACCTACCGGATATATGGGGGGACCGAGATAATCCCCTGCGGAAGGTCATTGGAGGCTTTTTTCAAGGCAGACGTGAGAAGGCTGAAGAGCGTGATTAACAGGGTGAAACCGAATTATGACTATGTGGTAATGGACACCTCTTCGGGTCTGAACAAGTACAATCTGAGCGCCATAAAAACAGCGGATGAGGTCCTCTGGGTGGTAAATCCGGATGAGCCGTCGCTGACGGATACCATGCGGCTTAAGACGGCCATCGACCTGTTTGGCATAAAAACACTTGGGGCTGTCGTGAACAGGGTTCCCTCGTTTGGCCCGTTGGAGAAGAGGGGCCTGCCAAAGCTCAGCAGGGAGGAGGTTGAGAGAAAGCTTGGATGCAAGATACTTGGGATAATCCCTGAGACAAAACAGGTCACCAAGGCGACTATAATGTGCAAGCCTCTTCTGGAGTACAGGAAAACTGGGAATATAGTCAGGGCCTTCAGGGATCTCGCGAGAAACATACTTCTGCCCAAGACCGTCCAGTCCGTGAAGAAATGATCCATAACGGGTCATGTGACGGAGATTACGCGGTGTAAAACTCAGGTGTACTCAATTCTCTGCCTGAATTCCTCCTGCTTTCCTGCGTTCCAGTTCCTCACAGGCCTGAAGTACCCAACCACCCGGGAGTATACCTCGGTTGAACCACCGCAGCTTGGACAGATTGGATACTCTCCAGGCATGAAGCCGTGATTCTCGCATATGGTATAGGTCGGCGTGACCGTGAAATACGGTAGCTTGGTCTTGTGTGAGACCTTCCTGAGAAGGTTTCGGCAGCTTTCTCCGTCCTCAAGGCTCTCGCCTATGAACATGTGAAATACGGTTCCCCCTGTGTAGAGCGTCTGGAGCTCCTCCTGATGCCTGAGGGCGGAGATGAGGTCCATGCCGCTGTTCACAGGAAGGGTTGTGGAGTTCGTGTAGTAAGGCGCCTTCTCCCCAGCCGTGGCGATGTCGGGATATTTCTTCTTGTCGATCCTTGCAAGCCTATACGAGACTCCCTCCGCCGGAGTGGCCTCGAGGTTGTATATGTGCCCTGTCTCCTCCTGGAACTGCTGAATCCTCTCTAGCATGAACTTCAGCGTCTTGATGGCGAACTTCTTCCCCTCCTCGTTTGCTATTCCATACCCGAAGAGGTTCAGGAGGGCCTCGTTCATCCCCACCAGCCCTATCGTGGAGAAGTGCCTGTCGAGAGTTCCAAGGTATCTCTTGGTGAACGGCAAGAGGCCGTTTTCCATGTTTTTTGTTACAATCTCCCTCTTGGCTTCCAGGGAAAGCTTTGCGAGGTACATCACGTAATCAAGCCTGTCGAAGAACTCATCCTCGTCCTTCGAAAGATATCCGAGCCTGGGCATGTTGATCGTCACCACCCCAACAGATCCGGTTGAATCACCGGATCCGAACAGCCCTCCAGTCACATTCCTGCGGAGTTCTCTCAGATCGAGCCTGAGGCGGCAGCACATGCTCCTCACATCCGAGGGCCTCAGGTCGCTGTTTATGAAGTTCTGGAAGTAGGGCAGTCCGTACTTGGCGGTCATCTCGAATAGCTCCGTGGATATGCCGTTGTCCCATTCGAAGTCCCTCGTAAGGGAGTAAGTCGGGATTGGGAAGGTGAAGGGACGGCCCCTCATGTCGCCCTCCATCATTACCTCTATGAAGGCCCTGTTGATCATCTCCATCTCCTCCGTGTAATCCTCGTATGTTTCGTCGCCAAGTTTGCCCCCGATTACGACGTGTTTGTCCCTGTAATCATCGGGCACTGTTAGATCGAGCGTTATATTGGTGAACGGCGTGTTCCCGGTGATGAACACCTTTCCGTTTCTGCGCGCCACAAAAGTTCCGTTTTTTGTGGTGGGGCACCATACCTTTCCCTTGTATCTTACCTTCTCTATGCGGGTGATGGAGGTTGAGTCGTTCCTTATCAAGTTGACTTCCCAGACTCCGTTGTGTTGTCTTTTTCGGTTTGTCGTTCCGTATCCAGCGAGGACACAGAGGGCTTGGAATTGATCTTTTATCTTCTCGTACTTTGTGGAGAAGCGAATCCTGCCGTTTTTCTCAACGTGCCCGTCACCTTTCACAAGAGTATCTATGAACGACCTGATCTGTCTGGAGCTCAGTTCCCAGACGAACTCGGGAACCTCCTTTGAATTCATGAACTGTTTTATCCATCTGGAGCTCTGCTGGCTGAGCCTGAATCTTATACATGGGTTTTTTCCAAATCCGTGCACGCGTTTCGTTTCATCCCACTGGAGCCCGAGGGAGCGCAGACATTTTCTTATCTCCTCGCAGTTTTTCGTGTTTTTCTCCGACTGATATATGGACACCCTGCCCCTGTTTTCAGAAAACGTTCCCTCCGCCATCACCCAGGCACAAAGCTGGACCAGAGCGTCATCGACCTCCTTCCCACCGTTCATCTTTCCCGCGATGGGGATGAGCACCGGGGTCTTGAATTCAAACAGCCTCTCGGCCTCTATGAGCTCAAATTTGGAGGAGTTGAACTTCTTCCTCACGACCTTGTGGTTTGGGGTAACAAGCTGATCTTGAACCCTGTTTTTAAGGCGTACCAGATAACCGTCGTAATCGTACACCGCCACTCTTTCCGGCTTTAAAAATTCTATCTCTCCTGTCTCCACGTTGAAGGTGGCGATTTTGTCATCGTTCCCTATCTCGTGATATTTTTTCCAGCCATTTGAGGTCAGGCATTCGGTGTCTTCCGAAACACATTGTCCCCCCCACCTTGAGGCGATGTTCAGGTTAAAGACAAACGTTTGAATGGCCTGCTTCACCTGGTTGTAGCTCAGCCCGTCCTTCCTCACGAAAGGAGCGAGAAGGGTGTCCACTGAATTAAAAGCTTGAGCCCCGGCCCACTCGTTCTGCAGGCTGCCGATAAAATTAGCCATCTGCAGCAGTGCAGTGTCCAAGTGGGCCGGGGGTTTGGAGGCTACCTTGCCGGGAACTCCGTTGAATCCCTCAGCGAGAAGCTGGCTCAAGGACCAACCCGCACAGTTATGAACAACCAAGTTTGATACGAGATATGTGTGGTCCGCAGTTTCGAGGTTGTACACGGGCCCCTCGTAGAACGTTTCTTCCACCTCACGCAGAGGGGTCAGTATGAAATCCTCCATGATCCTCACGTATTTTGGCCCGCCGGTGTAGAAGGAAACCTCGAAGGCGGGGCGGGCATTGACTTTTCTGCCCTGAAAAGACCTGCGGCTCTCCCTCTTGTCCTGGCAGATGCTCGCGAAGATGCCAAGCCTCGCGCATAGAAGTTGGAGCTGAAGGGCGAGGGTCCTTGAGGCCGTCCACATCCTCACCCGTTCTCCATGCCAGCTTTTTCCGGATATTCTGCTATCCTGTTTGCATCCATCGCCTGCCACATAGCCCTCCAGAAATGCCTTTAGGATCTCCCTGTTGGTGTGCACTAGAATGAACTCGGGGATTCTCTTCGAGGCCGCGTTTTTCCCACACCAATCCCTCAGCGCCCTCGCAATCGTGGAATACCTGAGCTCTATGTGAACGCCTGTCCTCATGGTAATTTTTCTGTATTTCAGCTCCAGCTCCCTCAGGATTTTTTCCGTTCTTTCGATGAGTTCGAGTTCTCCCTTGCCGAAACAGAACCTAGTCCTGCACTCCTTTCCAGCGTGGCTGTAGCCCTCTGCCACATATAGCCCCAGGAGCCATGCGGTGGCATCAGAAAGCGGCAGGCTCTTTATCCTCGCACTCCTTTTTCTGGCAAAGGGGGTCAAGTCCAGAACCTCCCTTGAATCGCTTCCCCTGATCCTCGGGAGCACGAGGTATGTGCGCTTACGTTCGAAGCGTGGCTGGATCGCAAACGCTGGAAGCCACTTTGGAGCCTCGAGCCTGAACTTTCCAGACCATTCTCCAAGAACCACCATGATTGGATGTTCGGGCGTGACCTCCAGCGGAAGGGTTCCGCACGCTTTCAGCTTGATCATGCTGCCCGAGAATTTTCTGTTGAAAACCTCAGCGACCTTTTGTAAACCGCTCATTCCGAGTACAGCGTCTCCCGGCGTGTACTCCGAGATCGGCTTGTTGTCCCCCAGAATGAGGGCATCCGGCTTTACGCAATATCCGCAGATGCCCATCCCGAGATCGTGAATGTGCATGTCCCCGTTCGTGTGAGCGGCCGCAACCTCCATCGGGTAAACCTTGTCAAGCGTGTAGTTCGCTATCACAGAGTTTGCTATATGGAACAGAAGCCCGGAGAGCGAATAATCCATGTTGCTGTTCTCCCTGACTCTCCAGTCCCTCATTCCCAGATAATCGTCTACGACCTTCTCCACCTCGAGGAAAGTCGACTTTATCTTCCTGAGTTCCTCGTGCTGCTTTCTGTAGACTATGTAAGCCTTCGCCGTCTTCGCGTGACCCCTCTCTATCAGGACCTTTTCGACGATATCCTGGATGTCCTCAACTCCAGGGATCTGCCCCGCGTACTTCTCCTCGAGAACTCTGACGACCTCATCAGCCAGTCTCTCTGCGGTTCTCCTGTCCCTGCCGCCGACTTCCCTCGCGGCAGCGAAGATCGCGTTGGTTATTCGCTCCTTATCAAAATCAACTATAGTGCCGTCTCGTTTTCTTACCTTCCTTATTATATCGCTCATCTCTGTCTTACCCCCCTCACTCCACAGGTCCCGAAATGGCCTCCAATCTCGGACTTCACACTGATCAGAAACTCCATGGGATGGGGTTTCTCCGAAGAATACCTAGCGTCCAAATGGGATCCGTTAGACACGAACTGCTGCAGGTAGTAGCGTCTAGCACCCCTGATTTGCTCGGCTATCCTCAGCAGATCCTCTCTGCCGAGTTCCGGTATGACCGTGGTCCTGAACTCGTAATCAACGTTGCCGGACATCAGTATCTCCACACTCCTCCTCACATTTCCCGTAACCCCGTTGGACTGGCTTCCGACAATCTCATGGTATTTTTCGTCATCGAGTGGCGCCTTTATGTCCAGGGCAACGTAGTCGACAAGATGCCTCTCAATGAGCGCCGCCAGCATATCCGGATTGGATCCGTTCGTGTCAAGCTTCACGGAATAACCCAGCGATTTAACCCTAGCCAGAAAGTCCGGGAGGTCGCTGTAAAGTGTCGGTTCACCCCCAGTGATCACAAGACCATCGAGCCAGTCCCTCTTTGACTCCAGATAGCTGAGAACCTCGCTCTCGCTTATGGAAGAAATCGCGTCTGGAGCAAGCACCAGGTCACGGTTGTAGCAGAAACCGCACCTGAAGTTGCAGCCCCCGACGAACGCGATCGCAGCTATCTTTCCGGGATAATCGAGA
>JAWCLG010000023.1:0-8653 GCA_038851075.1 Hadarchaeales archaeon (SeqCode) | reverse complement strand
ATCAAGGAGGATATCCTTGACCATTTCATCGAGTGATCTTTCCTATCAAATACCGGGGCGTAGAATCCCTCAATTGGCACCTCCCCTGTTTCACCGGGCAAGAAGAATCTGTCGATGAACTCAGATGCTCTGGTAACATGCACAAGGCCCGATTCATCCATAATCATCAGCGGTTCATCTCCGGTCACGCTTGTGATTATCTTGTTGGCGTAGAAGCTGAAGCACCCCGCGTCTCCCAGAGCTCCGACCCTCTTTCCCTTGTACTCCGCGCCGTGCGCTTCAGCGGCGTCTTCGATCACATAAAGACCATGGCTCTCAGCGATGTCAAGTACCGGGTCCATGTCGACGGGATGGCCGTACGTATGCATTACCATTATGGCCTTAGTTCGGTCCGTGATCTTCTCCTCGATCCTTGATGGATCCATGTTCCAGGTCTCTCGCTCTGAGTCAACAAGCACGGGCTTTGCGCCCGTGTACGTTATCGAGTTTGCGGTTGCAATCATGGTGAAGCTCGGACATATTACCTCGTCTCCCGGACCAATCCCCATGCTGGCCAGTGCAAGGTGAAGGGCCACTGTGCCGTTGCAGGTCGCTATTCCATATTTCGCGCCGCAGTACTCGCTGAACCTCCTCTCAAACTCGTCTATGTACTTGCCCTTGGAAGAAATCCAGTTTGTCTTCACGCAGTCTATGACGTACTCAAGCTCCTTCGTTCCCAGCTTCGGCTCACATACAGGTATCATCAAACTACCCCATTGGGCAATCAGATTTCATTAGGGCGCCTGTTTTAATACCTTTCTGAAAAACGCGCCGTGCTGAATTATCTGCAAGTTCTGACAAAATTAATGCAATTAAGAAAATGTACCGCGCCCGGTGGGACCCAGGTCATCGCCGCCGGGCTTCCAGGGCACATGGCAGGCGCGGCGGTTAAATTTTCAACCCGGTGCTGTAATAATCTTTAGACGCCCTGAGCGACCGAGCGTCCACGGACTATCAGCGCTCAGTCAGATTTTTATTTGATTTTATGAAAGGTAAGAAGGCTTTCAAACGGTTTGGAGGCGGACGATTTGAGGAGGCTGGGAGGGATAGCGATAGCTGCAGCGGTGCTGCTCGCGCTTGCGGTACCCGCGGGCGGGGTTCCGGATAAGTCGTTCAAGTACGTGAAGGACTTCCCATTCCAGTGGATAAGTGGCACGGTTGTTGATAACTGCGGCTTGGGCGTAGAAAACGCCACGGTGGTCAGCATTCTGGAGAACGGAGACGTGCACTCCACATATACCGACGAGAACGGAAACTTTGCCATATTCACGCCGGTGACCGAAAACACCAGGTATACCTTGATCTTTAACGAGAACCACACCGGATTCAACAAAACGCACGAATTCAGGGGTTTTGAATCAAGCTCTGTTGAGGGCTGGATTGATAACTCCGGCTCCCGCCATCACACGGTGGTGCTGGATTACGACCCTTTCGATGTATCGGTTTCAGTCAGCCACGATCCGGTGCTGGAGTGGTCCCAGGTGGTCGTGGATAAAAGTTACGAATATCGTCTTGAAAGCACTGTTTACGGTTCAAAGTACAACGTCAGACTTGTTGGAGGGCACGTGATATACACGAACCAGACTACGACCGACCCGAACTATTACAGGCGCGAATACATTCCTGGAGGATACTCGTGGAGCGGAGATTACGACTATTATACGGGAATCTGGGTTTCACCGAATGAGTACGTAAACAGAGGGTTCGCGGCCTCAAGCGGAGTGGAGCTGGGACTCCACGGTGCGCTCAGAAACGTGAGGTACACGGTTGAGAGGATAATCTACGACGGGCATTACAGAACATACCGCGCCGGGTATTGGACAAACGGAGGATACCGCATATATTACGTTCCCGGGCCGTACTACATCCACTTCTGCGACTATTACGTAGGAGGTAGCGTCGGCTATGTGCATGGTCTTTCCATATCTCCTCAGACGTTCACAATCACCGAGTCCGAATACAGGACGCTGAGCTCGATTCCGTTATATGCCAACAACGGCTCTTTTGTGAGGGTGGATACGCTGGACTATGTGCCTGCAACCGGATCCGCTGAGCTCCAATTTGAGGTTTTTCCGAAGAACGGATATGCCGGATCGGCACGGCTTGTGTTCAGTGCGGAAAACGGACTGGGAGTTTCACCATCAGAAATAATCCTTACTGAAAGTCAAGATGCTTCAACAGCTGTAGATATAACGGAGAACGCATCAAACAGCCCGCGCCGGATTTTTGTGAAAGCTTATGATAACAACCATAACCTCGTTGAAGAGAACATCGTTTCATTAAATGTAAAGATTCAGAACAAGCCCAACCCTTTGACCCTAAAATACCTCCTCTCTTCATCAGACAGCAAGATTGAGATTCAGGTTTTCTCCGAACATACAGGTGCCCTGCTTTTTGGTGCGTTTGTCTCGATGCGTCTCTCTAACGGTGCTTTATTCATTTCAGGATACACGGACAATCAGGGAAAATTTGTAGTTACACCGTCTGAATGGCCACTGAACGTCAATCTGGACGTTGAGGTTTCTTATCCAAAATACGTGACAAAACACATAACCATGAACACCGGTCACGGAGGATGGAAGTATGCATCGGTCTATCTAAACTGCGGAGATTTCATTCTTTCACCGATCAGTACTGGATTTGCAGTGTTTTACTCCAGCGGTTTTGTTAAATTCATTAAAGTGGCAATGGTGAATGTTCAGCCCGGATATCTGATAGACCAGTGGGCAGGAGGAGATGTTTCCCTCGCTACCACATATGATCCATATTATTTTTCCTATGCTTATCCAAATCTTAAAATGATAAATCCTTCCTTGCCTAACACAATAGAAGTATATGGGTGGCCCAAGATGGAGTTTATAAATGCCTTTAAGATTACACTTACCGGAGTTGCTGGACCCCCATCAAATTACGTTAGAAGAACAGACGTTGGGTATTCCTCGAAATACGGAGGATGTTAACCCTTGATTATAGTTCCGTCGATTAACCCAAAACCAGACGCGGAATATAAATTCGACCAACGTTCGTCATAACGTACTACAAGGGAGAAAACACCATTAGTATACCTCTCTAAAGAAGCATGCCCCCTGCTATCTATCTTTAGAGTTTCAGGATAATACGATATTACAATCACCGGCGCATTCTCTTGATTGGGTTTAAATGTTCTCCACTTTCCGGCCTCAACCCAATCATCAATTCTAACCTTCGACGCGTTTTCTTCACGAACTAAAAACACCCCGGCAATGTTTACAGTCTCGCCGGGATACATCTCAGAAACTTCAATCGTGATTTTTTGGAATACGGAAGCGCTTTCCATTCTTCTCAATTCTGCTACTACTCTAGGAGGAGCTGTGCGATCTCCATAAAGCTCCACACTTACACCGTCAGCCCATACGAGTTTGTCATCATGAAAGAGGCGCAGTGTTATGTTTTCCATGTCCACTTCACAATAGTTGACCGAGTTCTCCAAGTACCATATGGTGTTGTCGAGGCGATATTCTGCTCCAAAGTTTTCGATTACGGCAGTCGGTTCCACGTTCTCAAGTTTCCACACATCCTTAAGCCATCTGTCCATGGCATCGTTGTCCACAAGAATGACCAGCTCCCCCTTTCGAAGCCACCTGTCCAGCCCTATCGGTTTCGCCTCAGGCCTCCCAAGTTCGCCGTAGTCGTCTATGTATGGCCAGGGCAGCTCGAGCTCCACATCCGTTATCGGTCCTCCAGACTCAGACCCAACGTATGTGAAGCTAGACGTGAACCTGAAGGCCATGTATCCTTCAGGGACATGGAAGTTCGGTAAATCAGGGAATGGTGACGTTCCATCACCTCTCATCATCAGAAACGGCAGGGACACAAGAGCGCAGACAGACACGATAAGAGTGACGTGTTTGAGTTTGACAAAAGTGCGTCCAATCCCTAACGACACAAGAAGTGCTATCACAAGCGGGATGGCCAGCCGCACCGAAGAAGAAAGTGAGGAATACCCTGGAATGTTATGCGCAAGCATCATCGGGAGCACTAGTGAAACCGCGAATACGGCGCATATCAGTGCGGCCTTCCACACAGCGCTCCACTTCACCACACTGCCACCTTTCATGAAGAAATATCGTTCCTTCAAGATTTAAGCTCTGAAAGTAAATGGAGCAGCCGAGTGGGATTTGGGAAAAGCGGACTGCGGACTTTCAACTGCGCATTTGTATTTATATAAAAACATGGGGAAAGTTGTTACGGGGGCGGATGACCGGGAAAAAAGATGGGAGCGCAAGCATCGCTGTAGGAGCGTTAATCGCTATTCTGAGCGCCATATTTTCAGCGCTGACCTACATGAACTTCCTGCCCAACCAACAGTGGATATTCCCGTGGCTGACAAACTATGTAATCTGCGGCATGGGGCTTGTTGTTGGGCTGATACTGCTCGGATATGGTGTGTACCACAGAAACGTTGTGAGCGGCTACGCAAGAAAAATGGAAGAACTGGAAACGAGAAGGATGGAAACTGAGGAGAGGCTGAAGCAAAAGGAGATGGAGCTCCATTTCGTGAAAAGCAGGCTCCATGCAGCGGAAAGAAAGGTGGAGAAAAAGAAGAGACAGCTGCACAGGGTCAGCGGAAGGCTTGGTGACCGGACTAGGCGGCTGAAGGAGATCGAGAGACTGGCGAGAATAAGAAAGAAGAGATAGCATCTCAAAATTGCTTATGGTTATGAATATCCGGACGGAGGGTTTGCCGGGCTCACAAACGCTGAAGCGCTTCAATTATTTTTCTGGCAAACTCATCAGAAGCACCCGGTCCGTTAGCCGTTATTATGTTGCCGTCAGCTGTCACTGATTCGCCGGTATAAATGGCACCTCTTGCTTCAAGCATTGTAATGTAGGACCCGTCAAACACCGTTGCCCTTTTTCCGTTCAGTATACCTGCATTCGCCAGAACTACCGGAGCTATGCAGATTGCGCCTATTACTTTGCCGTGATCATTTGCTGAGATCAGAAGCGTATGTAACACTTGGCTGTTGAAGTAAGCATTCTCCACTCCGGCCCCTCCGATTAAGACCACAGCGTCGTAGTCAGTTGCACTCGCATCGGCCACAGACATATCTGGATTGACCTGAGTTCCCTGCATCCCGATCGCGGTCTGCGTGGTCGTGCTTGCAACGTGAACTGAAGCACCGGACTGCGCAAGCAGATTTCTAACAGTGGAATATTCGGTATCGTTGAATCCGGCGGGCGCCAGCACAATCAGGACATTTTTTCCGGAAATGGACACGCTCTCCCGGCCTCCAATGAGCAGATAGGTCCCCGCAATCGCCAGAAAAACCAACACAACGGCGATGGAGATGACCGGGATTTTCGAGCCTTTGCTGTCCACCGGGACCCCTGAAATTAAACCTCCGTCCGATATAAAAAAACAAACTCCGTCCTCTCCCGCAAATACCAATACCGATATAAATAAGTGGAATCTGAAGTCCTCATGGGAGGCTACGATGGAGGCAGAGCTCAAAATAGGCATGAGCGCGGTTTCATTTGTCCTAGCCCTGCTCATAGTTTTCCTGTATTACCGCAGAATGGTAAGAACTCCAGAGTGGCGATAGGCGTTCACCAAAAGACATGTCGGCGCCCATATCTGCATACTTTTGGCAGTGGATGAACCATTTTCCTGCGCGTATTTGAAAGTGATTTTTTTATGGTGCCCCGGGCGGGATTTGAACCCGCGTCGCGAGCTCTCTCCGCGAGCGCACGAGAGGCTCGTATGATTGGCCCTCCTCACGCGGATGAGGAGTTTGACCGGCCTACACCACCGGGGCACAAGCTTAGTTCAACATATCCACAAAAAAACCCTATGGTAAAATAAAAACTAAACCGAATGGACGCCCCAAACAATGCTACTGTTTTCAACGTTGACGGTGCCGAACCCGAACAGCCAGCGCTGGAATCTCGTGGAGTACCCATCGTAATACTTGAAGGTATATCCTCCGGCAGCGCTCTGGAACCAGCCTGCCACTATTTTATTGCCCGTCCACTTGGATATTTCCCTCTTCGTTATCGATATTGCCAAGAGCTCGTCCTGTGTTGACGCGGTGTACTCATTTTCCACCGTTATCCGCCCGGTGCTGTTTTCAAAAATCAGCACTATGGACTTTCTGTTGCTCACTATTGCACCGGCCGCAAAATGATCTTTATCCGTTTCAACTGCCAGTGCGCAGAATTGAAGCTCCACGTTTTCTGCTGAAACACCCTCCGATGTGGCCAATGCGCTGATGATCTCCTGGGTTGGCATCTCGACGTAACCAGGTTTTCCCTCATTTTCCTCGGGAACATTTTCTGGAGGTGGAACCGTCTCTGGTGACGGACGTGTTGAGAAATAAAAAACGAAAACAGTTATCGCCAGCAGTGCAACAACAGCGATAACCGCACCCAATTTTTTGGTTGTTCCGGAGCTAAATTTTTCAGCCGGCATGACTTCCCCCCTCTACAACGTGAACAGACCGGTCGGGTCGCCATCGAACTGCTGCGGGTAGTTGTTTGGAGTGTTGTACTCTGTTCCGGCCAGCACATCGTTGATCATTGCGGGCCTGGCCCATGAAAAGTTGCCTTCCATATCCTGATGTCCTGACCCTCCGCGAACCAGCCCACGGTCCACAAACCAGTACCCCCACGCGCCGTTTTGATACCATGGAATTCCGAAGCCATAGCCATCATCACTGCAGGCAGTGGTCATGTATCTGCTCGCGTTTCCAGTTACCACCTCATTCATGCCTCCGGACCTGCAGGAATCCAGAAACACCATGAGCCTCCCGGTATACCCTGCGAAAGCATCGCGCAACTCCAGGTCAGTGATGTTGCCGTTTGTCCCAAAACCGCTGTCCGAGGCGCAGATAACCGAGTTTCCGGCAGGGAGGCCGACCTCCTGAGACTTCGCCCCGTGTCCGGAAAATGCAAAAACAATCGTGCTGTCTGGTCCAGCCTGCGCCACCACGCTGGCTATCGCCTGCTTGATATTTGCCTCCGTCGCCTGGCGATCTGCAAGGAAATAGCTTATCTGGTATCCTTTTGAGACGAGATATGTCCTCCAGTCCATTGCATCCTCAACGCATCCAACCAGATCATTAATATACGGGTCGATGTAGTCGTTCACGCCCACCAGAATCGCAAATTTGTTACCTGAAGGGGGCGGCGGTGCCTCTCCGGTCTCTTTTCTATCAATTGTGAAGCCGTAGGCCGTTATCAAATAATCTGAGACCAGCCTGACCTTTATGGTGTCTCCCGTCACCCAATCTGTCCATAAATCGCGATAGCTTCCGGTGTAGGTTCCAATGAGGTTGTTGTTACCGTCGTAGATATACACGTAGTCCCAGCCTTCCTCCACATCCAGCTGGGTGAAGTGAACCCTTATCTTACCGGCGCCTGGCTCACTTATCACCCACGTTTGATCATATAAGTTCGGATAGGGGTGCGGGGACTCGGCCAGGAAATCCGCCGATGAAGCAGAAATCTGAAGCGAGTAGATGCCCGATCCGGACCACAGGCAAACCCTGATGTAAAAGTCTCCCGCATAGGTGGAGGTATAATTTATTGTATCGGTTTGACTTCCGCTCAGAATCGAGGAGGATAACTCGATCCCGTTCTGGTCGTAAAGATACAAATCAAAATCGGAGCCTAGAGGTGGGTCGAGTACTGCACATATTTCCACCCCAGACGCCACTCTGATTCTGTAATAATCTTCTGTGTCAGTGCTATCCAGATAACCCATTCCGCTTCCCGAGCTTACGGCGATGGCCTGAGCAAGGCTGTTGCCCGCATCCATTCCGGAATTCCAATCGTTCTGTACGGAAACGGATGACAGCCAAACCGTGAAAGAATAGACTCCAGATCCGCTCCATCTTTCCACACGGACATAACAGTTCTCTGGAGATGTTGCGGTGTAGGTAACTGTATCGATCTGACTTTCGCTCAGCGTGGAATAATCCAGCAGGGTCTTGTCAGAACCGTATAAATACAGGTCAAAGTCTGATCCTAAAGGTGGTGACAATGAGACAACGATGATCTGTCCACCAGCAAGACTTACCCTGTAGTAGTCATCTTTATCTGTGGAATCCACAAAACCTGTGTAACTGCCGGATTGGACTGTGATGGCCTGAGCAAAGGTATCGCCCGCATCTTGGCCAGAACCAGCATCGTTCTGGGTTGCACCGCCAGCAACCGTGACCGTCATGGAGTAGATGCCGGAGCCCTCATACAGATAAACGCGGATGTAGTGATACCCGGAGGAGGTTGCGGTGTAGCTTACCATGTCGGTCTGGCTCCCACCGAGCAAAGATGAATCAACCTCCCACTGGCTCGCATCATAGAGTGAGAGGTCAAAGTCCGAACCTGTAGGAGGAGTCATGCTGACGCTGATGGTCTGGCCGGCTATGAGGTTGACCTTGTAGTAGTCATCCGTGTCCGTGGAATCTATGTATCCAGTACCGGACCCGGCCAATATGGCTGTGGCGTTGGACAGGTAATTTCCTGCATCACCTCCGGTGCCCATGTCGTTCTGGGTTGCACCGCCAGCAACCGTGACCGTCATGGAGTAGATGCCGGAGCCCTCATACAGATAAACGCGGATGTAGTGATACCC
>JAWCLG010000022.1:0-11810 GCA_038851075.1 Hadarchaeales archaeon (SeqCode) | reverse complement strand
TGTTCCCAGGCTGTACCTGATGTCCATCGCGGTGTTGCCAGACCCCGTGTGCTTCTTTGGAACGTTGGCCGCGGCTATCGTTGTACCTGCGGTTGGGGAACCCGTGAACCTCCTGACCGTGAAGGGGATATATACCGCGTTACCATCTGCGACCAGCCTGACTCCGATCCTTTTCACCACAGCGGTCCTGCCCGATCCGGCCGGGTTGTAGAACGAGTAAAACACATATGAAGATACTCCAGTGGCGAGTACCCTGGGAAACGCCAAAAGGTACTCTCCCTGGGAAGATGGAGTGGAAGTTTCTTCGTCCCATTCAGCGGTCGCCAGGATGAGATGGCTGGTACTGCCTGCCGCCTCGCAGTACAGCGCAACTCCCTCGCCGGGTTGCAGGATTATGGGCTCATTTGGCTCAAATACAAGTTCCTTCTTGGCGTATTGATGGTTTGTCGTTCCGGGCGGTATCACGAGCATCAGCCGCGAGTCCGCCGTGCCGCTCCATGTGAATCCGGGAGTTGTTCCCAGGCTGTACCTGATGTCCATCGCGGTGTTGTTAGACCCCGTGTGCTTCTTTGGAACGTTGGCCGCGGCTATCGTTGTACCTGCGGTTGGGGAACCCGTGAACCTCCTGAGGGCGAAGTTTGACGTGTATGAGGCGGTACCACTGGCATCTATGCTTATCCTTACCCGCCTTAACACAGCGGTCCTTCCTGAGCCGGAAGGGTTGTAGAACGAGTAGTACACATATCCGGCCGAGGTGCTCCCGGCGAGCCTGGGAAACGTCAGAAGGTACTCTCCTTGAGCTGTCGGCGCGGTGGCAACCTCCTTCCATTCGACCAGGAGGTAAATTCGGTGTGCTGTGCTGCCAGCGGCCTCCTGATACAGGGCGATCCCCTCACCCTGCTGCAGAACCAGCTTTTCACCCTGGAACACCGCCTCATAATGGCCCTGATGGGTTCCGGCGGTGGCCGGCGCGATCACTGACATCATCCGTGAGTCGGCCGTTCCGGCCCAGCTCACGGTTATGCCAGGACCGTACCGTATGCTCATCGCCGTGTCAGGCGCCCTTGTATCCTTCTTGGAAACGTCTGAGGCCGAGATGGCCGTGCCTCCGCTGGTGACGTTTGTGATCCTTCTGAGGGTGAAGGTCGGTCGGGCGGCTGTCCCCGTTGCATTCACCATTATCACGACTCTTTCTATCACCGCAGTTCTGCCCGAGCCTGATGGGTTGTAGAAGGAGGCAAACACATCGTTCGCCGTGGTGGTGCCGGACACAGGGCCTATGGTGAGCAGGTAGGAGTTCTCAACTCCGGGCACCTCGCTGTAATCGTTTTCGTATATGTTCTCGTACACTCCGTCATCGCTCGCTGCCCCTGAGATGCCCGTTGTCCCTCCCTCATAAACGCTCTCTCCGCTGACCCAGACTATGGCGTATATTGAGAAACCGGGGCTCCGGGCCCTGTACAGGAAGTAATCTCCGTCAGTCCCCTCCTCGGATGTCCGGAGCTCCTCCCATCTGGAACCGGTGAAGTGGTAGAGGGCCACTCTTCCATTTGGCCGGCGCAAAAGCCATCCGATCTGAACCGCAAAACTGATTTCCACGTCCTCAATCAGATCATTGGGGATCGAAGCCGAGATGTCGAGGTATCTGTAGACCTCCATCCTCCCCGCATAGCATGGTTCGCCCTCCGGCGGGGGGATTTCGGGCGGGAGATTCTCCAGCTCCTCCTGTTCTATCTCAACCTCCGCCCAGTCCTTCAGACGCAACCCGACCAGCCTCACCGGCATTCCGGAGGAGCTGAAGTCGGCTATTCCTCTCGCTCCCCTTCCGAACCTTCCGAGTCTCGCCCTCCAGCGCCCATGTGATAACCTTATCGCCGCTCCGCGCAACGTGTTCTCTTCATTTTCCGGCTCACCGAACACTGCACCGCTCCAATCCTCCAGCGCTCCACACCCGTTTTCAGAAAGTACCTCTCCTGATCCGTTATCTTCAAGGAGAACAGGTTTGGTGCTTCTGGGGACTATCCTGCTGGCTTTCGGCCCCAGTGTCCCGCTTAGATCCCCTGAGGAGCTCGAGAGGAGCACCTGATACTGTATGAATCTCCCGGTAGGCAGTCCAGATAAATCCGCTGGGGGGACGTCAAAATAGCTAAAAGCCCCATTTGATCCCATCCATTCGCTCCAGAGTTCGCCGTCCCAGCTGAACCTGACGCGGAGCTTTACACTGGATGTCGCGATGTGGCTCCACTCCAGGGTACATAGGTCCAAATGAAGGATTGTCTGGCTCCCATCCGGCTCCATGTCTGCATACATCGTCTGGATCTTTTTCCTCCCGACATACGCGGAAAGGGCCGCCCAGTCAAACGAAACTTCCAGCGTATTCTCCACTGCCCCTATGCTGCCGAGGAGGTCCCAGCGTGACCTCGTGTGGTTCCATGCGTACACCCCGACGTTCTCCCCGTCGCCGCCCGTGAATCCCCTGATCCTCAGCGTGTAGCGGTCGCGCTCCTCTGGAACGTTCTCGAGGACATGGGCCCACCTGAGGGAATACAGGCCGCTGTTCTCCCCAGCGTTTTCTGAGAGCACGAACGCGAAGCCGCTGACGTATTCCTCCTCCGCAATCTCCTCATATGCCCCATCGGCGTTTTTCAGGCCCTCAAGCCCGCCCATGGAGGAGCCCAGCCTCGATGAACCGTCAGCCAGCGTTTCCGGTTCGTCTCCGACCCAAGCGCTTCCAGCCAGGTTCAGGACCGGCTCTTCCTCGACCCACTCAATACCCTCCCAAACGTTGCCCTCGCCGGCATCAAGCACCTCAGACGTGTACGTCCCTGACGTGCGTCCCGCGATTAGCCTTATCCATCCGCCCCCGTTCTCCGTGTTCTCGTATCCCGTGTTTTGGTCCTGCTCCAGCGGTGCGCCCATCACAGGAATAGGAGGAATTGTCGCGAAGATTATCATGAGTGTTATAAAAATGGAAACCGTCTTCTCACATAGTTCTTGAAGGTTGTGATTTCTGGTGGCGATGTCCCTTTTGGCACTCGGGACACCGCCACCAACAGGTCCGGGGTTGATTTGATCAGGTTGAGAGCAGGAGGCGCCCGCGCTTGAGCGGGCGCCATATTCTGTGGGTCCGGGGACAGTTTCACGAGAAAATGAGAACATGGAGGTGCTACCATCCGGGGTGGGCAGGGTAGCACCTCCTTGTGGTCCGGGTGGGCAAACAAAAGAAGAAAATTGCTCCGAAGTGGGTGAAAAAGATTTAGTTGAACTCGTAGCCCTGATAGCAACAAGCTTCTCTGAGCTATCAGATAAGCTGCCCACCCCGGACCCAATAACAGTTAAATGGGTTCATTCTAACCCGGATTTCGGGGCAGGTTTTCAGTTCGAAACATTCCGAACATAATATAAGTAACCAGACTAGCGTCTCCTGCAGTTCTCGAAGCTTTTCAAAAAACGGGACTGAAGTTATGTTGGTGCGTTTATGGTTGCGCTCCACCTCTCAGTAGATCCCCCGGGAGGAGGTGCCATAACAGTGATCGTGGTCGCCATTCCACCGACCTCTATCAGGTGCTCTCCGGGAGTCGCTATCGAGCCAGTGAACTGTGCATTTTTCGTCTCGTCCGGCTCTAGGTTCACATCGAGCGTGTACTTCACCTCTCCATCTATCTTGAGCTGCGCCTGGTAGGTGCCACTTGCACTGCCGACGTTCTTGAGCACCGCCACCACCTGAATGGCCTGTCCGACCATTGGCTGTTGAGGATCAACGGTGATGGACAAAACCTCAACTTCAAATGTGCCGCCCGGGATGTTGTCTCCAGGAGGTTGCTGGTTGCCCCTCGTCAGGCTTTCTGCTACAAGGTATATCGCGGCGATTACGAGCACAAAAAGAAACAGGGCCTCCACCGCTCTCTTCATTGGGACTCCTCTTAATCAATTGCGTTTCTTCGTTTTTAACTCTACCGAGGTGCTAAACTTGGCGCCCGGCGGCTTCAACTGACATCTTCTTGGCAGCAAAGATATAGCTAAGCCCCCCTATCGGCGAAAGTACCTTTGGCTCGAGCTCATCCACGAACCTGCTTGCCGGGGCGCCCAGTTGCCAGAGATCGACGTATATCAGGCCAGGCGGGCACATGTTTTTCCTGCAGAGGAGCCTGAGGTGATCGTCTGGCGTGAGCACGTAGAGGTTGGGCTTCATGTCATCCTTTGGCCTGAACATCCGTTTTATCACGTCATCATCGGCGTAAACAAAAACCTCCTTGTATCTTACCGGAATTCGCCCCATAATCCTCTTGAATCCGGAGTATGCGGTGAAGATGGCCTTTCCGGCAAGCTGCATTTCAATGTCCTCCACGGTCGATGGAGCATATGTCGCGTATGAGATGTCAGCGGGGAGGTTACGATCAAAGGCCCAGTAGAGGAGCGCACGCTTCGGGTCCGTGAGCCTGAATCCCAGCGGCTTTATTTCGACCGCTCCGAACTGCCTGAGTTTTGAGATAAGCGGATTCACCGTTCCAACAGAGAGGCCGCATGTTTTTGCGAGTTCTCTCTGGTTGAAAAATCTCTCACCCTTTGTATGAAACCTGTTGAAGATCTCGAGAAGCACCCTGTTGTTTTTTTTCATTCGGCATACCATCAGAGATATCTTCTCGGCGCTATATATCCGCTCCGCGCTTTTTACCTCCCATGGCTCACCAGCTCGGGATGTATGAAAGCCAGGATTTTTGTCAGATCATGAAGGATTGCTTGATGGCATACTGGTAACCGGGAAGAGCATTTTGGGCGAGTCATAATGCTGTGACTCTATCCAAGCCCTGAGCCAAAGTGAGCCATGATCCAGTGGCAGTGAGGAAAATCGCGCTGCCGGAATCATGTCTTCTCTCGGGCGAACCTGAACTTCGGCGCCAGCCTCGTGGCAGGTATCTCCTTTTTCATAATCTCCGCGGCCACATCGCGAAGAGCCTGGCTCGCCGGAGAGTCTGGATATATGGCTATGACCGGGAGATCCTTTCTGAACGCGTCTTCAACGAGTTCGTCGTCCGGCACCACTCCGAGCAGCGGCCCCACCAGCTCTGCATCTCTGATGAACCTTTCCGCACCACCCCTCGGCGCCCTGTTTACCACGACACCTATCCCCTCGGTGCCCATCAGCTCCCTGAGCCCGGCTGCGGTCTGGCTGGCGGAGAGTATGGAGTCCACATCCGGGTTCACCACGTACATCAGTCCGTCGGCTATGGCGGTCAGTATCAGGTGCTCGAAGCTCACCGAGGCAGGGGTGTCCACGATTATGTATGAAAACTTCTTTCTCAGGGTCTCCAGCATCTTCTCGAAGCGCCCGATCATGTTCTCCACAAAGCTCACGATGTCCCTCCCGCCCGGCGGTAGGAACCTTCCCCCGGCCGGCAGGACCGCGAGCCTTGGAAACATCGGCTTTCCTCCTGACACGAGCTGACATCTATATATAGCGTCAGCCAGTGTGTGCTTTCCGGCCATGACGTCTGCGAGCGTGACATCTGCGTTCGGGCACATCTTCAGCTCAACCGTCCTGACGTGGGTATCTCCGTCCACGAGCAGGATCATATCATCCTGAAGTCTGCTGAGCCAGGCCGAGACGTTCATAGCAACGGTGCTCTTCCCCACGCCCCCCTTGGTTCCTATTATGGATATTATCGGCATCTTCTCACCCGCTCATGCGCCTGCAGACTTCTTCCATCTGCCGAACAGCGCCCTCACCTCCTTCTCCAGATCCGCGCGTGCCTGTCCGGTGAAATACCTCAGCTGTATCCTGACCTCGGCGTTCTTCTGTATCATCTTGGCACCCTTTGGCGGAGAGGGAACCATTTCTGATCTCACAAGCCCGGCCCTCTCAAGCTGTGCTATGTGGTAGCGCAGCAGAGGGTTCGTGATGTTCCTTCCAAAAACGCGGCTGGCTCTCTTCGCCAGCTCCGCCTGCCTCAGCGGACCGCTGTCTAGCTCTGTGTAAATCCACTGTCTTAGAGGATCTGAGAGGGCCTCGGCGACCCGGAAGGCCTCCGGAGGCTCCAAGATTTTCCACTCCTCATCGATAAATATCTTTTCTTTGCCTTCCTTTCTTACCTCCAAGAGCCTCCCGATTTAAATTAAATCTAATTTATATATAAATTTATTTATACTTACATGATCTAATAACCCGTGGTGGCTTCTACAGATCTGGATCAATTTGTATCAAAGGAAGCGTGGGGACCCGTCTCAGCGCGTGTTTTATGCGTTCAGAGAAGGAATTAAAAACGCATTTTCTAGGAAATTTAACTAATAGTTGCTAACAAAAAAACGGTAAATCTCTCTTAAAAGAGAATAAGGAAAAAAATGCTAAAAAATGAGACAAAATCCGGATGAAAATGCCCTAAATTTTGAATTTTTTCATAATTAAAATTAAATTTTACTTAAATGATAATTTTTTTATATTAAAATATATCATATATTATACTGGGTCCGGATTGCCAGGGGGGTCATATAGCAATCCATTTGAGGTATTCGATTCCACCCCAGAATCCACCCCAGCCCCCCCGAGCGACCGGACATCCACTCATTCTTATTTTTCAGAACCTTCTGGCGGAAGCAGCGTCTTGGTTCACCAGGGCGCTGCTTCCCCGGACCCCCTTGTTACCCGAGAGCGGCTCCTCATAATCGCCCGCAAGATTTTCTCGCTGCTCCTCATCTTATTTCTCCTCATCGCTTCAACTCCACCTCCGGCTGCAGCGCGTCACGTTTCCGAGGACGGAAAATCGTATGAGGTTGTTGTGGATGGCAGACGAGAAGTCGGCACCACTCTGCTGAGGCCGGGTCTCGCTAGATCCAGAGTTGGAAACGTTTTGAGGGGATCTTTAGGAGTAGCTGATTTCAGAGGTCATGGACTGCCCCTTAGGAGGGTTAAAATTTCACCTGCCAGGGATGCTTACGGGCTTGAGGTCACCATCGAGGTTCTGAGCGCTCTTCCGCCTGAGATCAGTCCACTTTCAGGAAAGAGGGTCTACGCATACGTCGACATAAGCACAAACATACCGAACGAGGACTTGGAGTCCGCAGAGGTGGAGTTCAGCATCCCAAGGTCGTGGATGAGGGCAAACAGCGCGATCGTGGCCTACCACTACAACGGCTCCGTCTGGGAGGAGCTGCAGACGTCGCTCGTCGGGGAGGAGCCGGGCGAACTCATCTTCTCGGCCATCACCGGCGGCTTCTCTGTTTTTTCCTTCGTGGACAACACAAACGAGGAGTTTGGAGAGGGCACGCACGAGAACACTGAGAACGTGGACAACTTCCTGCGGCTGAAATACGGGTACACGCAGGGGAGGTTCACGTCCAGGGTTTTCGACGCCGGAGGGATAGCACAGTGGGACAACCTGGTCTGGAACTTTGTTGAGCCTCAGGGTGGTGCTACCAACATCGCCTACGTCGGGGCGGAGCCGGATACGCTGAAGGACGGGAGCGGCAGGGTCGGAACGCAGTGGCAGGGAACATACGAGAACACCCATGAACCGGACGACGGGTCCTACGAGAACCTGAGCGAAACCGGAAGCTCTGGGAGCGTCACCTACACCGTGATGGAGAGCGTTGAAAATGAGACGGTCTACGCTGGAGGAGTCATCAGCACTGAAAACGCGATGGAAGACGAGGACAAAACTGAGGCTGGGGGGAGCAACTATGAGAACATACATGAAAATGCTTACACCGCCTTCGCATATACCTACGCACAGGTTTATGAAAACGCGAGGGGGAGGGTGGAGAACTTTTCATACCAGCAGCAGGAGGCTGGCGGATATGCCACCTGGAAAGAGTCAGGGCAGATCGTCTACAGCCAGCCCGAGGCGATAGCGGTCTACAGCACCGGTGCTGAGGTGCCCTCCGCTAAGCGGTGGACCGGGAGCGAATGGGTTTCGATGCCCACCCCGAACGCCGTCGGAGGGATAGTCGAGTGGGTGGTGGTGAAATCGGCGAGGACAAGGAACGAACTCATTCTGGGAACTCTTGATTCAAGCGGAGACATAAGCGTCCAGATATGGAACGGAGTCACACAGACATGGAGCAGCCCTGAGGTCCTATCCAATGTTGGCACGACAGTCGACGCGTACAGGTGCTTCGACATAGAATACGAAAACGGCAACGACAGGGCAATAGTGGTCTACAACAAGGGCAACAACACGGACAATCTATACTATGTGATATGGGACGGGAACTCCTGGTCAGATGAGTACCCGATAGACGTTCCAACCACAGGGATACCGTACTGGATCGAACTCGCATCGAACCCACTGGCGGATAACAACGATATAGCGCTCATCATGCTCGACTCAAACTCCGATGTCTGGGGAATGCGCTGGAATGGAAACGCCTGGGACAACATGGGGGCCACTGGAGTATGGGACGATACGGCCTCAACTGCCACCGAGAAAGCCATAGACGTTGCGTATGAGTGGACCACCGGAGACATCATGTTTGTATGGGGGGACGCAACAACAAACGGTTACGTCGGGTATCGAACATACTCGGGGGGAACCCTCTCATCACCCGCCAGCGGGCCTGGTCCATCTGAGGCAGATGCGGTCAGATGGGTACAGCTGGCCTCTGATCCATTTAGCGATAACATTCTGCTGGGTATTCAGGACTGGGATGGGATAAACGACTTCGACCTTGAGGTGGCTTTTTGGAACGGCGGGGCCTGGCCGGCCACGCGCTATGAGCTGGAATCGGGCGTGGAAGCAGGGGCCGATCAGAACTTTTACCTCACCTTCGAGATCAACAATCCTGGCTACGTGTGGGCGCTCTTCGGCGATGGCGGCTATTTGGGAAGACGCCGCTACACCACCAGCTGGGGAACTAAAGCAACAAGCGGGGATGACACGGCCCGCGTCTTTGCTACCACGCACTGGTTCAACGGCTACATACTCGCCGTGGTTATGAGTGACGACTCAGCCGCGGGAACTTATGACGGGATCTATCCGATCTGGACGACGGACGGATCCACATGGAACAACCTGACCGCAACGGAGAGGTGGGTACAGAGCGAGCTACCAGCAAACCCCATCTTCGAGCGCGCCGGGATTTCCTGCCGTCGCCACTGGCCAATCCTGTACGGGCTCACGATATACGAAAACATCGACAACGTCCCGCTGGCCGAGAACTACTTCCTCGAGATATACTACAAGCTCAGCAACACCTTCGACAAGTTCCACGTCTACGTGGAAAACGCACAGAGCCCCGGCACATGGGTTTATGCAGGTGACCTCAACAAGGACGTGTGGACGACCTTCAGCTATCAGCTCACGTCCGATCTCCTGTTCGGCGGGGAAAACGTGCACGTGAAGATCGTCGATAACGACAACACGAAGGAGAGCATCACCGACGTCTACGTCGACTACGTCAGGGTCAGGGGGGCGAAGCCCGGCTACAACCTTGAGGTAGTCCACACGCTCATGGCCCCAACCGCCCAGAGCACCTACACCCTGGAGGTCGGATACTACCTCGCGGGAGACAGTGAAAACATTGCCGTGTATCTCTGGAATTTCGACACAGGACAGTGGGACAACGTTGGATACCTCACCTCCCAAAATCCCGTGAAGTGGTCATACGAGCTCACCGGCACGGCCTACATACTCGGTACAGGAAAGGTCAGGGTTAGGTACTACCAGACTGATGTTCCAACAGCGATAGATTCTACGGTGACATCGTTCATGCTCAACTATACTAGGGTTAAGTCCACTACGGCCGCCGGCCAGTCCCTGAACTGGCAGCACACCATCACCGGGGTCTCCTCAGGCTATGACAACTACGACCTGAAGATAAGGGGCTACAGCTGCAATGATCTGGAATACATTTGGATCGATGTCTGGAACGTGAGCTTGGAAAACTGGGAGCCGACTGAGTACTACATGCCGAGGAACTCCCCATCCACCATCACCTACAGGCTATCGCCGCTGGAGAACTACCTGGACGGAGAAAACATCTACGTGAGGTTCAGGGACGACAGCTCGAGCGACACCACCACCACATATCTCATCCTCGACATGGTGCGCGTTGAGATGGCATTCTGGGCAACCTCAGATGTGAAGCTTCAGGTCCGCACAAGCCCGGACAACACCTCCTGGACTGACTGGATGGGGCCGGACGGCTCCTCCTCAACGTACTTCGAGAACACGACGACAACCATGGAGAACATCCCAGACGACAGGTACATACAGTACAGGATATACTTCTCGAGCCAGCATCAGATCCTCAGCGGGGAGAACGGGCCAAAGGTGGACTACGTTCAAATCAACGCCTCCACCCTACCGAACCTCATTTCACCGGAGGATGGCATCAACACGAACGACAGCACACCGGAGTTTTGTTGGGAAACCGTGAGCGCGGACAACTATCATATCCAGGTCGACAACGATTCAGATTTCCAAAGCCCTGAAATCGACAACTACTCAATCCCCGGAACCGAAAATAAGTGGACCCCCTCCACACCCCTTTCAGACAACCTCTACTACTGGCGCGTGCGCAGGTGGCTGAACAACTCCTGGTACGCATGGACATCGCCCTGGAGCTTCAGGGTCGACACAATCCCGCCCGGCGCGCCCACGCTGGTCTCCCCCGCGGACGGAGAAAACCTGGGGACGAATCAGCCGTTCCTCGACTGGAACCCGATAACAGACGAGAACTCGTTCCCCATCCTCTACAAGCTCCAGGTATCCCGGAACCCGATCTTCACTGATCTCGTGTACGAGACCGGATGGCTGGAAAACGACAACTACCTCTCCCCAACGCTTGATGACAACACCTACTACTGGAGGGTCAGGGCGATGGACAACGCCGGCAACGCAAACCCCGATGCATGGTCCCCGTACAGGACGTTCAGGGTGGACAACACCCCTCCGTCCGCGCCAACCCTCGTCTCACCAGCCCCAGGAGCATGGGTGACGGCGACCCCCATCCTTGACTGGAACCCGGTAACCGGGGACGCCTCGCCGCCGATGATGTACTACGTCCAGATCGCGGCCGACATCGGATTCGAGTCCATCGTCGCGAGCTCGGGATGGATAACTGACGACAACTGGGTAACACCGCCCATGCCGCATGCCACGGCCAGGTACTGGAGGGTGAAGGCAAGGGACAACGTGCTGAACGAGAGCGGGTGGTCGGAGAACCGCTCCTTCGTGGCTGACGCGAGGGCCCCGCCGAAGGTTCCCCTGGTCTATCCGGCTGACGGGGAAAACGTTGAAAGCCTGACCATAACCTTCCAGTGGGATGGGGTCACGGACGACGGATCGGGCGTCGCGAACTACCGCATCCAGATAGACGACGATCCCGGATTCACGTCCCCGCTGGTGGACAACGACCAGATTCCAAACAACACGACCACGTATCAGCACACTTTCGCATCCATCGGCATCTACTACTGGAGGGTGGTCGCCATCGACCAGGTCGGAAACGGGGACAACTGGTCGGATGCCCGGGTCTTCGCCTGCAGGTCGTGGTGGAGCCCGGAAAGCTGGAGCGGAAGCGTTGGCGCCCTGGCACCTGGCTGGAACGAGGAGAGCTGGAGCGGAACTGTGGTTGGGCCGACCACGTTCTGGATATTGACGGAAAACTGGACGGGAAGCGCTTCAGCGCCCGTGCCCGCACCTGTCCTGATTTCCCCTGAAAACGAAACCAACACAGTGGACAGGTCCCCAACCCTCGACTGGGACAACCTGCTGCCCGCGGACTCCTTCTGGATATGGGTGGACAACGACCCGGACTTTGGGTCCCCGATAACGAACAAGCCGAAAACCGTGTCCAACTACGACTTCGACGAG
>JAWCLG010000021.1:0-12669 GCA_038851075.1 Hadarchaeales archaeon (SeqCode) | reverse complement strand
GTGCTCATTCCAGCGGCGGTAGTCCTAGTTCTCACGATACTCCTGCTAACTTTCAAGCGATTTTCTGACATAGCGGCATCCCTTGCTGTGGTCGGACTGAGCGCGCTGTGGGCTGTAGGGATCATGGGACTTACCGGATTGAAGTTCACAATGATTCACGTCGCTCTCATACCCCTCGTGCTGGGGCTGGGAATCGACTACTCGATCCACATGCTCAACAGATATCACGAAGAGCTCAGAAAGGGCAGCGCGCCGCTGAAGGCCGCCAGCTCATCGATGAAGACCACGGGAGTTGCGGTGGTCCTTGCGGCGGTGACAACAATTATAGGATTTGGATCCTTCATGGCATCCGAGCTGCCAGCCATAGGGACTCTTGGAATATTCGCCGCGCTGGGGATCGGCTTTTCGTTCCTGCTATCAACGTGCTTCCTGCCTGCCCTTCTCGTGCTGCGAGGAGGAAGACACATAGGAAGAAGAGAGATGGAAAGGGGAAGAATTGTGGACAGGGCACTTGGAAAGGCCGCCGGTGCCTCCGAGTCTTATGGTAAATTCATCATAGCGGCGGCAGTATTGGTCACGGTGGCATGCGGGCTGATGGCGTCTGACATTAGGACAGAGATGTCATTTAAGACCTTCCTGCCGTCGGATGTGCCCTCCATGGTCGCGCTTGACCACCTCTCTGAGGAGTTTGGAGGGCGCTATGTGATGGTTGTCCTTGTCCACGGTGACTACATGGATCCAAAAGCGCTGCAGGAGATGCTGAGCGTGGAAAACGCAGCGGTGGGGAAAAACGAGATAATAACAGGATCCTACAGCCTGGCCAGCACCGTGAAGGAGATCGTCAAACAGGTGTATGGAAATGTTTCCCTCGAAGACCTCACAAGGGAACAGATCGAAATGATAGTCTCTGGGATGGATAACAAGGAGCTGAGTAGGCTAGTCAAGGACAACACTGCCGTGATATACTTTTATGTTGACGCAAAAAGCGACAAGGAAATGGCAAGCGCAAGCAGAACCGTCAGAGAGACAATAGAGAACATGGCAATCCGGCAGATCGATATGTACGTTGATGGAAAGCCCGCGGTGGGCGGAATCCCGGTCATCATCGGAGATATATCGGAATCCATCTCGGGCGGGATGATGAGGACCACGATTCTGGCGATGCTCCTCTGCCTGATCGTTGTTGCGGTGGCCTTCAGATCTATAGTCCTGGGAGGGATCACCCTGATTCCGCTCCTCCTGACAACCGTTTGGGAATTTGGTGCCATCAAGAGCATGGGGTGGGCAATGGACATCCTGACGATGGGCATCTCCTCCCTTGTAATAGGGGTGGGAATAGACTATGGAATCCACATGGTCCACAGGTTCCTGGAGGAAAGAAGAAAGGGTGGCGAGAGAATTGGACACATTCACACGACAGTTACCCACGTGGGGAGGGCGCTGGTTGCCGCGGCGGCCACAACGATAGGCGTATTCGGGATTCTGGCAATGTCACGGATGCCAGCGTTGATGAGATTTGGAACCCTAACGGCGCTCCTCATCCTCTTCGCCTTCATCTCCGCCATACTGATCCTGCCTTCCATAATTGCCCTCTGGGCAAAAAGGTCCGAAAAACGCGGCTTCTGAGCAAAAAAACGAAAATTGCTTAAGTTAGGATGAGAAATTCTAACGGGGAAAGCATGAAAAGCGCTGCGGATGAGCTTTTCAAGGAGTTCAGGGAGCACAGCGTCAGCGAGTTCTTCAGGAAGAACGCCGCAATGCTTGGGTATACGGGAAAGATCAGGTCCCTCACTACAATAATCCACGAAGGGGTGACCAATTCCATTGACGCCAGCGAGGAGATGGGGATCCTACCCAAGGTATACGTTGCCATCAAAAAGGTCAACGACGACCCAGAACACTTCAGGGTGGTGCTTGAGGACAACGCCTCTGGAATCCCGGAGAAGTTCATCCCGGATGTGTTCGGCAAGATGCTCGCGGGGACGAAGCTGCATCGGCACCAACAGCAACGCGGACAACAGGGCATTGGCGTCTGCATGACTGGCGACACCTATGTGCCTCTCTCTGACGGTTCGATCAAACGAATTGCCGATATAGTTGCCAGCGACATGAGAAACTCTGAAGTTATCGCTTTGGGACAAGACCTCAGATTACGAGGGACGAAAATCGTGAAGTGTTGGAAAATTCCTGCTCCCAGTCAGATGGTGGAATTAAAAGTCTTGACCGGAAGAAAGATCAGGCTAACACCAGAAAATCCTGTTCTGGTCCTCCGCGAAGGAGAACCAACATGGATCGAGGCAAGGGATGTGAAGAGGGGCATGTTCATAGCTGCCGCAAGGCGCCTGCCCGTAACGCCTGCCATCAACGAACTGCGAACTTTGGATATTCTGAAAAAAGATGGTCTCCGGGTGGACTTGCCGGAGCTTACGTCGAAGTTTGTCAATGCCATCAAAAAGAAACACGGGAGCCTCAGAAAAGCGTCAAAACAATTGGGGATCTCCTACGGACGGCTTAGAAGCTGGAGCAGGAAAATGCCGAATGGAAACCCGCACGGCAGACCAACCCTTGCAGAGTTCAAAATTCTCGCCAAAGAAAACGGGATAACCGAGATCTCAGATTTGATAACCCGAATAGGTCGAAATGGATCGTATGTGAACATACCCCCCCGCGTGAACGCAGAGCTGATGTGGTTTGTTGGGGCGATGGCGGGGGATGGCCACGTCGGGAGCCCCACCGACAACAGATGGGGTTATAGCCTGTTTTTCCACAATAAGGACAAAGAACTGGTAAACAGAATGAAGAAAGCCCTCAGAGAGCTGTTCGGTCTAGAAGCAAGGGAGTACTTCGATGAAAGAGTCGGTAATTTCACGTTGGAGACTTCGTCATCAATCGTGGCAGAAATCCTGAACTATTTTGGGGTCCCCCCTGGTGACAAAACAACATCCCTACATCTGCCCGAGCAAGTGTTGAATCTTTCAGACGATTTGGTCAAAGCATATCTCCGTGGTTTATTCGATACGGACGGTGGGCTCTCTCGACCCTATCGCGAAGTCACTTTCGGTCTGATGAGCCGGGAAGTGGTGGAAAAAACGGTTCTGTTGTTGTTACGGTTTGGGATCATCTCCAGATTTAGGGAGAACAGAAAAAAGGATAAATTAAGCTATCAGCTGGTTATAAGTGGGAAAGAAAATCTCACCAGATTTGCCAATACCATAGGGTTCACATCTCGAAGGAAGCGGGAGTTGCTCCAAAAGTTTATCAAGTCAATAAAACTGGACTCCACAAATCTTGACCTATTCCCCGGTATCCAGGACAAAGTGGGGAAACTTTATCGCTGGCACAAAATTCCTTACAAGGATATCCCTGGCAGGGTATGGAGCTCGTTTTACAAACAATGCATGACACAGGGGACATTGACAAAGGCCTTGGGCATTATTGAAGATCTCGATGACCCCAGCGTTGAGTTAGAGTACCTCAGAACAATTGCCAACAGCGATTTAATTTGGTTAAAGGTGACCAACACAAAGATGTGCCCCGCCCCCGAGCCTTATGTTTATGATTTAACGGTTGAAAACTCGCACAATTTCGTGGCAAACGGATTGATCGTCCACAATAGCGGTGCCTGTATGTTTGCCCAGATCACAAGCGGCAGGCCCACAACGGTCACAACGTCAACCGGTGACGGTGAGATAACCCAGATGGATGTGATGATAGACGTAGATAAAAACGAGGGCAAAGTTCTCAGAAAAGAAAAAATTAGGGGAAAGTGGCGGGGAACTAGGGTGGAATTTGACGTGAGGGATGTCGCATACATGCGCTCCAGATACGGTCCATTCAACTACCTCAAGATGACGGCAATAGCCAACCCGCATGTCCACATAACATTTGTGGAGCCGGATGGTGTAATGACCGTCTTTGAGAACGCAACAGATAAAGTTCCTGAGGTTCCAAAGCCGATGCCCCTTCACCCGTGGGGAATCATGGCGGATGACCTGCTCACTCTGGCAAAGAGGACCAAGGCGCGGAACCTTGCCACGTTTCTTTCAACTGAACTCTCAAGGGTGAGCAAAAACAAGGCCGGGGAAGTCTGCAGGCTGGCTGGGGTTCTCCAGACAAAAAAGCCATCCGAACTAACATGGGAGGAGGCAGAGCGGATTGTGTCTGCGTTTAAGCAGGTAAAGCTGCTCGCCCCACCGACATCCGGTCTCAGGCCCATTGGTGCACAGGAGATAGAAAAGGGAATGAGACAGATACTCAATCCGGAGTTCCTGCACGTTGTAACGCGTCCTCCAAAGGTGTACAGGGGAGGTCTGCCATTCATAGTTGAGGTAGGGATAGCCTACGGGGGAAACGCGGGAAAGCCGCTCGAAGGTAAAAACATGGAGGGGGAAGGAGAGGCTGGAATGGACATCATGAGATTTGCGAACCGCGCGCCCCTGATATTTGATCAGGGGGGATGCGCCATCACGCTTGCCGCGAAAAGTATTGACTGGAGGAGATATGGCATAGATCCTGAGGCTGATCCTGTCACACTCTTCGTCAACGTATCGTCGGCCTATGTTCCATACACCTCCGCCGGCAAGCAATCAATAGCGGACGAACCCGAGATCGTGGATGAGATAAGAGCGGCGATGATGGAGGCAGCCAGGGAGCTCAGAAAATACCTGTATCGTAAGATAAGGTCCAAGGAAAAGCAGGAGCGTGCCGGAATATTCGAGCGATATCTTCCCATAATCGCGCGAAAGGCCGCGAAACTTGCCGGCATGAAGGAACCTGACATAAAGCCATTGCTCAAGAGGATAACAGGTGTTGACCATGCCGAAGCCTGAGAGATCGCATGGCAAAAAGGCCCTCGAAAAGCTGGCTGATCTCGGAAAGATCGTTCTGGAGGAGATAGAAAAAGGACAGCCACCCAAGCTCAGGATACCTTCAAGGAGCACATCAAACATAGTATACGATGAAAAGAACGGGTACTTCGTGCTCGGCCCGCGATACGGGATCAGAACTGCGGGCAGCATGAAGCAGGTAAAAAAGTTCGCCCAGCTCCTGTGCACCGCCGAGTTTGCAAAGGAGCTGATCGAGCAGAAAAAGTTTGCAACTCTCAGGGAGATGTACTACACGGCTGAGGGGTGGGAGACCGGTCCTTTTCGCGACCAGGGCGAATCCGATCTGATGGTTGAGGATCTGGAAGCTACCTTTGGGGTCAAGAGGGAGAACATGGGGCTGGTCCCTGAGGAAGACGGCGCGGCTGTGTACGGACAGATCACCATCAGGGAAGATAATGCGGTAATAGATGCCACCAAGGCCGGGCGTGGAGGCTACACAATCCCGCCCACCATAGATGATGTGGAGTTCCTGAGGTGCAGGGCCAAGCGGGTGATAGCGATAGAGACGATGGGTATGTACCACAGATTTGTACAGGAGGAAGCCTGGAAGAAGTTCGATGCCTTGATTGTGGGGCTGAAGGGACAGGCGGCCCGCGCCACCAGAAGATTTCTGAAGAGGGCAAACGAGGAGTTGGGGCTACCAGTTTACCTGTTCTGCCTGCACGGCGATGAGCCTGTGCTGGTGATGAAAGATGGAAACCTGAAAATGGTGAAGGTCAGGGAAGTGGCAGAAAACTTCCGTGTTTTCAAGGACAGCGGGGTTGTTTCATTCTCGATGGACGGAAAACCCGTCGTCAAACCGATTGTTAGAGCGATCAGACGGGAAGACGCAAGCGAGATGTATGAGATCACTTTGGAGGGCGGCTATTCCATAAGGGTAACGGACGACCATCCGATGATAGTTTTTGACGGGAAGAGGTTCAGGTTCAGGCTGGCCTGTGAGGTAAAGGAGGGAGATTTGATTCCTGTTTGTTTCGGGCTGCCAAACAACAACCGAATGCATGAAATTGATATACTCGACCTGATTTCCGAAGCATTACCCGATCTCCTCAAAAAAATCCATGCGCAAGATGATTGGGTGCGGTGGGGAAAATCGGAGCTGAGGTTCCCGAGAAAATTGCCTCTCACCCCAGAACTGTGCAGGTTGCTCGGTTACTTTGCAGCTGAAGGCTGCATCAGCCGGGGGCAGATCACGATCTCCTTCGGAAAACATGAGAAAGAATACATTGAGGACGTGATGAGCTGCGTGAAAAAAATATTTGGCTGCACACCCCACGCACATCCCACGAATCCAAGCTCGGTTTCCATAAACTTCGGCGGGAATTTTCTGGCGGAGTTTTTCCAAAAGGTGCTGAGAACGGGGGAGGATGCTTACTCCAAAAGGGTGCCCGACATCATCTTCAATGCGCCGGACGAATTGAAGATGGAATTTCTGCGCGGATACTTCAGAGGAGATGGTTCCTACAGGCCTGTTCGCAGCTTCAGGTCGCTAAGGTCATTGTGGGCCAAGACAGTTAGCCGGGAACTCGCGGCGGGCATTTTGAACCTCATCATCCAACTGGGTGGGTTTGCAACTGTTCGATCCTCGAAGACAGAAAATCCCGGAAGAACTTATGTCATAGAGATTTCAAACGCCAAAACCCTGAGATTGCTTTCCAAGATCGTCCGGGATTTAGGCGGAGAAACTCCTGAGAGCAAGTCTTCCAAGGACCCATTCGTCTTTAGGTTTCCCAGCCACATCTTAGCACAAGCCCGGGGATTCCTTAGAATTCTTTTGAGGGGTCGGCTTGGCAGGTTATTGCCCCCGGCAGCGTGGAAGGACGGGAGGATCTCCTATGACAGGCTCAAAAGGATCATCCAGTCAGCGCCCCTGAAGAAGACGGCGAAAGTGCTCCTCTCGCTCGCCCGGATGGGAAAGGGGGAATTCACGAGCTCCCAACTTATAACTGATGTCAACTCAACGAACAACCCGGGTATTCATCCCTCAAGCGTAAGATCAATTTTGAATCACCTGAGAAGATACGGATTTGTTGAGGTCGTGGGCGGGAGGTGTGGCGGGCTGAAGAGTTATAGGGTTACGGAGAGATTCGAGGAGATTAAAAACCAGATGCAAATTCTAGAAAGGATTGGACATATCGTCGAAAATAGAGTGGGGCTAATCCCGGTGAAAAGGATATCAAAAGTGAGCCCCAACGGCCCAGTTTATGATTTGGAGGTAGCGGACACGAAAACGGTTGTAGCGGGCCTGGGCCCAATCGGGGTCGGCGACTGTGACGGAGACCCGTTTGGCTTCCACATAGCAATGGTGGTGATCTCCGGGAGCGCCAAGCTTGCCTACATCAACCACGAGCTCGCGGTGCCGGACGCCAAGTACATAGGGGTGACCGCGAGCGACATTGTCAACTACAGCCTGCCAACCGACAAGCTGCGCGAGCTGGACATAGCGCGACTGAAGCAGCTCCAGAAGGACCCGCGCTACAACACTGATTTCTGGCAGACTGAAATAAAGAAGATGATGGAGCTGGGAAGAAAGGCTGAACAGCAGGCGTTTGCGAAGTACGGCCTTGCATACGTGGTGAACGAATATCTACCTGCGAAGTTGAAGGAAGTTGAGGGAGAAAAATTCTTGGGAAAGGCATAGTTCACCTGAGATCTATCACCACGTGATAAAGATCCCCTTCCACCTTGTACCTCATCGGGTATCCACATTTCCTGAAGAGGTGCATCATCCTCGTGTTGTTCACGGAAACCCATGCTATAAGGCTCTTAATTCCCTTCTTGGAGGCTATTTCGATCATGTAGTTCAGAAGATGGGTCCCAAGCCCCCTGTTTTGCCAGTCGTCTCTGACCAAGAACGCAACCTCTGCTGTGTCAGTCCTCGGGATCTTCACATAGCTTCCTATTCCAATCATGGTTTCCACACCTCCCTCCTCTATTGTTGCAACTATTGCCATCTCATTTTCATAATCCACCGTCACGTAAGGCCAGACCCTTTTCATGGGCATCGCCTTCAGAGAACCGAGGAATCTTGTGGTCACGCTCTCCTTTGAAAGGGCGTAGAAGAGGTGCTGCTTCAGGGTCGCGTCAGAAGGCTTTATTGGGCGCAGCAGGACTGACGTGCCGTCCTTGAGAACTATCCGCCTCTTTAGCTCCTCCGGGTATTCCACCTCTGGGAAGGGGAGTATCTCCTGAGGGATCAGTTTTCTCTCCTTGGCCCACTCAAGAAGCTGATTTCTGAACTTTGGGTGAGCTATGTTTATAAGGGCAAGAGCGCGCTCCTTCACCGTCTTTCCCCTAAGGGAGGCTACACCATATTCTGTGACCACATAGTCCACGTCGCCTCTTGTCAGAACCACACCTGCCCCCTCGCTGAGGACCGACTTTATCCTGGAGTACTCCCCCTCTTTGGCCGTGGACGGAAACACCATTATCGCTTTGCCGCCCTTCGACCTGAGAGCCCCTCGCACGAAGTCAGCCTGTCCCCCAAGTCCGCTGTAGAACCTGTAACCTATGGAATCGGCACAAACCTGCCCGGTAAGGTCTATCTCAAGGGCCTGATTTATCGCAACCATTTTCTCATGCTGACCTATTACAAAGGGATCGTTAACATAGTCTGACTCGTAGAACTCCACCATGGGATTGTTGTCTATGAAGTCGTAGAGCCTGCGAGTGCCCATAGCAAAGGAGGCGATTATCTTGCCCCTGTTTATCGTCTTCTTTTCGCAGGTCACCACTCCCTCTTCAACGAGATCCACCACTCCCTCCGTCAGAAGCTCAGTATGGATCCCGAGGTCCTTCTTGTCCATGAGGGCGCTCAGAATTGCATTCGGCACCGTGCCAATACCTATCTGAAGAGTGGAACCATCCTCAACCAGATCTGAAACATACCTGGCAATTCTGTCCGAAACTATGTCGCCTTCTGAGGGAGGAAGCTCCAAAATTGGCTCATCGTGCTCCACGACCGCGTCTATCTCGCTGACATGAATGAAGCTATCTCCGAGCACCCTGGGCATGTGGCGGTTGACTTGGGCGATTATGAGCTTGGCCACCTTGGTAGCCGTCTTGGTTATCTCAACCGAAACACCAAGGCTACAGAACCCGTGCTCATCGGGTGGGGTGACTTGAATCAATGCCACATCGATGGGCACAAAACCACGTGAGATGAGCCTCGGTAGTTCGGAGAGAAAAACAGGCGTGTAGTCAGCCCTTCCGTCAGCGACAGCCTCCCTGGCATTTGTTCCCACGAAGAATGCATTGAGCCTGAACCTGTCAGAATACCTCGGCTCGGTATACGGTGCCACACCAAGCGTGTGAACATGGAGTATCTCATTGTCAGAGAGGTGGCTCGCCTTTTCCACAAGCCCCCTCACAAGATACTGGGGCTCGCCGCAGGCTGAACCTATGAATATGTGATCCCCGGTCTTTATTAGCGCCAGGGCCTCGTCAAGGCTCATTTTACGCCCCTCGTAGATCTTGAGCGGGTCTTGCTCCATGTTGCCACATTATCATCTGTGTTCCTGAGATTAAATAAAAACACTCGAGCCGGAGAAGAGGGATAAGTAAATTAACACCTAAGTGTCAACGTCAGAGGGGCATGCTTGTGGGAATTGAAAAACTGCTTCAACCAGAGGCGATAGCCGTTATCGGGGCAAGCCGGGAGCCAGAGAAGGTGGGCTACAGAGTGCTGAAGAACATATTGGGAGGGGGTTTTGATGGGCAGGTATATCCCGTGAATCCCAGAGCCGAGGAGATTTTGGGGCTAAGGTGTTACAAAAGCGTGAAGGACATAACCGAGGAGATCGATCTCGCCGTCATCTGCGTTCCTGCAAGAATTGTGCCATCTGTGGCAGCTGAATGCGGGGAAAAGGGCGTGAAGGGCCTCATTGTGATATCCGCGGGCTTCGGGGAAACCGGCGCCGAAGGGCTCAAACTTGAAAGGGAGCTGGTCCAGGTGTGCAGAAAATACGGAATGAGGATGCAGGGCCCCAACTGCCTCGGCCTCATCAACACGAGTATAGGGCTGAACGCCACGTTTGCGGGAGCTGCACCAAAAAGGGGAAAAATCGCACTGCTCTCCCAGAGCGGTGCGCTGGGAAGTGCCATGCTGAACTGGTCCATCCAGAGGGGAATTGGCTTTACAAAGTTCATAAGCCTTGGAAACGAGGCGGATCTAACAGCAACCGATTTCCTCGATATTCTGGCTTATGACGATGAAACAAGGGCGATCGGGATGTATGTGGAGGGGGTGAAGGATGGAAGGCGATTCATCAGCGTCTGCAGGAAGGTCTCCCGCGAAAAACCGGTTATCGTCTTGAAATCCGGCACCACCGAAACGGGCGTGAGAGCTGTTTCGTCCCATACCGGGTCCCTCGCTGGCTCAGATGTGGCATTTACAGCTGCCTGCAGGAAGGCCAGAATAGTAAGAGCATCCAGCTTGGAGGAGCTTTTTGACCTGGTAAGGGGCTTCAGCCTGCCGATCATGAGGGGAAATGGGGTGCTGATATTCACAAACGGCGGCGGACCTGGAATTCTGGCTGCGGACTCGTGCGAAAAGGCATTGCTTGAGATACCCGTTCTGGATCAAGAAACTATCACAAAGTTGCACGCGCTTTTGCCGCCGCACGCCGCGATCCACAATCCGGTTGACATCCTCGGGGATGCCGACCACGAGAGGTACAGGAATGCCCTGGACATCGCCATCTCAAGCCCAAAAATCTCGGGGGCAATAGTCATCGTTACTCCACAGGCCATGACTCCTGCGAGGGAGATAGCGGGGGTCCTGTCCGAGATATCCAAAAAGTACAACGAAAAAACTATCCTCCCCGTTTTTATGGGAATAACCGGGGAGCCCATTGCCATACTTGAAAGCAATGGATTGCCGAACTATGAGTTCCCTGAATCCGCTGCAAACGTACTGGGACATATGTACATGTATTCTACCATGCAATCCCAGCCCGAGGACCTCCCCCCCACATTCAATGACATCGACTATCAGCATATCGAGGAAATTATCGGTAGGGCCAAGGAGGAGAACAGAGTCAACCTGACAATAGACGAATGCATTAGAATCGCCAGGGCGGCGAACATAAAAGTTCCGGAGGTGGTGATCGCAAAAAGCCCGGATGAGGCCGTTGATGCCGCAGAGCGCGTTGGCTATCCTGTCGCCATGAAGATAGTCTCCCCTGATGTCGTTCACAAAACGGATCTCGGCGGAGTCAAACTGAATGTCGGGAGCGAAGAGGGAGTGAGGAGAAGTTATGAGGAGATCATGAGGAGGGTAAGGACTGCCATGCCGGGATGCAGGACAATGGGGGTAATGGTATATCACATGGCACCCGCTGGAAAAGAGGTCATAATTGGGGCAGTCAGGGACTTTCAGTTCGGGCCAGTTCTGATGTTCGGTTTGGGGGGAGTATATGTAAACTTTCTGAGGGACGTCGCACATGCCCTGTGCCCCTTATCGAGGGATGAAGCCAGCGAACTAATAAAGCGGACGAAGGCATACACGCTCTTGAGAGGTGTCAGGGGAGAGCCTCCATCAGATATCGGATCCGTGATAGAAACATTGCTCAGGGTCTCCCACATTATGAGCACTCTGGACAACATCCTTGAGCTGGAGCTGAACCCCCTATTCGTATACGAGGAGGGAAAGGGATGCCTCGCAATAGATATAAGAGCGACCATCTCTCAATAAGGAGGTGGGTCAGATTATGAAAGTTCCCTCATTATACGTTATCTCTCCGACGGAATGGTCTGGGAAGACCAGCGTTATAGTTTCAATGGCCCTCAAAGCTAGCGAACTTGGAAAAAGAGTTGGCTACTTCAAGCCCATCGGATATGGCGTTATGGCGGGAGAGCCATCTGATGAAGACGCCAAAAATGTCAGGGAGATACTCAATCTGAAGGAGGAGCTCGGCGACCTGTGTCCGATAGTACTGGACCGCCAGAGATTTCTCGAGAAAACATTTTCCAGGAGGGAGGAAATCAGGGAGAGGATAATCAGCTGTTACAAAAAGGTCTCGGATGGGAAAGACCTCATGCTAATAGATGGTCCCAACTCCATCTTTGGAGGTACCTCTATCAAATGTGCCGCGCCGGAGCTGGCAAGGGAGTTCGGCTCGAAGATCATCATAATTGTTAGGGTCAGGGATGATTCCTTCATCGACGAACTACTACTGACCGTGAAGTTCTGTGAGGATCTGGGGGTACCTCCGGCCGGAGTTATACTGAACAGGGTACCTGAGGAATACCCCGAACTTGAGAGAATAACGAGATCGGTGCTGGAATCAGAGGGAATAGAGCTGCTGGGTTCCATACCAAACCGTGACATATTGGGCGCCCTGCGGGTAAGGGAAATACAGGAATTCCTGGGAGGCGAGGTCATTGCCGGGAAGGAGGGCATGGACAACCTTGTTCAGAACTTTTTGGTGGGTGCCATGTCCATGGAGAGCGCGATGAGATACTTTAGAAAGACGACGAACAAGGCTGTAATAGTGGGCGGCGACAGGACAGATATCATCTCGGCAGCCCTGGAAACTGGAACCTCTGCCATCATAGTCACAGGAAACCTCTACCCCAGCGTCAAGATACTTCCCAGGGCTGACGAGGTGAAAACACCGATAATAGTGGTCCCATATGACACCTATACAACTCTGAACATGATCCAAGGGATAGTCGGCAGGATAAAGCCCAACGACACGGGCAGGCTCAATCTGATGAAAAAGCTGTTTGAAGAAAACGTGAAGTGGGAAAGAGTACTAAAATGAAGCCTTTACTGCCTAGA
>JAWCLG010000020.1:0-12815 GCA_038851075.1 Hadarchaeales archaeon (SeqCode) | reverse complement strand
AAGGTAAAGGATGTAACTTCACTTCCAAATATCCTGCGCAACCTCCTAGAGAATTATAAACATGACGAAGAACAGCTCGTTAACTTCGTCGCCGCGATTTTCGAATGTTCTTTTGCAGCTGATTTTCCTGCTGGGGAAGGCAGTCTTGAAAAAACACTTACACATCCAGACTTCAAAGCCTATATGGAAGCGATAGCTAAGGAAATGGGACTCAGATAATCTATTTTCCAGCCATCCTCTCCATAATTCTAAAAATCTTCCCAGGTAGCGGCACGACCTTGCCCAGAAGCACCAGGTCCTTTGGCGAGAGAACCTTGGTCGTTAAAACGATCACGCAGTAGAGGATCAGAGACGGTGGCACAATAACAAGCGCCTCCAGCCACCAGGGATTTATGTTTATGACCGATTTCATAAACATTATCGTGGCTGTGGTAAAAATTCCTGCGATTAACATTTTGAGGATCGGGACCACGGGAATTGCGAATTTAACAAATTTTCTCAAAAGCAGGGATAGCAGGGCCAGACCGAAGATCAAAGAGGCTAAAGTTGTCACGGCGGCCCCGACGATACCATAAGGCGGTATCAGTATCAGGTTTCCCACAAGATTCATACTACTCATGCAGAGCACGGTCAAGGTTGTGAGCATCGGTTGCTCGATTCCTGCCGCAACCTGCTGTAGGACCGCGAGAAGCGTGTTTAGAACCAAAGCAAATGTCAATATCTGAAGAGCTACTGAGGCTAGAACGTATTCGGATCCAAAGAGGGATCGAAGGGCAACGTCAGGGAAGGCTATAAGCACAAAAACCGCTGGGACGATTATCAACGATGAGAATTTCAGGATTGAGTGGAGGGCTCGGGAAAGCGTCTCCCTCCTATTTTTGGCCCATATCTCGGAGATCATCGGCAGGAGCACTATTCCCAGAGCGGCCGGGAAGTATGAGATGAGGGCGGTTATCGGCTGTGCCGCCTGATACAGGCCGACCTCGGCAGTTGTTCGGAACATACCTATCATAATAGTGTCCATGTATCCAAGAACTACACCTCCTAGGCCCCCGATAAAAATGAACAGCGAATACCGCAGAACTCTGCTGGTCACTTCCCTTTCAAAAAGGGGGGCCGCTTTAAAGACATTTTTATGTCTTTTGTAGAAAAGCACGAGCCATACCGTGATAAGTATTGGCACGGCTGAGAGATATCCCAGCGCGGCCCCATTGATTCCCATCCCAAGCCAGACGACGAAAATGAATACTGAACAGAATGTAAGCGTAATATAGAGTATTTCCATTGCGGAGTATGGAACATGGTCTTGAAAACCCTGAAAGGCAGACCTGAACACGTGAAAAAATAGCATGAGGAAAAACCACATGGTAAATATCTTAATAATAAATGAGGCCGATGCCGTTCCGGTCATGACAACCGCGATCTGATCCGAAAACACCATCAGGAAAATAGCGACCGGAAGTGTTACAAGAACTTGGATACCGGTTACAAGCAGAATCAGCGATTTTATCCTGCCGAACTCATTTTTTGCCATAAACTCCGGGATAAATCTGCTCAGCGCTGAGTTGAGCCCAAGGTCCCTGAAAATTGTGAAGAAAGAAATCCAAGAAAAAACGAGATAAAGTAGCCCATAATCAGAAAGCGTGAAAGTTCTGGTTAAAAACATGCGCAAACCAAGACCGGTGATGCCGGATATCACCAAGGCCCCAAATATCATTCCACTGCCTTTCGTCAATCGTTTTGCGTATTTCTCGGCATCAGACATTCCAAGTTCCCCCCATTGGTAATCTCATCTGGGCGGGTAAAAAGAAGCCGGGATAGGACGAAAAACTTTTCTAAGGTCATATTCTGGAATACACATTTTCAACCATACTGGCTATTTTCCCCCAGTCGTAATTTACTGAGAACTCTAATGCGTCTGCGCTCATCCTGGTCCTGAGTTCTTCGTCCTCCATTAGCAATTTAATCTTACCCGCTATAGCTTCTGGCGACAGCTTCACGAAAAATCCGGTCTCTCCCTCCAAGATCAATCTTTTGTCTATGCCTAGGGGATGGTCCACCGCAATGACAGGAAGTCCGCAGGCGTAGGCCTCCTGGGTCACTATGCTCGCACCCCCCTCCTGTGTTGACGGGATAACGAATACCTTTGAGGATTTCATGAGGGCTATCACGTCCTCGTATCTCTCCACGAACCCGAAGAACTTCACGTTTTTGTCGATTGCTAGCTCCCTAGCTAGATTCTCGAGGAAGTTCCTTTCCGGTCCGTCCCCTATTATCCCCACCCTCAGCCCGGGAAATTCCCTCTTGAGGATGGCAACTGCTCTGAGCAGCACGTCCACGTTTTTAGGCCTGATCAACCGTCCCAGGTAAACCACATCGAGCCTCTCGGCAGAGGGCGGCATTTTAGATATCTCCTCGAGATCAATTCCGTTCGGGACAATGCTTATCCTTTCAGCGTTGACCCCGAGGGAGATCAGATCGTCCTTCGTCTGATCAGATACCGCTATGACCCTGTCTGCCATCCCAAGCAGAATTGCCTTTTCCATGACCCTCCCCACAACCCCCAGTCCTCCCAGGTACTCTCCCCAGTATCCGCGCCAGACCTCATGCCACGTGATCAGTAGGGGTGTCCCCCTGAGAGCCGCCGCTGCCTTAGCCGGAAACGCGTGAAGGTATGGTGCCTGGTAGCAGTCTATGACGTCAAATTTTTCCCTTGTGAGATGGGGCAGGACGCTCATCGCAAACGCCAAAGCCGCCCTGATCGACCTCCTTCCCCTGGAGTAGAGCGGCATGGCCCTGCATACCCCGTGAAGGTGCACTCCTTCCCGCTCGATCTCGGGCTCCTCGCCCCACCACCTCATCCCGAAGACATGGACCTCGTGCCCGCGCTTCGCCAGCCTCCTGGAGAGCTCGTACATCCGCCTCTCCGCGCCGCCCTTCACGAAAGGGTAAACCGCATCGTGGACGTAGGCTATCCTCATAGCATCAACAATCTACACTATTTCTATTAATAGTGGGCTTCGATGAACTTGTGTTCGCTGGAGGTTTGAGGAGGAGGAAAAGCGCCAGAGGTAAGACGTATATCTCTCTTCCACCGTACTTTCTCACCTCGAATTCCTTCCCGACAACTATAGAGCTCCTCACGTTTCTCTTTTTCATGTAGTAAAGGAGCGGGCGCAGGTCATCGCCTGTGATTGTGGTTTTCCACTTGCACTCGACCACCAGCGGGCCCGTGAAGTCCACCTCGTGCTTCTGGGCGTCCCTGAAGAAAAATACTTCCCCGCCCTGCGCCAGGCAGTTCTTCATCTTGTCGGCCACCGCGGTTTCCACCAGCCTAGCTTCATTGTACTGATCAGAAAGGGAGTAGGAGATCGGGGCGCATGAGGCGTACACCTTCTTGGGCCTTCTGAAGCTCTTTATCGTGCTGCCCTCAACCGGCAGGAGTTCTGCCAAGTATGAGTGGTGGAGGTAGAATAGGTATTTCTTTACAGTATCCTTTGAGATCTCGAGGGCTTCTCCGAGGTGTGATGGCTTGAACAGGCACCCGCTCTCCCTGGCGACGTAGCACATAACATCGTAAAGCTTGCTCTTGTCCTCAACCGGGAATATCGATGGGATGTCGTCGAAGACGATTTTCTCAACCGTGGTATTTTTAACGTATTTTTTTATTTCACGGTCATCCTGAATACCCCCAAGCTCAGGAAAACTCCCCCTTCTTAAAAAGTCGCCCGTGTGGTCAACGCCGGTATTTTTCCATCTTAAGTATATGGATTCGATACGATCCAAGTGGAGGGTGTACATCTCGACGTTGTTGAATCCGCTCAGCTTGAGGAACTCATTGAACTGCCAGGGGGGCAGAACGTACTCCATCAGTCTCCCCGCCAGGCTTTCCTTCCCCCTTGTTATGTGGAGCGATGAAGACCCGGAGATCACAAAACGGGCCATTCCCAAGTCATGGTATTTCTTGAGCAGGCCCGCCCATCCTTGAATTCTCCCAATCTCGTCCAGGAATATCGTCGGCTTTTCGCCCATCCTTAAAAAGGTATCTATCACGAATTTCAGCGATTCATAGTTGGCGAACCTGTCCTCCTCGAAAGAAAAAAAGAACCTGTCCCCGTCGAGTTCGTTCCCAATCTGCTTCATCATCACGGTTTTTCCGATACGCCTCAGCCCCACTATGCCCACGATGAACTTTCTCCTCTCAACGGCATTTTTGATCGTCGCATATGCATCTCTTTTAAGCGGCGGGACCTCAAAATTTTCGCCAACGTGCCATGGGTTGTAATCCTTGATATCATCTAGGGTTGGGACGGACATGCAACCATCCCACCATTATAGCAAATATTTAAAAAGTTTGCTATTATGATAGCATTTTTGAATAAAATAGCATATATGCCAAAATTTAGGAAATATTGCTTAAGTAGGTGCGCTTTGGGTGGGCCAGCTTCACGCTGTGACCAGCCCGCCCGAGCAGCTCGTACACGGGCTGCCAGCAGCAGCTCGCCTCCATTGCGACCCTGGCCTCCGGGATGTCTCTGGAGAACCGCTCGTACTCCCTCCGTGAATTCTTGAACCGCTCCTGCCTCTCTATTCGCCCGGTTTCGTCCATCACCGTTGCATGACATGCCTGCCTGTGGACATCCAGGCCGACATGCTTCATTTCCTTCTCACCTCCTGAGGCACGTTTTACCGCCTCCTTTATCCATGGTCTATGGAGGCGGAACTGACTAAAGCGAGAAACTCAGCATGCCATCAAGCCCGCCCTAAAGGAAACTTTATGTGGGGGGTAATGTTTAAGTTTGCCATCATCTTGAGGCCTGTTAACTTCGTTTTTGGCTTGTTTTTATCGGGCTTGCGATTTTCCGAGAAAGGACTCCAGAAGAAGATCCTGCTCAGCAGGCACGACCTCGATTATGTTGGAGCGCGACTTGGCAGTACTCCCCGCCCGATCTTCTTGCTCGGGTTGTCCGCGGCGGATTTAAAGTTTGACCGTGCGTCCGGCTCTGGATGACTCGTAGATCGCATTGACCATCTCCACAACCCTCATCCCATCATGTCCGCTGGCCATCGGCTGCTCCCCGCTTTCCACGCGCTCCATGAAGTCCTTCAGCTCCAGCTCGTAGGACTGGGGAGGCTCCGCTGAGTAGTCAAACACCTGTCGTGTCCCGTCCTTGGATGTCAAGAGGGTGGTGCTCGTCACTGCCCACTTGCCCGAGTTCACTATCCTCTCCCCCCTGTTGTCGATTATCACGGAACCCTCGGACCCGTAAATCTCCATGTACATGTACCCTGACCACTCCGTCCATGACGACTGGATGAACGCCATTCGCCCGTCCTCGGCCCTGAATATGGCCATGCCGTTGTCCTCAACCTCTATCGGCATGTGAAGCGTCGCCACGTGTCCCGTGCACTCCGAGAAGTCCCCGATGAACCAGCGGAAGAGATCGAGGATGTGGGCCCCGTTGTCCAGCATCGTTCCCCCTCCAGCCATCTCCCTGTCAGCGTTCCAGGTGTGAAGGACCTTCTTACCGTCGTGCCCTATCCATCCCCTGATGAAGAGGGGCCTTCCTATCGCACCTGCGTCCACAAGCTCCTTGGCCTTCCTGACGTTCGAGAAGTACCTGAGGTTGGATCCGGTCTTTAGGAAAACCCCGTTTCGCCTTGAGGCCTCCACCATCGCCCTGGCCTCCTCCGGATTTCTCGCTAGAGGCTTTTCACAGAGCACGTGCATCCCGGCATCCATTGCCGCTATCGATATAGGAGCGTGGAACTTGTTCGGTGTTGCGATCACGACGCAGTCCAAATCCTTTCTCCTGAGAGCCTCAAGATAGTCCGTGTAGTAATCGCAGCCGACCTCCAAGGCCATCTTGGAGACGAGCTCTCTGTTCGTATCCACCAAACACGCGATCTTCGCGCCGATTTTCCTGAGCGCGCTCACCCTCCGTGATCCGAAGCTTCCGCACCCTACAACCGCAAATGACATGTCCGGCATGTGTTCACCTTCTTGCGGATGCGATTGTTTCCGCCACGTATTTAATCTGATCTTTTGTCAGCGTGTTGCCGGATGGAAGATTGATCCCCTTTCTTCCGAGTTCTTCTGCGACAGGGTATCTCTCTCCCTCGTACTGCCTCTGATAAACCGGCTGAACATGGATCGGATAAAAGGCGGAGCGAGTGTCAATTCCCTTCTCCTTCAGATAAGCCATAAGTTCGTCCCTGCCCATCCCAAAGGAGTCCTCCACCAAGACCGTGTACATCCAGTAAACGTTCTTCGCCCAGGGGGCCTCTGGCGGTAGAGTTATCCCCTCCACGTCCTTCAGAAGGGAGTTGTACAGCACGGCGTTGCGTCTCCGCGTTTCAACTGACTCATCTATCAGGTCCATCTGCCCGACTCCTATGGCAGCCTGCAGGTTGGTCATGCGGTAGTTGAACCCAACGTAGCGATGCAGGAAGCGCTTTGGCTCGAAAGCCTGATCGCGGAGCAGCCTGCACATCCTTGCTATTTCATCGTCGTTTGTCACGACCATTCCCCCTTCACCGGTATTGTGCAGGAATACCGCGCCAAATCCTCCCACGAAGTTTTCATCGGGCGGGCAGCTGATGTCATACACGTAGGGCGTAGCAGGTTTCACCTCTTCGACCCCGGTTACCTCTAAAAATGAGATTTCATTTATCCTGTTGTGTTCTTCCAGGTTTTTGTGCGTAGGTTCCACGTTAAGGACACTCGTTCCCTTTATCCCCCCAAGCGAAAGCTTGTACATCTCGGCCGTGTGGGAGATATATTCTCCAAAGTTCCGTGTCCCAGCCGGCCCCACCTCCACTGAGTTCGACAGGCCTAGCATCAGGTGAAGATAGTGAATCCCGATTGCCAGATCCTTGCTGACGGTTTTGACCTCTATCCTGTCGCTGCCCTTTATGGTCCTCGAGCATCCGTCCCCCCTCACATATGCGTCAAGAAATTCGAGCTGGAGTGAGGGATGAATGTTATAGATGAAGTAGGGCAGATGTTTCTCCCTGGCGCCTCTTCCGATGAGCGTTTCCAACAGGAGGGCAATGACCTTTCCATTTGCCGTGACGGTCATTTTGCTGTTTCCCCTGTAGACCCTCACGGATGAGTCAGGAAAGGTGGATCTGATGCACTGAACGCAGTCCTGAACCAAATGGTGCTCCTCAGGGCCGAATGTAAAGGCAACCGAGGTCCCCCTCCCCGAAATGGAACCCTCCGCGGCATAATACCCCAGGAGCCTGCAGAGTTCCCTTGTTATGGGCAATCTTGCAGGCAGACGAATTTTTGCGCTTCCTCCCCCGATTCCCCTTCCTTTTGCCAAGATCCATATCTTAAGATCAGAGGCGCTTTTGATCTTCGAAAGCGTTACGCTGGTGTAATGCTTTCCGGCTGGCAGTCTTTCATCCAAAACCCCCATGCACGCGCGGAGCTTTTCTAGATCTTCCCTTTTCAGGGAATTCAAAAAAAGGGAAATGATGTCCACATCAGTCATGTACCGAGCTGGTGGTATGCGGATGGGAACAGCCACCAGATCCCCGGCCTTCAGCTTGGAGGCTTCCCTGGTGGTTATCTCTGCGCCTTCCTTTACAAACAGCGAATGGCTCCCGGTCACCGTGACGGTCCTCCCCTTCTGAAGGTGTACCCTATATACGCTCTCAGGCGCGCGATGGCGTATCAAGGAGGATATCCTTGACCATTTCATCGAGTGATCTTTCCTATCAAATACCGGGGCGTAGAATCCCTCAATTGGCACCTCCCCTGTTTCACCGGGCAAGAAGAATCTGTCGATGAACTCACATGCTCTGGTAACATGCACAAGGCCCGATTCATCCATAATCATCAGCGGTTCATCTCCGGTCACGCTTGTGATTATCTTGTTGGCGTAGAAGCTGAAGCAGCCCGCGTCCCCCAGAGCCCCGGTTCTCCTTCCCTTGTACTCCGCGCCGTGGGCCTCGGCCGCGTCCTCGATGACGTAGAGGTCGTGATCCTCCGCGATGTCCAGGACAGGGTCCATGTCGACGGGATGTCCATACGTGTGCATGACCATGATGGCCTTCGTTCGGTCCGTGATCTTTTCCTCGATCTTGGATGGGTCCATGTTCCAGGTCTCCCGCTCTGAGTCAACAAGCACGGGCTTTGCGCCAGTGTAAGTGATCGAGTTGGCGGTTGCTATCATGGTGAAGGCGGGACATATTACCTCATCGCCGGGTCCTATCCCCATGCTCGCCAGGGCCAGATGAAGGGCCACGGTGCCGTTGCAGACCGCTATGCCGTGTTTCGCCCCGCAGTATTCGCTGAACCTCCTCTCAAACTCATCTATGTACTTTCCCTTCGAGGATATCCAGTTAGTCTTTATGCAGTCTATGACATACTCCAATTCCTTGGCCCCAAGCTTTGGCTCGCATACCGGTATCATCAAATTACCTCATCCAGGCAATCAGATTTCATCAGTTCACCTATTTTAATACCTTTCTGAGATCAGACAGGCCCTTCCAGAAAATCTCACCCTGTTGACAATGTGCCGCGCCCGGTGGGACCTAGGTCATCGCCGCCGGGCTTCCAGGGCACATGGCAGGCGCGGCAATATTCGTTTTGCCGGTTCTTTCTGTAATAGCTTGCGACGACGGTGGGCATTCATGTTTTTGTGGGCCTAGAAACAGCCGAGGAGCGTTCAGGTATCTCAGCCGCGGAGATCTGGAAAGCCGAGGATGGCAAAGGTCCCTCAGGGCGGCGATCCTCTTATCTAATAGCCAGCATGCCCTTGTGTCGCCCCAGTACTGCATGTTGCCCTTTCACGCGGCAGCGCCGCGCCTGAAGTCAGCCCGTTCACCGGTCGCCTGTTCTTAGTGGAAACCGCGCCAAGCGCCACAGGCTTTTGATATATTTTTATATACTTAAAGTTTAATAAATTAAACTATGAAGGAAAACCTGGAAAAATTGTTGGTTGGCCTTCTGGCTGGCGCTAGGAGCTTCGGCTCCCTTCTCCAGGTAGTTAGGAACCGGAGAACGCTTGCCTCCTGCCTCAAGGAGGGCGTGGGAATGGGGCTGGTGAGGGCGGTGGAAGCAGGATATGAGTTAACAGATAGGGGAAGGAAGGTCGCCGAGAAGCTTGCGGAGATAAAGGAGATCATGGGAGCCCCAGTTCCGGACTTGGACAGGATTCCTCACCCGCTTTACCGGGATCTCATGCGGAGGTATTTTGAGCTCCTGATTGAAAGGCTCGGCGATCGCCTGAGATCCCTCGTGCTTTTCGGATCTGTTGCAAGGGGTGACTGGAGAAAGGACAGCGACATTGACCTGCTGGTGATCGCGGAGGGATCCGAAGACCCAATCCGCGCCCTGGACGAGCTTGTGGAAGTCGAGCTTGAGTTGAGAAAAGCCCCGGAATACTCGAGGGCGCTGGCGGAGGGCTTCTACCCAAAGATCCAGCATTATCCCCTCTCTCCCCCCGACCTCGGGAAGATGCCGCGGATACTGCTTGACGCAGTGGCCGACGGAATTGTGATATACGACAGGGGTGAGTTCAGGGAAACCGCTGAGAGGCTGAGGGCGAGGCTGATGGAGAGCAATTCATATAGGGTGGAGCTCATGAATGGGAGATGGTTCTGGGTTCTGGGGGCTGAGGAAATTTGAGCAGAAAGGAGCTCGCTTCTCTGATGGTAGGGAGGGCGGAGAGATGGCTCCTCAGCTCCCGGGATGCCCTCAGGGGAAAGAGGTATGATGACGCGGTGTACTGCGCCCAGATGTGCGCCGAGCATGCCGCCAAGGCAGCGCTTGCGGTCCTGGGGGTCGAGTACCCGAAGACGCACGATCCCGGGCCAGCGATGAGAGAGGTCGAGGGCAGGATGCCCAGGTGGTTCAGACAGAATCTGGATGAGATCGTCCGGATACTCGCAGAGCTGGCGGAGAAGAGGGGGCTGGCGGGCTACGGATTTGAGAAGGGGCTTGATGTTTCTTTCTTCAGGGATGCCGCACCAAAGGCTGTCAGGCAGGCAGAGCTGGTGCTGAGCAGCTGCAAAAGGCTCGTGGACGAACTCATGAGGGACTAGATTTTTATACGTATTTTTCAAAGGTTGTAAGGCTTTCAGGGGTTTGGAGGCTGGGCATTTGGGGAGGCTGGGAGGTTTAGCTTTAGCCCTGATGCTGGTTCTGGGCCTGGTCGGAGCAGACGGAGGAGGGTCTGCAGAGAACAACAGCCGGGCGTTCGTTCTCGTTCTTGAGTTTCCGTACATCCGCGGAAGGGTGATGGACAGCGCAGGCCAGGGGATCGAGAACGCGACGGTGAGGTGCATGCTGGAGAACGGAACAGCTTTCTATACGGCCACCGACGAGAACGGAAATTTTGCGATATTCCCTGGCACCCGGGAGAGATTTAGGTACACCCTTATCGTGAACGAGAACCACACCGGGTTCAACTCCGCCCACCCATTCAGGGGGTTTGAGTCATTGACTGTTGAAAACGAGTTTGATCCAGATCATCCGCCGTCTCATCTGGTGGTCCTCGGGTACGATCCGTTTGACCTCTCTCTTTCTCCGAACTCCGCTGATCTGGAGCTGAGATGGTACCCAGTCGTGAGGGAGAGGCGCTACGAGTACCGTCTCCTCAGCACCATATACGGGTCAAGGTACAACGTCAGGCTTGTGGGCGGGCACAGAATATATACGAACCAAACCACCACCGACCCAAATTACTACTGCCGTGAGCACGTTCCCAGCGGATATGTGTGGGGCGGGGATTACGATTATAACACGGGAAGCTGGGTCTCACCCGATGAATACCTTAACAGGAGCTTTGTTGCCTCCAGCGGTTCTGAGATCGGGCTGCACGGTGCGCTCAGGAATGTCAGGTACAGGGTGGAGAGGATAGTCTATGACGGACACTACAGGACATACCGCGCGGGCTACTGGACATTCGGGGGATACAGGATATATTACACGCCCGGCCCCTACTACATCCATTTCTGCGACTACTACGTGGGCGGAAGCCCTGGCTACGTACATGGCCTTTCGGTGCCGCCTCAGACCTTCACGATAACCGAGTCTGAGTACAGGGAGCTCAGCCGGATCCAATTTTACTCAAGCAACGGGTCCTTCGTGAGAATAGATGCGATCGACTACGTCGCCGCAGCTGGTTCGGCTGAGGTTCTGGTTTCGGTCCTCCCGAAGAACGGATACATCGGAAGTGCGCGCCTGTCGGTCTGGGCTGAAAACGGATTGAAGGTCGCTCCGGCGGATTTTGACCTTGGCTGCGATTCAAGCGCCTCAATAGCTGTCCTCGCGGACGAGGGCGTGTCAAGCGGCGTTCGAAGAGTTTTTGTGAGGGCTTATGACGGCTGCCAGCGCCTGATAGAGGAGAATTCCGTTCATTTTGCCATGAGCGTGGAGGAAAAGCCAGGCCCCCTCACGCTGGAATACCTTCTCTCTTTCCCCAACAGCAGGATAGAGGTTCAGGTATTCTCAGAACACACGGGTAAAGCGCTATCCGGCGCTCGCGTGGTGATGCGTCTTTCAAACGGTGCGACGTTTGCCTCAGGATTCACGGACAATCAGGGGAGGTTTGTGTTTGTACCGTCAGAGTGGCCGCTGAACGTAAATCTGGATGTTGAGGTTTCTTATCCAAAATACGTGACAAAACATACAACTGTATACACGGGTCAGGGGGGATGGAAATATGCATCGGTTTACCTGAACTGCGGGGACTTCATCCTTAATCCGACTAATCCTGGATATGCAAAGTTTTACCCAGACGGGACAGTAAAATTCATTCAAGCGGCTGAAGTTAATGCTCAGCCTGGTTATCCTGTAAACCACTGGGCAGGAGGAGATGTTTCTCTTACCACAACTTATAGTACATATTATTTTTCTTACGCAAATCCAGACCCCGCACAAGTGGATCCGTCTTCAACAAAAACGATAAAAGTTTATGGTTATCCAAAAATAGAATTTGCAAATGTTTACAAAATCTCACTTACTGGTGCAGCTGGCCCTCCATCTTGTTATGTTAGAAGCACAGCCGTGGGGTATTCCTCCGTATTTGAGCCACGTTAACCCCTGGTAATCGTACCATCAACTAGTCCCCCACCCGTACCTATGTTTGGCCAGTATTCTTCATACCGTACTACGAGTGAGAATGATTTATTTGTATATTTTTCTAGAGAAATCATTCCGCCACTGTTAATCTTCAGATCTTTAGGGGAATACCATACCAAAACATGTGGTGCATTTTCTTGATCAGGCTTAAAGGTTCTCCACATGCCCGATTCTATCCAATCATCTACTCTTACTTTCAAAGCATTTTCTTCTGGGACAAAGAACACCCCAGTAATACTTATGACTTCTCCAGGATACATTTCAGAAACTTCAACCGTGATTTTTTGAAATTCAGACACACGTGCCATCCTCCTCAATTCCGCTGTTATTCTTGGAGAAACAGTGCGACTTCCGTAAAGCCCCATGTCGATGCCATCTGCCCAGAGAAGTTTGCCATCATAAGTGAGGCGCAGCGTTATATTTTCCATGTCCACCTCCCTGTAGTTGACCGAGTTCTACACATACCATATCGCGTTTTCTAGACAGTACTCCACCCCAAAGTTTTCTATAAATGAGGTTGGTTCGACGTTTTCAAGTTTCCAGACCTCTTTCAACCATCTGTCCATATTATCGTTATCCACAAGGATAACCAGCTCCCCTTTTTGAAGCCACCGATCCAGCCCTATCGGCTTTGCTGCAGGTCTCCCAAGTTCGTCGTAGTCGTCTATGTATGGCCAGGGCAACTCAAGCTCTACATCCGTTATCGGACCCCCTGTTT
>JAWCLG010000019.1:12814-13158 GCA_038851075.1 Hadarchaeales archaeon (SeqCode) | reverse complement strand
GGGAAGAGGCGTGGACCTCCTCATAAACACACACTGCCATTATGACCACGCCGGGGCCGACCATGATTTTGTCATGGAGTTCGGCTGTGAGGTGGCAATCCATAGGATTGAGGCGAAATACCTTAGGGACGGTGACTTTCACTTCACGCTTTCCGAGCTGTTCTTCGGGGAGAGAATGAGGGCCGTTGAGGTCTCTAGGGAGCTGGAGGACGGCGATGTGATAGATCTTGGCGAGCTCAAGCTGCAGGTCCTCCACACCCCGGGACACACGGCCGGGAGCATATGTCTCTACGAGCCCGAGAGGCGCATGCTGTTCTCCGGGGACACAGTATTCGCGGACGGCA
>JAWCLG010000019.1:0-12804 GCA_038851075.1 Hadarchaeales archaeon (SeqCode) | reverse complement strand
CACGGACCTTCCCTCAAGCGACTGGAGGGAGATGGGAAGGTCGCTGAAGCGCCTGAGCCAGCTTGATGTCGATAAAATTTATCCTGGACACGGTCCAGACGTTGAAAGGGATGGAGGCAAATGCGTGAGGAGGGCGCTCGAGGCCTTTTACCCCGAGCTGAGGTGAACATTTGCTCGTGATAGTAGCACTCATCGTTCTCCTCCTGATGTTGGCAGTCCTCCTCTCGCTTCTAATCACATTTTTATGGGGCGCGCCCTGGTCTCCCACGCCCATGAAGACCGTGAGGAGAATGCTGGAGATGGCCGATCTTAAAGAGGGAGAGAGAATTTACGATCTCGGATCTGGAGATGGCAGGATTGCCATCACGGCATATAGGGAGTTCGGGGCGAGGCCCACCGGCGTTGAGATAAACCCGTTTCTCCATCTTCTGGCCACGATCAGGGGGAAAGCTCAGGGATGTGGAAGGAATGTGGACCTGGTGTGCGGCAACCTGTTAGATGTGGACCTTAGTGATGCCGATGTGGTTGCGGCATATCTGTCGCCGTGGGGCAACCGAAAGCTGAAGGAGAAGCTGGAGAGGGAACTGAGACGGGGTACAAGGGTCGTGACGCACAAGTGGAAGTTTGATGGGTGGAAGCCAGTAAAGGTCGATGAGGAACATGGGATATGGGTCTACGAGTCCGGCAGGTGGTGAACGCTTGGGGCCCAGGGATGTGCTGAACAAGCTCAAGTGGTGCGGGGAGATGCGCGATGTGAGGGTAACCATCCTGCACAGGGGAGCCCCGGGGGACAGGAAGACGTTCACGGATATGGATATTGTGAGGCTCGGGAGGTCCTTCATGCACGTGAGATCAGGGCATGGTGAGGTTCAGATTCCCTACCACAGGATACTCAGGATAGAGGCAGGCGACAGGGTCCTTTGGGAGAGGTGATCCATTGGAGTTTCTCATAGAGCTGCTCGTGCTCCTTCTTGTGGCAAAGGTCCTTGGCGAGATATTCCACCGATACGGATTTTCTTCCCTGATCGGCGAGGTCATGGCTGGTGTCATCCTCGGCCCAGCGATATTCGGCCTCATATCTAAGAGCGCTCAAATAGAGGCCCTGGCAACGCTTGGGCTCATAATCATGATGCTGGCATCGGGTATGAGTTCTCGCTTCGATGTGCTTGCACGCGTGAGGTTCAAATCATTTGTGATCTCGCTGGCAGGCGTCTGCGTCTCGCTGCTGCTGGGCACAGGCGCCGGTTACCTCTGCACGGGGAACCTTCTTGGCGCTGTGTTCATCGGGGCCGTCCTGAGCAACACGGCAACCGAGATCGTGGCCAGGTTCACAGCGAGGAGCCATCTTTACCATGTGGTCACGGCCGCTGCCCTTGTTGATGACATATTGGCGGTCTACGTTCTTGGGATAACGTCGACCATTACGCTGAAGCAGAAGTTGGGGCTTCCGGCCGATGTGGGTGTGATCTTGTGGACCACCGTGGGCATCGTCGCGTTTTTCCTGAGCGTCGCTTATCTATCCCAAAAGCTCGTGGTGAAATTTGACGTGATGAAGCACCTCTGGAGGTCTAGGGGAAGGGGTATACCTGTGACATTTGCCATAGTGCTCGCCATGGTGTTTGCGGTCATTGCAAGGTACATCGGCCTTCATGAGATAATAGGTGCATACGTGGCTGGCCTTTTCATCGGCAGGCTCAGGGAAAGACCGGATGCCCTGCTCCTCAGTCGGATAAGGCTCAATGCTCTGCTGGACGACATGAGCACGGTGCTGCAGGCAGTGCTCACGCCATTCTTCTTTGCCTACATTGGTTTATTGTTCCCCGCGTTGCTTGGTGTGAACCTATTCATCGTTTTGGCACTGCTCGCAGCTGCCATCGCCGGAAAGACGTTGGGGTCGGCCACCGCCGCATCGGCCGTGGGATACAACGGGAGAGATTCCGTAAAGATCGGGGCGGCGATGTGTGCAAGGGGAAGCCTCGAACTCGCGATGATACAGTTTGGGAAGGAAACCGGCCTGCTATCCGCCGAAATATATCCGGCAATGGTGGTTGCGATCCTCATAACAGCAGTGCTTGCACCCATTATGTTCAGGCTGATGAAATGACTTAGTTACATCCATGAAGTCCGGGTTTATAAGGGAAGCAGAAACGATTTTTAGCCACATGGGACATAATGACTATTGCAATGAGGGGACAAAGGCCGCGGGAATCGAGAGCTGACGCGATCCGTGAACGTCAGTGCATCACCGCGGTGACACCAGAGCAGGCCCGCTGAGAGCCACGCCAAATTGGGTCCTTCGGGGAGTTATTGGCGGGATCGTCTATCGATGACCCTGAAGACAACCCTGGTGTGTGACAGGCGGGCTAGGCCCCCGACAAAATCCCCGCCACGAGGGTTACCGGGCCGAGGACGTCGAAATGACAGCCGAGGAAACCCGGGGTTAGTGTGTTGGGGAACAGCGGGGGCCATTTCAGTACTGAATGCCCCTTGTGGTCGGAATCACTCTTGGGTGCTTGATGTCGACCACCTCGTTCACGAAGTCCGCCCTCTCTATGAGCTCCTTTGGGGCGTACCTGCCCGTGAGGAAGACATCAATACCCTTAGGAAGACTGTCCAGGAATTCGAGCACTTCTTTGACATCGAGAAGCCTGCAGTGGACTGCCAAGTTTATCTCATCAAGCACGAGCAGGTGCGGCCTCTTCTCCTTCACGATTTTCCTCGCGAACTCCAGCCCCCTTTTCGCCAACATTCTGTCCCTTTCATCTAGGCTTTTCAGTCCAACCCAGCCCTTCCTCCCGAACTGGTAAATCTCATAGTAAGGCGCCAGCTTTTTTCTTATTTTGTATTCTCCAACATTTTTCCACCACTTCATGAACTGTATTATGGCAACTTTCCGCCCATGTCCTACAGACCTCAGGGCAGCGCCGAGCGCGTTCGTTGTCTTTCCACCGCCAGTTCCGGTATAGAGGTATATCATCAGGTCCCCACCAACTTATTGTAGATCTCAATCTCTAAATTTTTGTCATGGCTGCCGATTTGAACAACAGACAATGCAACACCGAGTTATCTGTTCTCTCGTCACCGTTTAACTTTTCCTGACTGCATAAAAACAGCGAGAAACATTACGCCCGGGGTGAAGAAATTTTGAGAGCCGGAGAAAGCTCACTTCTCTGCCTTTTTTACCTCTTCAAGGACGGCTTTTACCTGATCGACGATAGATCCCTTTGGCACGATTTTCTTCTCGATCACAGCGCCGCCTATCGTGAAACCCCAGTATCCGAGTTCCGTTACCTCCCTTATTCTCTCAAAGCTGTTGATGTCGCCGGCAACGATTGTCGGGACCTTTATCTGTTTTATATATTCTCTGAGGAGCTCGTGGGGATCCTCTTCCCTATGCCGATACGCGAGCAGATTTATCCCGCTTACCCCCAGTTTCTTGGTTCTCTTTGCGTCCTCTATTATGTATTCGATGCTACCCTTAAGAACGCAGGGATGTCCGACAATTCCGCCCACATAGGGGCAGTACTTTACACTCAGTTTTTCATCCTTTATCGCCCTCATCACAGTATCGGTGAAAAATGGCATCCCTCCGATGAGATAGTCGATTTCTAGCTCGTCAGCTTTTTTCAGGGCCTCCAGCGTTTCCTTTTTGTCGTAGGTGACAATCTCCATGAAGCTTTTCATTCCGGCATCCTTCATAGATGTCACAAGCTTTTTCAATTCGTTGTCGGGGAGCCCGATATTTTTGCACCCTATGCATTCAAGTCCGGTGTTCTCGACCTCCTCAAAAACCTCGAGAGCGTTTTTAATTGTCACATCATGGTGGGTCAGCATGAAGATGAAGTTTGTCATATCTTCACCGTTTGACTTAATGGGCATCTTCATAAAAAGTTTTCCTCCTTTTGCAATGATTTTGATCGTTGCCACAACCAAAATTTTTTATGTGTGTTCATGTTACAATAAGCAAATGACGGGCAATATTACACGGTGGCGGACGCTTGCATGTATATGGCTCCTGATTTTTTCAGTTTATGCATCAGTTTTGTCAACTTCAGTTGTCCTAAACGAGATCTCACAGGAGATAGGATTAACGGCGTCTCAGGCGGGCCTGGTCCTATCCGCCCCGCTGATAATGCTTGCGATTTTCGCCTTCGTTGGAGGTCTGTTCGGTGATAGGGTAGGGTCGAAGAGGACAGCAGGAATAGGCGGAATCATATTCAGCGTGAGCTCCATCATGAGAGGACTTTCCAGCGATTTTTTTGTTCTTCTGGCCTTCAGCCTGCTTTTGGGGATCGGCTGGGGACTTGTATATCCGAACCTCCCAAAGTTGGTCAAAGCTTGGTTTGGCAGGGTTGGGACCCCCACGGGGATATACTCAACTGGAATTTTCATAGGGTGCACCATGGGCCTAGCGGCCACACCCTCCTTAATCCATCCCTATGCTGGGAGCTGGAGAGGTGTTTTTTATATATGGGGAGTCATGGCTCTTCTGATCGCGCTGCTCTGGTGGGTGCTAGCAGGGGAGCCATCTGGGAGAAAAAGGGAAGTTCAGACAGAGAGGCATCTGGAGTGGGGGTTGTTCAAAAACAGGCATATCTGGCTTGTGGCGATTTTCTTCGGTCTCGCTGGAAACATGACTTTCTACGTCGTGAGCGGGTGGTTTCCAACGTTTTTCATGGAGAAGGGGATCTCCGAGAGTGCCAGCGCATTCATGACCTCCCTTGTTACCATGGTGAGCATTCCCTCGGTCTTTTTAATCCCGTTCCTTTCCGATAGATCCGGTCGCAGGAGGCCATACATGTGGGTCAGCTGTATCGTCGCGGCTGCAGCCTTTGCGGTGATGATTACGGGACCTCAGGAGTTCTACTGGGCACTGATGGTGATAATAGGGATAACGCTAACCGCGACTTTTATCATGGGGCTCATATTGCCGGTGGAGCTTGTTGGTGAGGAAAGGGGAGCGGCGGCAAGCGGTCTGGTCATCTCGATTGGATATATCATCGGGGCACTGGGTCCATGGATCGCTGGGCAGCTGAAGGAGATGACTTCATCCCTGTCCTCCTCTATTCTGATGCTGGTGGTGGTCCTGATTTTCTCATCCGGATTGGTCCTTGCTCTGCCGGAAACTGGAAGACGGAGCTGAACGATCGGGTTATCTTTTTCTGCTTAGAAGGGATTCCTTCAGGGTTTTGAGCGAAAACTCAAAGTCAACTATTGGCCTGACCTCAAAATCCAAAAATGGTCCGAATGGGGCATTGGCGATTATCCTGTGCATCTCCTCGTTAGACTCCACTTCGAACACCTCATAACCTTCGGGCATTCCGGCCAGAACATAGGACGCCAGCAGCTTTCTCTCCTTCATTAGGTTTTTACAGTACCGCAGGTCATCGTCCAGAAGCTTAAGCACATCCTCGGCAGGGGCTGGCCTCATTTTCCAGTGGACCAAATACCTCATATTAACCCCTTCATCTTCAACTTTTTTGTATATATTATTTTCTAGTGGCAGGGAATATCTTTCCGTCCCGGTATATTGGAACGACATTTAGGTAGTCCTCCCTGATGCAAAGGGGCATATCTTCCTTGAACCCGATCTCAACCACATGCTTTGCGGTTCTTCCATCCCACAGCCTTCTAATGGCATCCCGGTTCTCATATGCGAGCAGAGCCGCCATGGCCATGTCGGTGAGTTCGGCCCCCCTCAAATGGCTCACTATGGCGCCTGCCCCCACAAAATCCTCTAGGTTGAACGGTCTCGTCAGATTCCCGCATATCACTATGTGAACTTGTCCCGGCGAGATTTTTTTAATGTACTCTGCCAAAAACTTTGCATTCGCCAGGCACCCAATCAAAATTCTTTTAACTCCCTCCATTCGCTTTACTCTCTCGAGAATCCTTGTGAGATTGGACGATCTGAAACACATCACCTTTCCTTTCAAAGGAGTTTTTCTGAGCTGCGCCGGAGAGTTGTTCAGATCAAATCCCCTAGGCGTTAACCCATAGTGCTCTCCGACCAGAATGGCATCAACGCCCAATCTTTTCTTCATCCTCACGGCGTTTTTTATCGATTTGAATGGCAGTATATACTTGCAACCGCTATCGATCGCCGTAGCAATTGATGTCCCGGCTCTCAGAACATCCACTAGGATGACTGTATCGTAAATTTTCTCACGTTTGTCTGCGAGATTGGTTACATTTAACCTCAAATTTTACCCAAACCCCATTCAACATTTTATGTGATATCTACTTTTCTCTCACCAAAAGGATAATAAGGATGGAGTATTTCAGATGAGTTGAGAAGATGCGTTCTATACTGAAAATCGAGGGGGTAAAGAAGAGATTTGGTGGAAACGTTGTTCTCACCGGAGTTGACATGGAGGTTGAAAAAGGTGAGATAAGGGGATTGATTGGACCCAACGGAGCCGGCAAGACAACGCTATTCAACCTGATCTCGGGCATATACCGTCTGGACGATGGGAAAATTATCTTTGATGGAAAAAGGCTGGACAAGATGAAGCAGCACGAGATATGTAGGGCAGGGATAGCCAGAACTTTCCAGATAGCAAAACCGATCCTCGGTATGACGGTGCTGCAAAATGTTATCTCCGGCAGAATTTTTGGTGCAGGCTCTACCTCCAGCCTCCAAAAAGCCACCAAGGAAGCCGTGGAGATTCTGAAGTTCGTTGGTCTAGAAAAGAAGGCGGACGTGCCGGCGGAAAGCCTGACAATAGGAGACATAAGGCGGCTCGAAATAGCTAGGGCAATCGCATGCAGGCCCAAGCTGATTCTGCTGGATGAGGTGCTGGCTGGATTGAGCGTTCAGGAAATAGAGGTTGCGCTCGACTTCATCGGCAAATTGAGGGACGAAATGGGAGTTACGGTGATAATGGTGGAGCATGTCATGAGGGCAGTGATGAGCATCTCCGACCGTGTAAGCGTGCTGCACAACGGGAAGATAATATGCACGGGGAAGCCCAAGCAGGTGGCGTGCAATAAGGAAGTCATAGAATCATACATGGGGCGAGAGTAGATGCTGAAGGTAGAGGATCTATCGTACTCGTACGGGAAAATAAAGGTCCTACGCGGCGTATCGCTTGAGGTCAAGGAGGGAAGCATAACTGCACTCCTGGGGCCAAACGGTGCTGGAAAAAGTACGCTTGTTAACAACATTGCAGGGCTGCTGGTGCCCGAGAGCGGTGAGATATACCTGAAGGGCAAGAGGATAACCCATCTGCCCCCCGAGGAGAGGGTAAAGCTCGGATTGATGCTGGTTCCGGAGCGGCGCAGGCTGTTTGATCATCTTAGCGTCATGGAAAACCTCCGTGCGGGCGCGTATACTAACAGGTCAAATTGGATGGACGTACTGAAGGATGTGTTCGAGCTATTTCCAGTGCTCGAGGAGAGAAAAAAACAGATAGTTTCCACGATGAGCGGCGGACAGCAGCAGATGGTCGCTGTTGCTAGGGGGCTAATGGCGAACCCATCCATCCTAGTTATGGACGAACCGTTGCTAGGACTCCAACCTTCTATAGTCACAGAGCTCATTCAAAACTTTAAGAAGATCTCAAAAATGGGGAAAACGATATTCCTCGTTGAGCAGAACTTTTACCAGGTGGCAAAGATCATGGACTATGCGTATATAATGGAACATGGTCAGATAGCGCTGCACGGACCAGCAAAGGAGATCAAAAAGAATCCACTTGTGAAGAAGGCCTATCTTGGAGCATAGGCTAGGCGGACTTTTTAAGGCGTTTTTCCACGCGTTCCATCACGCTTTCAAGCCCCTTTGGCACAAAATATATTATTATGAAAAGCAAAATTCCCAAGCCAATCAAAAATGGATAAGGATCTCCTCTGGTGGCAAAAAGCTCCAGCAAAAGAGAGATAAGAAAAGCGCTGAGCAATCCACCTCTCAGACTTCCCAGTCCTCCAAATACCCCCATAACAAGCGTGGTAAACGCTATCTGGGTCGCAAAAACGATGGTGGTGTCTATATACCCGCTTCTGGGGGTTATTGCCGCGCTGATCAGTCCGATGAAGAATGCGCATATGCCGAACGCCAGACACTTGTACCTGAATGTATTTATGCCGATCACATTTGCCACATCCTCGTTGCCCCTTATGCAGAAAAGCCCATAGCCAAGCTTTGATCTTTTTATTAAATATGCCACCAGAAACGTGAAAAAGCAGACGATCACCAAAGTAGTGTAGATCGTGGACAGATGTTCCATAGATATCCATCTTCCCGTTGTCCTCGTGACGACCTGCTCATAGTAAAGGATTATATTTCCGAATAGGAGAACCAAAGCATAGCTTGCTATGGTAAAATATGGCCCCCTGATCTTGAGGAACGGCATTCCGATAAGAAATGCTATGACAAAGCATATCGCGCCAGCCACAAGAATCGTGACATAATACGGCATGAGCGGAGACATGATGGCATAAACATATGCTCCTATGCCGTAGAATGCTGAGACCCCTAAGAACAGATATCCTGTAAATCCTGAGAGGATGTTCCAGGCGCCCACAAGTGCCACATATAGTGCCACGGTTATGAATGTCTGAACGATATATCTGGGAGAAAATGTTGGCAGAAGAAGTGAGACCAAGAGGGCAACTATTATGAAGATAATCCGTGGATTTTTCAGGTTTCTAACAAAAACGCTTAGATTCATCTTTCCACCTCACATGCTCTTGAATAGCCCGGCAGGCCTTATCAGAAGCACGATAATCAGCATGGAATAAACAACCGCAATCTTAAGCAGGGGTGCTATGAAAAACATCGATATGGACTCAACAAGCCCCACAGTCATTCCGCCCACTAGGGCGCCCTTGATGCTACCAACGCCACCAATTATAGTTGCAACAAATGCCATCATGGTGTACTCCACCCCCAGATAGGGCGTGATGGGATAGTTCATGCTGTAAAGCGCTCCCCCCACCCCGGCCAGCAGGAATGATATGAGGAATATAAACAGGTGCACCCGTTGGTTTCTTATTCCCATCAACTTCGCTGCCTCGTTGTCATCAAATACGCACCTGATCCCTAGGCCAAACCAAGTCTTCTTGACCATGTACCAGATTACAACAGTCAGAGGAGTTGTCACGATTATGGGCACAAGCTTCCTAATAGGAAGCGTTATATCTCCGATCACTATCGAGCCCGTTGGGGGCGGATATGTTCGGAAATTTGCAGTGAATATCCAAGCGATGAGGTTGGTCAGCACCCAGATTAAAGCAAATGTTAGGAGGAGTGTGATGAATTCCCTTTCACTTCTATGCACAGGTTTTTTCAGCAGCCTAGAAAATCCTACAAATTTGTACAGGATGACCCCAATCAGTCCCAGTATACATCCTGACGTTATAATGGTGAGAAAAGGCGATAGATTCATGCTGCTAACTAAGACGAAGGCAAAGTAACTGCCTGCTATCATAAAGTCACCATGAGCGAGGTTTATCGTCTGTGAAACACCGTAAAGCAGGCTCATGCCCACGGCGACCATGGTGTACAGGGAACCGAGAAATATTCCGCTTATTATTAGATCTAGGATGGTCCCGATCATCTAATTCAACTTTTTATGTGGCGTCCCAGATTAAAAATTTTACCCTTTTAAAAAAACTAAGCAATTAACTTCAATGATTGTTATTATTTCTACAGTTTTTCTAATAATTTTTCAATTGAAACAGTTTAAAGATTTCTACGATGTAACGAAAAACTTATATTGCTGGCGTGCCAAAATTTACACAAAAAAGGAGGAAAAAGTGATCTAAATGAAACCAAAGTTTTCTAGGGCACAAATTCTCGAGCGGCTTTCCAAGCGGATGACAAAAGGCGAGCCGATCTTCGTGGCTAACTGCTCGGCCGGAATGATTGCAAAATATGCGGAGAAATACGGCGCGGATCTTATCACTGTGCACAGCCGCGGCAAGTTCAGATATCGGGGACTTCCGGACCCGCTTCCATGCTTCTGGTGGGGTGGAACAAACGAAATACTGGGCAACGTATTTGAGGTCTACCACGAAATGGAAAATGCAATCGATAACATACCGCTGGTTGCGGGCATAGAGGCGTACGATGCGCTGTTCAGGCACCAGGACAAACTTCTCATGAAGGCAATTTCGACTGGATACGATGGGGTGTACAACTATCCGACCTGGGGCTGGTACAAGCCGCTCCGGTGGCTCAGGGATGCGGCTGGATTCGGATTTACCAGGGAGATCGAGATGATAAAGCTGGCGCACCAGATGGACATATTTACAATGGCGATCGCGTTCTGGCCCGAGGACGCCCAAGAGTTCGTCAAGATGGGTGCTGATGTGATAATCGCCCACTGCGGCTGGGAGTATGGTTTCAGCACTGGTGGACCGGAACCTGGAAGCGTGAAATTTGATTTTGAGGCAGAAGGCTTCAGGGCGCACCCAAAGACTCTGGATGAGAGCTGCAGCATCATCGAGGAAATATGCAACGCCGCCCGAACCGTTAACCCCAAACAGATAGTTCTTGCCGCTGGAGGACCCATGACCACTCCTGAGAACGTGCAGAAGGTGATGGATCGCGTCGATGTCGACGGCTTTGAGATATCCCACGGTATTGACGTGGTGCCAATAGAGGTACATCTCAGAAGGGTTGGAAAGGAATACAAGAGCCTGCGCCTGAATCCAAAGAACCCCAATGTAGAGAGGGTGGTACCTCCATAGAGGTGAGAATATGGTTTCGTATTCCGAAAGGAAGAGGATACTTGACGCGGTAGGAGAGCCGATACCAACGAGAAAGGAGATACTTGACAGGTGGTGGGCCCAGATAAAACAGGGGATACCGATAATATACGCCGGATGCAGTGTCGGGATAGTGGCCAAGTATGCCGAGGAGATGGGGCTCGACGCGATAGTGACATACGAAACTGGCCTGTCGAGGCACTGGGGCATGCCGACGACCCTACTTGCAGATCCAAACCGCTGGTCCTTCCCAATGTATGAGGAGATAAGGACACAGGTTGTCAACACCCCGCTCATAGCTGGCGTGGAGGCATATGACCCGAGGTTCCAGGGCACTAGGGGGCTTATCAGGATGATACGGACCGTCATAGAGATAGGATACGATGGCATCCAGAACTTCCCCACGCTCAGCTTCGTGCCGCCGATATACTCATTGAGGGAGCACCTGAACATGGGATGGAAGCGCGAAGTTGAGCTTGTCAAGCTTTGCAACGATCTGGATATATTTACGATGTGGTACGCATGCAGCCCAGACCACGCAAAGGACGTTGCAGCCGCCGGCACCGACGCCGTGGTTCCACATGCAGGCTGGACAACAGGTGGACAGGTTGGAGCTCCGCCGATCAAGCGTTATCCGCACACTTGGATAACTCCGATTTCAAATGTGGATCAGGCATGCAGACATGTTCAGGAGATCACGGACGCCGCCAGGTCCGTCAACCCGAAGTGCATATCGCTGTCCCACGGTGGACCGTTCATCGACATACCGACGGTCAAATACATGTTTGAGCACACCACGACCGATGGATTCGAAGCAGCATCCGCTTGGGAGAGAGTGCCTGTCGAAAACGCCCTGGCTGACTTCATACCGAAGTACAGGGCAATTAAGAAAACCGTGAGGAAGAAGTAAACTTCCTCACCATTTTTATTTTTTGTCCCCCGAACCAGCGCGTTCCGTTTTCCAAAACTTTTATATTTTTTGGGCGCAACGTCATAACGATATGGGAAAAAATATTTTGATAATCGGAACTTTAAACACTAAGGAGGCCGAGGCCCACTATTTACGAAAGCAGATACGTCTGTTCGGACACAACGCGATCCTGATGGACGTCAGCATGAAGAGGAATTCTCCCCGCCTTGATCCCGGCGATATCTCAAATGTTGAGGTGGCGAGGGCGGCGGGGACAACGATTGATCAGGTTGAATCACTTGAACGTAAGCCTGCCCTTGAAAAAATGGCGGAGGGAGCGATCGAGATAGCAAGGCGATTGTACGTGGAAAAAAAGCTTGATGGCGTGCTCGGATATGGAGGCAGCACTGGGGAATCCATAGCTGTGCTGGTTCAAAAGGCTCTCCCCCTGGGGATTCCGAAGGTTCTTTTGACCACTTCCCTTGAGCTGGCGTCCGGATCGATTGAGCACAAGGACATAGCTATATTTCCGTCTGTAACCGACATGACCGGAAGGATAAACAAGGTAAACGCCACCACGCTAGCCCACGCCGCCGCTGCGATATCCGGGATGGTGGATGCAAAACCCGAATTTCCTCCGGAAAAACCCGTGATAGTTGCATCCCAGTACGGAAACACTACTCCCCACATAGAGAAAGCGAAAGCAATACTTGAGGAGAAAGGATATGAGTTCATATCCTTCCATGCGGTGGGCACGGGGGGAAAGACGCTGGAAGAGCTCGTGAGGGCCGGGATGGTCGCCGGCGTGCTTGACGTCACAACACACGAGCTTATAGACTGGCTCGTTGGAGGTTTTTCAAACGCAGGCCCCCACAGGATGGAGGCAGCAGGTGAGATGGGGGTGCCGCAGGTGCTGGTCCCGGGGTGTCTGGACATGATCCAATTTTGGGCAAAGGATACGGTTCCCGAGAAGTTCAGGTCGAGGGAGTTCTACTTTCACAACCCCAATTCAACATTAGTCAGGGCCACAAAGGAAGAGAGCGCTGCAGTGGGCAAGCTTTTCGCTGAGAAGGTCAACAAGGCCAAGGGCCCAACGCTTGTGGCAATACCTCTGAAGGGTTGGTCCATATGTGATACGGAGGGAGGGCTGAAGACCTACCGCTACGATGGCACTCCCACCG
>JAWCLG010000018.1:0-15534 GCA_038851075.1 Hadarchaeales archaeon (SeqCode) | reverse complement strand
GGAGCGGATTTATGACCGCGCCGGTTTCATGGCTGCAGGCGGAAGGATGGTCCGGGAATGTGAACGCGCCCGTGGGATGGGTGAGCACGGATACATGGGCGGGATCAGTGGTCGCGCCTGTTTCCTGGTCTACGGCAGAACTCTGGAGCGGGGCGATGAACACACAGGTCACCTGGCTCGAAACAGAGACCTGGAATGGATCTGTTAACGCTCCGGTCAGCTGGATGGAGGTCGAGTCGTGGGGCGGAACAGTTAACGCTCCGGTCAGCTGGATGGAGGTCGAGTCGTGGGGCGGATTTATAGAGGTCAGCGTTTCCTGGATTGAGGTCGGGAACTGGAGTGGAACCGTGACCTCTCCGGCTTTATGGTCTGAAGCAATGATATGGTCCGGAACGGTACAGTCCTCTGCTGCATGGGATACTGCAGAAACCTGGTCAGGAGCAGTATCGTCCATGGCGCTGTGGCACAGTGCAGAAAGCTGGACCGGAGTTCTCAACGCTCCGTCCGCATGGATCATTCCAGAATCATGGTCCGGCACGATTGAGGTTCAGGCTGCCTGGCACGAAATGGAAAAATGGAGCGGAGCAGTTACGGCCTCCGTGGGCTGGCATGATGCGGAGGCGTGGTGTGGCGAGGTCACCGCCCCCGTAATCTGGTACGCACCAGAAACCTGGGGCGGTGCAGTCCAAGCACCAGCCATCTGGATATGCCCTGAATCATGGACGGGGCAGACGGAAGTTCCAGCTGCATGGGAGACGGCGGAAACATGGAGCGGAGCGGTTGAGGCGCCATCCGCGTGGGGAGAGATAGAGATCTGGAACGGAAGCGCAGCAACGGCGGCAGGATGGTTCACGCTGGAAACATGGACCGGAGGTATTGAGACGTCTGCTGTATGGCATCAGGCGGAAGACTGGAGCGGAACTATGAACGTGTTCACGGCGAACTGGTGCGAAGTTGAGTCGTGGACGGGAAGTTCAAGTGCCCCGGTACTTCCTCCTGCCCTTCTGTGGCCTTCAAGCGGCTTGAACATAAAAGATAATGAGATAACGTTCCTATGGGAGAACGTCTGGCTCGCTGACAACTACAGGATACAGATCGCGTCAAACGAGAACTTTGATCCTGCGCTGGTTGATGAAACAGTTTATGAGAACCACTACGCCTACGAGTTTGAGAACGATGGTCTCTACCACTGGCGGGTAATGGCAACAGCCTTCGATGAAAACAGCAACTGGTCTGAAAACCGCCAGCTTAGAATCGACAGGGTTGCACCGCAGGCACCGACCCTCGCAAGTCCTGCTCAGGGTGAAAACACCTCGGACAGGCAACCTGTTCTCATATGGCTGACGGTCTACGAAAACTCCACCCCAGTGCTTTACAAGGCCCGTGTTTCACATTATGAGAACTTCGATGATGAGGTTGCGGTCTCTGACTGGATCGGGACCCAAAGCTGGCAGATACCGGTTCAGCTCACTGACAATGTGTACTACTGGAAAGTCAGGGCGATGGATAATGCCGGAAACGTCGGTTCGTACTCCACGGTCAGATTTTTCAGAGTAGACACCACCCCGCCCGCACCTCCGACGCCGATCTCGCCGATGGGGGAGAACACCTCGGATACCACTCCAACGCTGGTCTGGAACGCTCCGCCAGAGAACTCCCTGCCGCTTATGTACAGGATTTACGTCTTCCACGAGGACGACCTCGAAACTCCATACATCACATCGAGCTGGATGTACTCCGAGAACTGGACGCTGCCGGCTCTGAGTGCCGGCAAATACTACTGGAAGGTTCAGGCGAGGGACGGCGCAAACAACATCGGAGAAAACTCGGCGCTCAACTGGTTCAGAGTGGACCTCACGCCTCCCGCTCCACCCGTGCTGAGTTCACCATCGAACGGTGAGAACATCAACGACAATACACCGAACCTGAGCTGGTACAACGTCCTGTATGAGAACACAGGTCCGCCGAACCAGGAGCTCAGCAGGCCCGTGCTGTATTACGTTGCAATTAGCGATGATTCCGGATTCCCGTACGAAAATGTGAACTCTGGCTGGATAAACGATGACAACTGGACCGCTCCAGAACTGACGGACGGAATATGGTACTGGCGCGTCAGGGCGAAGGACAACGCCGGAAACGAGGGAGACTGGTCCACTCCTGTCTGGAGCTTCAGGGTGGACACGCTGCCGCCTGACAATGTGGCCCTGCTGTTCCCGACAGAGGAGAACCTGAGCGAAAACGCGCCGATCCTCACCTGGTCAGAGGCAATAGACAATTCCCTGCCAGTGCTCTACAGGGTCGTAGTTTCATCCTCGCCAACATTCCAGTGGCTCAACAGAGATTCGGGATGGATCGAAGGCACGAGCTGGCAGGTGCAGCCCGGGCTGATCGACAACCTCTATTACTGGAAGGTCCAAGCCAGGGACAACGCGGGCAACGTGTACGAGACACCCGAAAACTGGTTTGTGGTCGAGAACTCCGCCCCAGCCCGGCCGACCCTCATCTCGCCCGAGAACGGAACTTGGGTGAACAGCAGCACGCCAACTCTCAGATGGACAAGCGTCTGGGATATATCTCAGCCTGTGACCTACTCAGGGTGGATATCCACGGACAACGAGTTCGAAAACATATTAACCAGCTTCACCTGGATCACCGAAAACTGGTGGAATGTCACGCCGGCGCTCGACGACAACATATGGTACTTCTGGAGGGTTTGTGCCAGAGACGACAATGGGAAAGTTGGCGACAACTCGGCGACATTCAGGTTCAGAGTGGACACAGTCCAGCCGCCGAAGATATCTCTCATCTCACCTGTTGAGAACGCAGAGTTCGACATATCCGGTGGCGGAATCACGATACAGTTCTCGTGGGGAGGGGCGGAGGACAACTCCGGAATAACCTACAGGATACAGATTGACAACGAGCCCAGCTTCACAGAGCCGTTCATCACGAACACAACGACCCCTGCAACCCTCTACTACAGGAACTTCTCATCGACCGGAGATTACTACTGGCGTGTGAGGGGAGAGGACGGTGCCGGCAATAACGGAGAATGGTCTGACAACAGGAAGCTCGTGATCAGGAAGTTCTGGTGCATCGAGAGCTGGAGCGGACAGATAAAGAGCTCCTCCGTATCATGGGACAGAACGGAAAGCTGGACCGGAAGCGTTACAGCGAGAACTCCCGGGTGGAGCTCGGTGACCTGGCAGGGTACGGTCATTCCTTACGCAACGTGGATGATCATAAAGTGGCGCGGCAGCGTCCTAGGGCCTCAGGTCGGGTGGAGCATCGCGAACAGCTGGAGCGGGAAAACGTACTCGATGACCGCCGAATGGGGTCAGGCCGAGAACTGGGAGAACATGAGGATAAGGGCGCCGTACTCGTTCAATCCGGTTGAGACATGGCAGGCGAGTGTGACGGTGCCCATGGAATGGGAACCGATAATTATAGGACAGCTGCCGCAGCCGGAGTGGATGCTTGCCGACTCCTGGAGCGGACAGGTAACGGCTCCAAAAGTCGCCGAGAATATCATCGAAAACATGGAGCCGGGGAGAATCTATGCAGACTTCTCCTCTCACGGAATATCCATTCTGTGGATAGAGGTGCTGCTCAGAGCTGGAGTGATTCCACCGGGCGCTGCCAGAATAGTGGTGAGGGAATGGAAGGATAGACCTCCCGCTGTGCCTGAGGCTCCCGCTATCGTATTCGCGTATCTTGAGGTCATCGCGGAGAACGTGAACTCCGGAGATATCCAATCGGTGCTAATGGAGCTCAGGGTCGAGGAGTCCTGGATATCCCACAGCGGCATAGATCCGGAAACCGTGAGGCTGATGCGGTTGAACGGAAGATGGGAGAACGTTCACACCGAATTCTCCCGCAGCGATGGGTCGTACCGCTACTACACCGCGACATTGACCCATCTGTCTGTTTTCGCCATAGGAGGTAACCCGCCGCCCCCGCCGGCTCCGCCTCCTCCTGCCCCAATAGAAATACCTGCCCCGGTATGGGTCGGACTGGGCGCGATAGGGGTGGCGGCCGGACTGTTCCTGTATACGAAGACATGGTCCTACAGGTTCAGGAAGCTCAACGGCAAGATAAACAGGGCCACGAGAGGGAAGACGTATGAAAAGACGCGCAGAAAACTGGGAAGACTCAGAATCAGGCTGGATCCCAAGGAGATAGCAGAACTTGAGAGAATCTCCAGGATGCTGACAGGACGGCCCACCGCACCTCCACCGAAGCTGGTGCCGCTCAGGAAACGTCTTGCCAAGCCTGAACTGGAGGCTGTCGAACTCTTGGAGCGCTTCATCAGGGAGCGCAGGGAAGGGCGAACGATCGGGGGCGAGCTCAGAGCCAGAAAACGTCTCGGTAAAAGGGAGAAGGACGCCCTGATGTCGCTGAAAAAGCTCCTCGCAGAAAAGAGGGAGGAAACCGGGGCAACTGCCGGCAAAAAAAGCGAAACAACCGTGGAAAAGAAAGCCGGTGCGAAATCTCATATAAGAAAAAAGAGGACAGGTTCCAGACGCAGGATCGCTGGAAAAAGCGGGGCACGCTAGAAAGAGCTAGAGTCTATCCGCGCACCCACAGCGAGATATCCTGCGGACCAGCTCCCCCAGTTTTTTAAAGTCTCCCTCCATTACCTTTAACGCCTTTCCGCTGTAAAGCGCTGCTGCGGGATGATAAGTGACAAAAATGTCCGCTCCGCCCCCCGCGCCCGACTCAAAAAGTTTCCCGTGATCCTCGGCCATCTTAACCTTTCTCCCGAGCAGAGTTTCTGAGGCCGTCTTTCCCAGAGCCACGATTACCCTCGGTCCAACCGCGGAAATGCGTTTTTCAAGAAAAATTCTGCAGGCCTCAATCTCTCCGGGCGTGGGTCTCCTGTTTTCCGGAGGTCTGCAGAGCACAACATTGGTTATGTGCACTTCATTCCGTTTCAGGCGGGACATTCTGAGAAGCCGATTTAGTCTCCTGCCCGCCGCTCCGACAAAAGGAAGACCGGCGAGGTCCTCCATGCGCCCGGGTGCCTCTCCGACCAGCATCACGTCCGCCTCAGACGGGCCGGATCCGAAGACCACATTTGTCCTCGTCCTGTGAAGAGAACACCGCCTGCATCTCCTGGCACGCGCCTCCAGCACGCCGATGGCACTTTTTGTCATTATACTGGAGGAACCTTGGCTTTCCAGATAAAATAACTTAAAGAAGGACTAAAACTTAGATGAATCATGGTGAGCAAACGGTCCGAAGAAAGAGGACCACGAGAGCGCGAAGGACCGGACCGAAACGTCCCGGGAGTAGAGCGAAGATCAACAGGGCTGCGGAACTCCCTGCACCAGCTGAGAAACCGGTGCCCGTAAAGAGTGCAAAGGAAGAAACCAGCGCGTTTTTAGATGAACGTAAAATTTATGAACCCATAAAAATTATAGATTCGCCCCAGATGGCCTATCTTATATGCCTCCTGGGTGGACTTACTGCAATTATAATGGCCGTGATGATTGAGTTGCCTCTGCTCCTCGCATTCAGGGAAAGGGCCATTCAGGCATTGATCACGGGATTCGTGGAGGAGCCCGTCAAACAGATCGGTGTCGCGTTTGTGGCTTTTAAGTCCAGCATCATTTCATCTCCCAGGATGGGGGCTATTGGAGGAGCATTTGCCGGACTTGGATTCGGGGGTATTGAGGCGATCCTGTTCATCTCATTTCTCTCGTACGCCATACCATCTCATGAGGCGGTCACCCTGCGCATACCGCTCGTGCTGTTCCACATTTTTCTCTCGGCGATTGCCGGAGCCGGTGTTTATTTCGGAGCATCAGGTGGGGCAGTTGGAAAGATAAAAATGGTTGTGCTGATCGCCCTCGCCTCGACAATCCACTCGCTCTGGAACTATGTGGCTTTTACGGCACTCTAATCACTCGGCCGGAGCAGGTCCCATCCACCCGGAGTGACCTATCATGGGTCTGAGTCTCTCGTGAACGCGCCTTAACAACAAAATGTCCTCCCTGCAGTGCTCTACAATCATCCTTCTTGCGTCCTCGTCTCCCCCCTCCGCCAGCTTGGTCAGCGTGGGCACGTCACCGCCGTGAAAGTTTCCCATCACTGAAATTCCGATAAACCTCGCGACCGCTTCGAGCCTGTGGCTCGATAGAAGCAGGTGTGATTTGGACCACTCATAGAGGTCGAGCGAGTGAACCTGAAGAAGCGGCCGCATCTGGATCCCGTGGAATACCGCCCGGCTGAGTATGAACGGTATGTCGAAGCTCTCGCCGTTCCAGGTCACCAGGAGGTCGCATCCTTCAAGCTCCCGCTTAAGCCATTCCAGCATCAAGCTTTCGTCCTCCACCGTTGTTCCAAACTTCACCTCAAGATTGTCACCCTTCATGAGGCCTATCGCGACTATCCTGCCCTCGTTAGCCTTGAGCGCGGTTGTCTCTATGTCGAGGTAAGCCACTTTCATCTACTCACCCATAAGGAAGACCACCAGCCTTCTCGCTCTTGGCCCATCCTCCTCCAGCACCAGGAAGTTCTGCCATGTCCCGCGCACTATCTTCCCTCCAACCACCGGGAGAACCACAGAAGATCCTATAATCGCGGACTTTATGTGGGCATGGGCATTGTCATCTATCCGATCGTGCATATAGCTCCCCCTGACCGGCACAAGCTCGTCCATCTTCCTCAATATGTCATCTGTAAGCCCCGACTCACTCTCGTTGAGCACCAGGGAGGCTGTGGCATGAGGGAGCTGAACAACCAGAATTCCATCCCTAATTCCGGACTCGCGGAAGGCACCGATCACCTCATCCGTGACGTCAAGCACCTCACGTGCCCTCCTGGTCGAAAATGATATCTCTTTGTGCCAGACTCTCATCTTCACACACCCGACCTTACCAACGTCACCGGCAGACCGCTGTAACCGCCGGACGAATATCAGATGGGGCCTGCTCACCTGACCGACCGAACGGATCATGCGCTGTCGAATGCCCAGATAATTCTCTTCTTATTTCATATATAATTAATTTTTAGCTTTGACCCGCTTCCCGCAGGCGTATCACGCACCAGCCCGCGGGGCGAACACTTATTTTAATGAGAATTGAACTATTTTAGGGAGAAAAATTTGTTTCTGCGAGAATACGGATGCTATCACGAAAAATGGAAGGAGAAATTTTCAAAACACGCTGCTATTTCTTCTCTGATAGTGATTTCCGTTTGTGCCGCCCTGTTCATCATGTCCCTGCAGATAAAACCTGTCTCAGCGTTTTCTGGCGGATCCGGAACCTCCGGAGACCCTTACCAGATAGCGAACTGGCATGACCTGAATGACGTGAGGAATTACTCTGACAAATACTTTATACTCATTGCAGACCTAGACTCGACAACCGAGGGGTACAGCACATACAACAGCGGGAACGGATGGGACCCGATAGCCACATTTACCGGAGAGTTCAATGGAAACGGGCATAAGATAGAGGACCTCTATATCAACAGATCCGGTACAAACAATGTTGGTCTTTTTGGTCAGCCCAGCGGAGTGATAAAGAATTTGCGCCTAGAAAACATAAACATCACATGCGGTAGTTATTCTGGAGGGCTGGTAGGCTGTCTTGTCAGCGGGGGAGTTGTCGACAATTGTGGAGTTACCGGGGTTATGAACACGGGAATATACCATACCGGAGGACTGGCTGGTAGGAATCAAAACAGTTACATCTACAACAGTTTTGCGTCTGTGGATGTAACGTCCACGGGCGGTGGCGGGCACTCTATCGGTGGTTTGATCGGCTGGAATCAGAATGGAACGGTGGAAAATTGCTATGCTACGGGCGATGTTTCAATAAACAGCGTAAATGTCGGAGGGTTGATTGGTCAAATAGAAGGTGGCACGGTTAAAAATTGTTACGCTACTGGCGATGTTTCAAACACTACTAATTATGCCGGCGGTCTCATTGGATGTGGACAGGGAGTCATAGAAAACTGTTACTTTGCGGGAACTGTATCGAGTTCTGGCGATTACGTCGGTGGAATAGTGGGGGAACTGAACAGCGGGTCTATAAATAGCTGTTCTGTAAATGGAAGCATTACGCTCACTGGTAGCGACAAATGTAAAATTGGGCTTATTATCGGACATGCTGTCGGCATAACAATAGAGAATTGCCACGCCAGCGGGACAATAGACGCAGGAAATAATAGTCAAGTTGGAGGGATATGCGGTCACCAGGAGAGCGGAAGGATTGAGAATTGCAGTGCCAATGTAACCATAACCGGAAGCGGTAACGCATACGGAGGACTTGTCGGTTTGCCGTGGAGTGAAATATACAATTCATATTCTCTTGGTCAAGTTGAAGGGACAGATGACATCGGTGGACTGGTTGGCTACACTGAAGGCGGTGCCAAAATTGTTAACTGCTATTCTGGCGCCTCGGTTCAGGGAAATTCCAGAGTGGGAGGTCTTGTCGGTGCTTTCAGGAGCGGCACCTCTGACACGGCTTATTATTCCTATGCTTATGGACCCGTCAGCGGCAGCAGTAATGTTGGAGGGCTCATCGGTCTGAATGAAGGAAACACGGTCGTAAGCTGTTTCTGGGATAAAGACACGACAGGTCAAAGTTCAAGCTCTGGGGGAGGTACCGGAAAGACAACGGCGGAGATGATGGACATAACAACTTTCTCCTCGGCGGGCTGGGACATCGCAACAATCGAAACCTGGGACGGTGAGAACTGGAGGATAGACGACGGCAATGACTACCCGAGGCTCGGGTGGGAAGAGATCCCAAATTCAAAACCAAACAAACCAGCAAACCTCCAGCCTTCCAATGCACAGATCAACACGAGCGTCATGCTAAGCGCTCTCGTAACCGACAACAACGGGGACAACATGAACGTTTTCTTCTATGACAACACGGGTGGAACGCCAGTACTCATAGACAACGTCTGGGCTGAGAACGGAACTTATGCCCAGGTAACCTGGAGCGGACTAGCTAGGGGCGTCACATACCGTTTCTTCGTCGCTTGCTATGACGGCAGCCTCTGGAGCGACAACTCCGATCCGCAGAGCTTCCACGTTGCAAACATCGTGCCCGTATCTCCGGCAAACGGAAAAATGACAAATGAAAATGTTCTCACTTTCACCTGGGAAAACTCAACCGTGTTCGACAATTACGAGCTGTGGATTGACAACGACCACAGCTTCGGTTCCCCCACATACCGCAAAGATGGGATTCTGGAGAATTACCACGTGACCGAAAACCAGCTACCTGACGAAAACTACGCATGGAAGGTCCGCGGATACCTCAACGGCGAATACATGGAATCCAGCTCTAGGACTTTCATTGTCGACACCGTTAAACCAACGACGCCTGTGCTGCTTCTTCCTGCGGATGGCTCCGGAACTGATGATCGCACGCCCACATTTGACTGGTATGACGCCAGTGACAACACTGAAGTTACCTCCGACGTGAGCGGGATAGAGAATTACACGATTCAAATATGCAGTGATAACAGCTTCAGCTCACCCGAGATAGAGGAAAACGTCAGCACATCGGCATACACTCCAGGATCCAACCTTGCCTGGGGGGTTCACTGGTGGAGGGTAAAGGCGTGGGACAAGGCCGGAAATGGTGGAAACTGGTCTGAACCACGCTCGGTGAGAATACTTAGCTACTCCATAAGCGCGTCAAACAAATCCTTGGAGATAATGCGCGGCACCCAGGCTGGCGTGACCATCAGCGTTGATCTCATCTCCGGCGAAAAGGAAAACGTGACCCTGACCGGATCATGGTATGGAACAGCACCGTCCGGAGTGACCGCGAGCTTCAGCGTGAGCAACGCAGAGATGGACTTCACAAGCACGCTCAGCTTTGACGTTTCGGTGACCGCGAGTCAGGGTTCGTTCACGTACATAGTGACCGGGACCACGGACTCTGGACTTTCCACCACCGAAAACATCACAGTGACCATAACCGGATTAATATTCTCGCTCGCATCATCGAGCAGTTCGGTGGAGCTGATGAGAGGTGACTCCGCAAATGTTAGGTTGACGGTGGACTTTCTCTGGGGCTCGCCCTCCACTGTAAACCTCACCGGCGGATGGTCAGGCAGCGCGCCTTCTGCACTTACGGCAACCCTCAGCAGGACCTCAGGCACTCCACCTTTCACCGCAAACCTGACCTTCACCACGAACGAGAACACGGTCGCCGGAACTTATACATACATCGTTACTGCCACGTCCGGCATAACGAGAACGGTCGAGATATCGGTTTTGATCGTCACAGACATGAGCCTTGAAATCGAGACCGACAGGGAGAACTACAGCAAGGGGCAGTATGTCAGGATATCCGGGACCGCGCTCAACCCTAAGGGGGCGCAGGCTGCTGACGGGACCGTGGCAATAAGATTAACCTGCGAGAACTGGAGCCTCTCCAGGACTGCCACTATCTCCGGCGGAAGGTATTCGCTGAGCCACTTCATAAACTTCGACCAGCCTGAGGGGAGCTGGATCATCACGGCAACCGCATTTGACAACCGCGGCAACGTGACTCCAGCGCCAGTGTCCAAAACAATAACGGTCACACAGCCCAACAACCTTAAATTCTACACTGTAACGCTGTTGAGCCCGGTCCCCGGAACGCTGATAAGAAGGGGAGACTCGGTCCAGATAACCGTTGAGGTTAGAGAGGACGGCATGGCTGTACAGGGCGCGAGCGTCTTCTTCAAAACGGCGGATGGAAGATCTGTCATGCTGAACGAGGTCTCGGCCGGCGTGTATTCGGTCCTTTACACCGTGGGATGGGGAGAACGGATCGGAGAATGGCTCCTGTGCGTCACAGGGATAAAGGACCTGGGCGGATACTTCAGGGGCGGATGCGCCATAAATGTGATGGAGGTGGCGCCGGCTCAGGTGAACCTTCAGCTGCTCAGCCCTTCAGGCGACGTTGAGGTGGGGCAGGCTGTCGTCGTGAGGGTCAGGGCCAGATATCCCGACGGCTCCGCGCTGGAGCAGGGCAGGCTGGTCGTCACGACTCCTGGGGGGGAGAGCCTCGTCCTGCTGCACGAGGGAGGAGGCGAGTACGCCGGCACTTACGTGGTGAAGGAGGGAGACGTGGGGGCGTGGCAGTTGGAAGTAACGGGAATGGACGCCCACGGGAACTCAGGTGGAGCCTCTGCAACTGTCGCGGTCAGGCCGACTTCCATAGGAGGATACATCGTCCAGTACTGGTGGACGGTGGCGTGCGCTGTGGCTCTGGCATGTGCGGCGGCCACCCCCTTCGGCATAAAGCGTGCCAGAATCTCAAAGTTGAGGTCTGTATCCAGAGAACGCAAAAGGATAGAGGAACTCAAGCAGGAGGCGGCCATAGAGTACTTTGTGAAGCGAAAAATCAAAAGGGAAACCTATGAAAATATGTTAAACGAATATGAAGTGAGGTTGAGCAAGCTGAATAAGAAGGAGATGGAGCTAAAATGGAAGCTGAAAATGGACTGACGATTCTGGCCGTATTCTCCATCGCCGCGCTCCTGATGGTCCTAAACGCCACACCAGCCGTCTCATCCGAAGGACTTTCTGTTACAGTCACAACAGATCGGCAGGGGTATCTGAACGGTGAAAACGTTGTGATCTCCGGACACGTCTCCGACCAGAACGGTGACCCGGTTTCCGGTAGCGTCGTTATAACTCTGTCCAACGGTGACTGGACGAGGAACCACAAGACCGCACTGACGAACGGTTCCTACAGCTGGACATACGCAATCTCATTTGGTGACCCCACCGGCACATACGGCATATCTGTGGAGGCCACGGAAACGACAGGTGCATCCGGCAGCGGCTCTGGCAGCTTTTCCGTTTCGATGCCCGAGAATGTGGTCGGTTATACCGTTGCGATATACAGCCCTCCAAGCGGCTCTATTTTCAGCGTGCTGGAGGAGGTGCCTGTGTCCGTCTATTTGACCGAAGGAGACAACGCGGTTGGAGGAGCAGAGGTCTGGTTCTACTCGCCTACCCTGGAAAGGGTCGCGCTCACGGAGATTCAGACCGGAGTCTACACCGCGCGTTACACGATAGGCATCTATGACACGCCTGGAACCTGGTCGTTCACAGTGGAGGCAAGAAAAACCGTGGAAAACACTTTCAGGGCCGGTGGGAGCTATGTCAACGTCTCAATCAATCCGGCCTCGCTCCAGGTCTCGATTGACAGCCCGGAAACCACCCAGATACGTGCAGGGGGAAGCGTTGAGGTGAGGGTATCTGTGACGTACCCGGACGGCACTCCGCTGAACAATGGAACCGTGCTGCTGTCGCTCCCTACCGGAGAGAACGTGGAGATGACAGGCGGGGAAAACGGGGCATATTTCTATTCATACATGGTTTCCGGTGATGACGCTGGCATCTGGACGATGGTGGTGAATGCCAGCGATGCGGCAGGCAACTCCGGAAGCATCACCTCCCTGATCACCGTTCTGCCGGCCGAAGAGGGGATCCCGATATACTGGATAGTGGCAATCTGCGCGGTATCTGCGGTTATAGTTTCAGCCGCGTTTCTGATCAGGAGACACCTCATCATGCGCAGGATGGACCGGGTGGAGATGGAGAAAAAACACATAATGGCGCTGAGGGACGAGGCGATAAGAAAATACTTCAAGGAGGGGTCGATATCCAGACAGACATACGACTCCTTGCTGGACGAGTACCAGACGAAGCTGGCGGAGCTCGAGCGCATAAGCAGGGAGAAAACTGAAAAGGAGGAGTAGGATGCCCAATGTGCTTTTGAATATTACCACAACGATATTAAACCCGGCTGACAAATTTATTCCTGAAATCCTCGGGAGGATTCCGGCGTGAAAAAGAGAGATGTTTCGGAGAAGGAAGACGGCAGGTGGCTCTGGACCGGTATAAAGGGATTCGATGAACTTCTGGAGAGAGGTGTTCCTAAGGGCTCGAGCATAATAGTCTCCGGAGGGCCAGGAACCGGAAAGACGATATTCTGCCTCCAGCTCACATATAACATAGCAAAAGAGGGGAAGGACTGCGTCTACCTCTCGCTTGAGGAGGCGCCGGAAAGGTTAAAATCGCACATGGAGGACTTTGGGTTTGACATCGAGGAGATAAAACGGACCAATGACACAATCTACCTGAAGGCCGGTAAAGGCCGCGTTGCGCTGAGGCGCCTGGAGCCCATAAGCATAGCCAGATCCGTTGAGGCCCTTTTGGAGAAGGCAACCGGAAGGCTCACCATCGACACTGCGGCGGTCCTCGACATGCTGCCCGGAGACATGAAGCCAACCCTTGTCGTGATGGACTCCATATCCGCAATGGCTACAGCATTTTCCGGAAGGGTGGAGCAGTACAGGATTTACATAGAGCAGCTCTTCCGGTACTTTGAGAAGATAAACGTGACAAGCTTTTTGATCACCGAAACCAATGAGGCTCCTTTCAAAGTATCGAAAGAAGGTGTCGAAGAATTCCTGGCGGACGGTATAATCGTGTTCTACTACATCGCGGATCACCAAGAGACTTACAGGGTGCGTGGAATTGAGATACTGAAGCTGAGGGGCGCGAAGCACTCGACGCACCTGGTCCAGATGGAAATCACGAAGAACGGGATAATCGTCCATCCATGGAACAGAAAGCTGGAGAGTGTGGTAAGGGAAAAGGCGCTTCCCGCAGGATACCGGGTTTGAACGAAACACCGACCGCCATCAGAATGGACTGAAATTTCAAGATTTAACACGATGCCGGCATGACATGCTGTTGTCCAAACCGATATGAACAAAAAAGTATAGGTTTGATGGTGAACAATGAAGGTCCTTGTCACCGGTGGCGCTGGATTCATAGGTTCACATGTTGTGGACCTTCTGATGTCAATGGGGCACCATGTGGCCGTGCTCGACAACATGTCAAACGGTAAAACTGAAAACCTCAGGAAACACCTCCATGAAACCCGCTTCAGGCTTGTAAAGGGAGACGTAAGAAATAGAAAAACCGTCGAGGAGTGCGTTGATGGTGTCGACTGGGTTGTCCACGAGGCCGCTATTGTGAGCGTGCAACAGTCGATTGAAAAACCAGAATTCGTCAAAGATGTCAACTTCAGAGGAACGGAGGTGGTCCTCCAGACATGCGCAGATTTTAAGGTCGGGAGGGTGGTTTTCGCGTCTTCCTGTGCAATTTATGGAGGGCAGAAAAAACTGCCGATAAAAGAGGACGCCGAGCCCGATCCGATCTCCCCGTACGCGAGGAGCAAGCTGGATGCCGAGAGGCTGTGTCTTGATTTTCACAAAAAAGGACTGTCAACGGTGTGCCTCCGCTACTTCAACGTGTACGGCCCCAGACAGTCGGGCGGAGATTACGCAGGAGTCATGGTCAAATTCATCGAGAGGTTGAAGTCTGGTCTGCCACCACAGATATTTGGAGATGGAGAGCAGACCCGCGACTTCGTTCACGTCTCAGACGTGGCCAGAGCCACGGTTCTCGCACTTGAGGAGGAAAAAGCCGGTGGAGAGGTAATAAATGTCGGAACCGGAAAAGAGATCAGCATAAACGAGCTTTGCAGGATATTTTTTGAGGTAAGTGGGCAAGACATGGTTCCGGTTCACCTCCCTGCGCGTCCGGGGGAAGTTAGAAGAAGCTGCGCCGATATGAAAAAAGCAAAAAAACTGCTTGGTTTCGTGCCAAAGGTGGACATAAGGAGGGGGGTAAAGTCCCTGTGGGGGGAGCGGGGAAGATCATGAATGTCTGGATAGTGATGCCAGCCCACAACGAGGAGCGCTCGATAGGGAGCGTGATTGAAGCGCTCCACCGCGAGGGCTGGAGGAACATCATAGTCGTGGATGACGGCTCCGTGGACCGCACCGGTGAGATAGCGAGGCAGAAGGGGGCAGTGGTGGTCAGGCACAGGAGAAACATGGGACTTGGGGCCGCTTTGAGGACAGGGCTGGGGAAGGCGGTGGAGCTCGGGGCGGACTGCGCGGTGACGTTTGATGCGGACGGTCAGCATGACCCCAAGGCAGTCAGAGCGCTGGTGGAGGCGCTCGGCGGCAACGATCTGGTGATAGGGCAGAGGCAGTTCGTCAACCCACCCCTCCACAAGAGGCTCGGTAACTTCGTTCTCAATTTCATAACACTGATGCTCGGAGGGATTCTCACGGATTCGCAGTCCGGCATGCGCGCGTTTAACAGGAGGGCCCTCGGGTCCATCAGGATAAGGAGCGACAGGTATGAGGTTTCATCGGAGATAGTCATCCAGGCCAGAAGGAGGGACCTGAGGATCGGGGAGGTTCCAGTCAGGTGCTTCTTCACGGAGTACTCGAGGGCCAGGGGCACGACGATAGCCAGCGGCGTGAGGATATTCTTTCACCTGCTTGCGTTGAGGGCCAAGGGCCTCTGATCATCGTGATCTGAGTTGCGAGAGTAGTAGCGGCAGAATGGTTCGGAAGTTTGGTATCCAGTTTAAACCAAGGGAGCTTCTCTTGGCAGGGTGAGGAAGACCTATGTTTTGGATGTGGAGAGACTGGGCAAACCTAGCCATGTTTCAGCCTACGTACTGGCTTCATCGGGGA
>JAWCLG010000017.1:0-17655 GCA_038851075.1 Hadarchaeales archaeon (SeqCode) | reverse complement strand
CGGGAACCTCGGGATAGTAGTCTGGATACCCGACCGAAGCCCTCCACTTGAAGCCCATGTCTTGCAAGAACTTAACCATCTCCGGCCCATGCTTCAGAAAGGCCCGGATTCTTTCGGGCGCTGTAGCCTCACCCGCCTCGGGAACTATGTTGCTGAGGTAGGTCCAAGCTTCTTCGAAAGAGTCGCTCAAACCCGCCTTCTTCGAGACAGGGTTGTCGGGTATCCACAGCCCTCCACCCGACATAGCGCTTGAACCTCCAACAAGCTCCGTCTTCTCTACAACCAAAGTCCGGAGGCCTGCATGTCTTGCAGCGAGAGCGCCGACAAGCCCGGCAGCCCCGCTTCCAACAACCAAAACATCTACATTAATTTCAGACATGCCCCGCACAGACAGATCCGCAGGGGCTAATTTAATCATGTCGTATCTGGGGCGGCGTCGTCATGCTTGCGGACTAAGGCTTATTTAGCTTAGAAGGTTGGTTTGTGTTTCTTTTTTCTTGGTTTTTTCCTTAATACTCTGTTGCAGTAGGGACATCTATCCCTGTTCTCGAATGTTTTATGACATACACTACAAAATGATTGTCCCCTGTCATACCGTGGCTGAATACCTGAAGGAATAAACGGAGATTCTTCATATTCTTTATGAGTCGTGGTATTCAATCCTCAACCCATAAGGCTATCCTAACCTCTCTTCCGTCGTTCGCCTCATAATCATGCAGGTTTTTAAACATGTTGGGTATTCTAAGCCTCCATCCAGCAGTAACCTCATATCTTCCCCTATAGTGCTGCGGATCGTCGATAAATACGTCATTTTGATGAAAATATCAGATGAATCATGTTTCTGGTTCTACATTGTTTTATTGGGATATGAGCATAGGTCTTTCAGCGGGCATTCGGGACAGACAGGCCTTCTCGGCGTGCATACTGTCGCTGCGAGGTCTAAGATGGCCCAGTTGTACTCCCTGCTTCTGCCGGCAGGTACGTATCTGTGCAGCCGGTGAGCCGTTTCGATAAATTTTCTATCCCTTCTTGCCTCACCTCTGGGAGGCATATTAAGGAGCCTTCCCAAAACCCTGCAAACATTGGCGTCCACCAGCGGCACGTCTTTCCCGTAGGCGAAGCAGAGCACCGCTCTGGCCGCGTATTCACCCACACCCGGAAGGGCGAGAAGTTTTTCCTCCTGTTCCGGAATCCGTCCGTTGAACATCTCCATTACCGTTTTTCCTGTTTCCCTTATCTTTCGAGCCCTCCACCTCAGTCCGAGGGGTAGCAGGAATTTTTCGATTTCTTCCACGTTTGCGTGCGCCAGAGCCTGCGGCTCGGGGTATTTCTGAATGAACTGCTGGTAGAGACCGGCAACTTGGTCGGACTTTGTCCTCTGGAGCATCATCTCAGCAATCAGTATGCGGTAAGGCTCTGTTGTCCGTCTCCATGGATAATCTCTTCCATGTTTCGCAAACCAGTCAAGAAGCCTCCTGACTATTTCCGCCTCCACTCTCATTTCATTACAGTTATTTCTCCAGCACTGCCGATATTAAGTTCCAGCCGGTCTTTAAAGCAGCTAGATAATCTTGGCGGACAGGCCTACCGCTTATCCGGCTCCTCCGTTTCCTAAATCTATGGCCTCGGTCAGACTCTAGACGGATATGTGGGCTTGTCTAACGCCTGCAGCGGATGTTCATCGGTCGCTATATGTGGACGGGAATTGCGGTCTGGGTTTTCCATATGAGGATACAGGCGTCTATCGTCCTACGCGCGGGCGTGAGTAGATTCTACTCGGGCCCTTCCAGTAATTCGCGTTCCTAAAGGAACAGGCTTTTACCCTGCATTTCGATAACAAACGAATCTACCAGCGCCGCTAGTTTCCAAACCGCATCTCCCTCCAGCATGACCCCGACTTCGTAATTGGTGACCATCCCTCCCCAAGATAGGTTTGCGGAGCCTATAACGGCCCTGATTCGATCGGCTATGATGACTTTTGCGTGGAGCTGCCGTCCCGCGGGGTCGGAAAAATTGTAGACGGTTATGTTGGACGACGATTTCCGCAACAAAATTAGTTTCGATCTGATGAACTCGTCTTGGGTCTCCAGCCGGTTGATAACCATGGTAACCCTCACTCCCCGTTCTGCCGCCTTTTCCGTGAGGTCCAGAACACGCGCCGCCTGACGGGTAAGAAGGTAGGTCACGATATGAATTTCGCTGCGCGCCGATGTTATTAGCTCCTCAATAACAGGCTCGATTCCCCGTACTCCTTCTCTCAAGAGCTCGGGACCTGTTGCGAGGATCCATATATTGTTCAAGGTGGGTTATCCCTTAGAAGGTTTCTGTCAAGCCACATATTTCTGTGTTCGCAGGACGTCTCTGAGACCAACAGGCACCCGTAGCATGCAGCCCCGATATAGCCACCCATCCTAAATAGGTTTCCGCCACAGATAGGGTCGCATGAACATGAATGAACGGTGTCCAAGGAGTTCTCCAAGATATCCATAAAGTGGGGAGACAATGCGATAAGGCCGCCAAATGTTCCCTCACTTCCGGGCTGTGTCGCATGTAGCAGTATTCCGCCCCTTGCCTTAGAGCCGTTAAGCTCGATGAAGACCCTTTCGCGCATCGATGCGGAAGAATATCCAGAGTATATCGACGCGCTTCTGATGAGGAGGTGCGCCAGTGTATGCCACCATACGAATACCGGGTGAAGCTCATGTCTCATTTTTACTCTGAAAACATGATCAGGATATTGGCCGGAATTCCGGTATGCCCTGAGCCACTCATCTGCCGACCGACCTTCCAGATCGAAGTGCCAGCCGTCCCCAGCATCCAGCATAATGAAGATACCCTCTCCCAGAAATTCCACTCCCGGATACCATTTTTGGTGTGGGTTAAGCGGGTCGGGGAAACCTATATCCACCAGATCGGCGGGAACTTGGGTATCGACCTCACGGCGGTATCCCATCTGAACTATGACCGTTCTTAAACGGGAGATCGGAGCGACGCGTAGTACCTTTCCGCCGGGTCGTGGGAAACGTTGGACCAGATGGTGATTTATTTCAAGAAAGACCTGTGATCGTGGCTTGGGGCCGCGATACGGCGGTATCCCCTCCGCTGATCCGCGTATTAGGGCGTGGAATTCTTCCAGAATCAGTGTCTCATAATCTCGCGGCACGGGCGTAAGTATCTCGTTGATGGCCCGCTGAATCTCGCCCCACTCGTAACTCAGGATCTTGTGTGCCGTGTCCTGCTTTATGAGATGCGCTCTCACCAAATTATTTAGTATGGATTCCAGCGTCTGCTTGGAGGATATACGCCGCTCCAAGGCGATCAACGTTGTACGTATTGATGTGTCTTGAAGCATAAGATGCAGTTCAGTATGACGCGGCGGAATCGTGAACAGCGTCCTTATTTCTGGGATGCGCAGATTGGAGGCCTGTCGCTGTATTATCAACATATGTCCATCGCATTCCTGATAGAGCGGCCCGGAGCCAAGTGGCTCGCGTTCGGGGAATCTGCCGCTGCAGCGGAACCGCTGACCATATGCCCGTCCCAGATTTGCGGGAGCATGGCATTGAGGGCATTCTAGTTCTATTCTGCTGAGGGCCCCCCCACCGCCGCTCCACCAGAACCAGTTTCTGTGGGGGCAGGTGGTCGAGTCACCATGAATGATCGCATACCAGTCGGCGTCATCCATGTGTCCCTTCGGGCATGCGACGATGAATCTGACGGGCTCAATTTGCTTACCGACAGTTCTGCACTGGGGGCATAGCCGTAGACGAAAAAGCACCGAGCGACCGGCACCGTGGGCTTGACTGTTATGGCATAGGCGCCACTCAGGAAAGCTGCGTGTGCGGTACAGAGGCAGATCGGCTGGAACTCCCAACTCCGCATTGGTTGGAAGCCTGAATATACGCGCTCCGTTCAACAGCCCCTCCGACATCCTTTGATCGGCTATATCGTAATCAGAAGGCCTCATACCGCGTCCGGATTCGAAGAGCCCGATATCGGGGCGGGGTATAACCCGGGGGCCTCCGAGACCCTCTATTATTGCGCCCGGACCGTATGTGATGACGAACTGGGAAAGCCTGACATGCTGCACCACGGAGACCTCATCCCTCCTATGCCTCAAAACCTACGGTGTCCTCAACCTCTCTGAGAGATTGAGGGGAGTCAGGGTAGACCACATCGATGTCCTTGCGGTATTGATGCCGCGCGTCGCCAAGTACGACGGAGTGTCTCACATCTATATACTCCGCATACCGCAGGTCGGGGCGGGCTTTTGCTATATTTTGCCAGCGGTCCAGCTTTGATTCCAATTCCTGCCTTATGTCCCTTCCCTGAGCCGGCAGAAGATTTGTGCTCCGGTATCGGTTCTCTACAGCATTTATGACGGTCCTCACCTCAGGAGCAGTGGATCTGGTGGTGGACATTCTCGGAGCCGACTCGTCTTCATGCCAAGAGATCAGGGCCTCCCTCATATTTCTCAACATGAAGACGAGGAGAGGCCCGGAGAAACTGTCCATGACTCCCGGCGAGAAGGGGAACACGGTTAAGGATTCTACGAATCTGTGAAGCTGGCGGTGGTATCCGATAAAGAATTCGTAGTGAACTAGGTCGCGTGGCCTTGAAGCCCTCAGGAAAGTTACCACCAGACCACCCACGCCCCTTCCCACCCGTCCGGTGGACTGGATATAAGCCGCTGTGGTTTTGGGCTGGCCGTTTACCACCATCATTCCTATACGGGGTATGTCTACACCGGTTCCAAACATCGATGTTGTGAATAGCGCGTCCTGAGCATTAGGATAGGGCTCACTGAGCAGGTTGAGTATGCTCGGCAGCTCATCAGACCGGGTTCTGCCGGATAGTTCCACACATCTATCCTCCGGAAGTGGACGCGGATCTCCGCGCGCGATGAAGCTAATACGGTCCTTGATGTCATCCCTGTACAGTGCCCTAGTTCCAGCGAGCTCCCGAATGGCGTTAAAGTATCCGGTGAGCGTCCAGAAGGCGTCTATACTGGGACTGTTCCTGCTGTTCCACGCGGTTTGAAGAAGACGCGTCCATATCCTCACCAAGGGCGTGTGGGAACCTCTGCCCGGAGCACATATTCCGACATACAGCCTACCCGGCATTTTGTCATCTAATGAATGGGCCTCCCTCTCTCTGATGAAGAATCTGTCGTCCGCTGAGAGACCGGGGGGCGGAAAAACTTGGAGCTTTCTGTTGAACACGGACCGAACTTGCCTGTCGGCCCCGCGAACCGTTGCGCTTGAGGCTATGTACTTCACTCGCCACCCGGACGGTGTGCTACATAGGAAATCCACGGCGGTCTCGTAGAAGCCCACTAGGCTGCCCAGCGGCCCTTCTATGAGATGAACTTCGTCCTGCAGTATAAGGTCGGGTGGGTCCAGCGGGGGAATATTGACGAAAAACCCCCCCTTACCGGTCCCGGAGGGTAACGGATGGCCTTTTTTGACCTGCAGATAATGTAGACCGCGCCTATAATATCCTCCAATGCAGTGATGGAACTCGACGTTTCCGAAGATGGTGGAGGCGCGGGGCTCGAATGGAGGTCTCGCGAATTTATCTACCGTCGAGACGAGCATGGATGGTATCCGGTGGTAAATCTGATCATCGACGGTGAGAGCCGGGATTGGAATACGGTCAGAGACATTCAATGAGTTAAGACAGAACGGCTCTTGAACATCTATAGGATTGTTCCCGTCAGGAAAGTTAGAGCGGGCAGGTATCTGCGGTGGCCTTCCATGAATCGAGCCCGCAGGTGCTCCGCCACACCACGGAACGCGCAGCCCGCAGCTCGGGTTCGGACAGAATATCTCAAAATCGTATTCAACCTCATTGCCGCGCTGTCCTCGGTATCGGCGGATGAAATAGCCGGGTCTAGAGGCGCGGGCCGCGACGAGCTCAACACTAGCTAGTTTATGCTTCAGCGCCTCCCATAATCTGTCAATATCTTGGCCGTCTTGGCCGCTGGCCTGGTCTTTGACGTCTATCAGTAGTGAGATAGTAAAGTATCCGTCGGAATGATGTGGCGATAGATCTGCTGAGACAACATTCAACTTCTCGTAGGAGCCCGCAAGGTAGGTGATGGCGTTACGAAGGCTCTGAGCACCGGATGAACGCACCACTAGATGCAGGTTATATATTCCCGGCCTTAAGCCGTTTTTGGGTACCGAAAGTATTGCCCCACATGCCGGACAATTCATGACTTGGGCAGGCTCACTTGTATCGTGCGAGTTTTTCAGGATTTTGAGAGCTCCGGGAACCGGCCTACCGGCCCAAGTGTCTAGTAGACTATTAGGAGTGACGCCTCCCCCGACCCACAGGCCGATGGAGAATGGCAGGGATCCCCATAGATAATCGTCATTGATGGTGCATCTGGAGGGCCTCCAGCCAACGGGCACCCCCCGCCCCAGACCATGGACACGAAGATATTCGCATGCGGTGGTCATCGCCAGAGCTCTCCTGAACTGCTGTATTGTGAGCAGCCTCAGAGTGTATCGCGTGATTACGCAGACCCCGCCTCCTGTTCGGTCGCCGTTTTTTCTGCGCCGCGCTCTCCTCCTCCTGTAAGCCATGGCAAGTGCCGCTATCGCCAGATAGGCCTCAGTCTTTCCAGCGCCGGTGGGCACCCAGAGAAGGTCGCAGACGCCCCTCCCAGCGGAGTCCTCCCTTAAAACTGACTCTAGCGTGAAAAGGATGTATGCTAGCTGAAAGGGCCTCCATCTCAGTCCACTCCCCCTAGCCCATCTCCGCTGAATGTCGAGTGCCTTATTGGCGAAGCAAAATGCGAGCCGCGCATCATCATCCATGCACAGCAGATCAATACCCCGCGTTATGCGGTTAAGGGCATCTTCACAGCGTTCTATCAGTTGTTCCGCAATCTCCCGTTCACTTTCCGATAGTTCCACCAGCGAACCACGCAGCTCACCAATCCATATTCGATATGCCCTGACTAACGGTTCCAGCCTCGAACGCAACTCGTCTAGGTCCCAACTTTCGGCGAGAACTTCAGCGCTCAATTCGGGAGGTGGTCCGTAACTCTCTTCATTCCACTCCATATCAGGCATGGGGATAGCGTAAACCGGAACAAAGTCCGTTCTTACATCCGGGCACACGAACCTCCTTTTTTCCTGCTCTGGCAAAATATCGCCATCCGGCCAGCGGAATGGGGATTGATTAACGCAATCCGGAAAATCGAGCCTCCCCTCATATGGCTTCTCTAGGTCGACATCCTTCCACACCGCGGAGCACAGGTGCCCACGCGCAAGGATTGGCCGTCGCCTATAGAGGAACGAAAGCTCCTTTTCATCCTTCCTTAGCGGCTCCCTCTGTATCACGGGAATGACTCTCGTCCCGGACCAGCACACAACTCTTATCTGAGGCTGAAAAATGTGATTCTCGGACCCCACCCTGTCGCCGGTGGAGGTGGAAGTGAAACGGATTCCGTTGACGGCGTAGAGCGTGACGAATGCCCGATTTCCCTGCCGGTTTCTAACGAGAACGTGCAGGTGTATCTCAGCACGGTCGGGGGTAGTCTCTGCACCATCCGGCCCTATCCGAAAAGATTTTATATCGCTGTCCAATGCTATAGTTCTTATTGCATATCGTGGCTCCCTTTTCCATACTTTTTTATCAGCATTCCAAAAATATCTTGACCATGTAAGACACACGTCAATGCCCGGTGTTGTTCCACCGTGGTATTCCACCATAAAGGATAGTCCGATCGAAGAAGGTCTGCACTTGGGATTGAGAACCGGGGAAAGGTGCGGCGGAGCATGAATGTCGGCGTCATCCGTCTCCTCCTCATATTCCTGCGACTCGTTAAACGCAATCCCCGACTCCGCATCGATGTCCCTAACCGACGGGGAAGAAACGGGCGCTAGAACCCCGGTTATATATTCGCTGAGAGGGCTCTCAGGGAGTTCCTCCCGTAAACCGCAGCGCGGACCAAGGATCTCTTTTACAAGTTCGGTGACGAATAGCTCGCGCATATTCCCTAAGGGGTAAGGGCTCTTAAATTTTTTACCTTTGTGGATTGGTTCATAGCCCCAGAGAACGTTTAAGAGACTTGACGAGAGCCGCGGAGAATACTGGCGAGACGGAGTCAGCTATCATCTCATACTTTTTCCTCAAACTGGTACCTTGGGGAAAGCGAAAATCATCCGAAAACCCCATGATTCGCAGCGCCTCCCGCACCGATATGGGCCTGGTCTCTCCTCCGTTGAATGAATCGGGATGAAGTATGTAGGTCTTCGTGACGTTGCCGAAGGACGGTGCCGGCTGGTCCCACCGCAGTATATACCACCCGTATCTTCCCGACACGTAGTAGCGCAGGTATCTTTCCACCGTTCTCACTTTCGGCCAGACATGGTCTATTAACGGGTCAGGCCCCCTGCCCCTCAGGTCGCCTATGGCTTCCCTCACGGTTCCTGCGGGCCGTCGCGCTATACCGTCGAAGACCTGCTCCGGCGTAACGCCCGATCCTTTCATGATTCCAATGACGAACAACCTGCGTCTCGCGGTTGACGACCCGTGGTCACTATATCTTATTATCCTGTGAGACACCAGATAACCCATGCGCAACATCGCGGTGAGGCAGTCTAGGAGGACCGGCTCTTCTCTTATCCCCGGCACGTTCTCCATAACGAAGGCTACCGGCCGAACACGGCGAACAGAATCATAAAAGGCCCTCAGGCATGGGTATGCTGGATGTCCTCTTCCTCTCTTGGTCAGGTTCAGGAACGACCACGGCTCGCACGGCGGGCCGCCTATGATTAGGTCGAACTCTCCTCCCACCCGCTCCTTAACGAGGTCCGCTTGGACCGTCTTCCCTACCCCGTTCAGCTCGTAAGTCGCGCAGGCCTGATGGTCAATATCCATTCCGACAACCTCGAAGCCGGCCCGGGCGAAACCGAGAGCCAAGCCGCCTATCCCGCAGAAAAGATCGAGAACCTGCCGCCTGCCCATGCTAGTCCCCTCACCTCTCTCTCCTAAATACTGTACCTCCGGCAAGCCTAACATGCCCCTCCTTCTCGAGCTCTTCGAGCATCTCATCCGCCATCCGGTCAACGTTAATTCCACCGAATCTGAAATTTTCGTGGTGGCTGATACAGACACGTAACCGGGCCCTTGCGGTGACTATGTCCATGCGGTAGTAATTGTCCAGAATTTCGAGGAGCCGGTGCTTACAGTCCGCCTTTATGAGATTCTCGGCTCTGCGCCTAAGGATGTGCGGGTCATCCGTTTTTATCGCCCACCTCCCATTACGGGGCTCAACCACGACACCTTTTTTCACCAGCTCCCCCAGAAGAGAGAAGACGATATACTTTCTTGCCGCCGGTATCATTGCTTTATTCATCAGTTCCTCTAGTGTGAGTAATTTGTCCGGCTCCCCGGACACTACGTCCATTATCTTGGACTCATCCGGATATATCCACATTCCGTCTTTCTCAACTACCCTTCCGCGCATCCGCAATATGTTGAGAATCTCCCTTATCCAGAGACCGCCCATCCGCCTGTTAAGAGCGTCTAATATTTTTGACACGGACAAAGCGTGAGGTACTCTGCTGAGTGCGTCTATGATGTCTGACTCGAGCCTTGCTAGAATTGTACGTGCAAACTCTGTCATGTGACCGTCGCCCTTCCTGACCCAGACCAAACGGGTATCCAGCCCGTCAAGCTGTAGCGGCTGCACGCCCGCACTCCGCAGATCTTCCAGACCCCTCAGGATTAGGGATGCCGGCACATTCAGAGAGCTCTCAGCGTCAGGAATGGCGATGAGCCCTTTCTCCTCCAGCTCCCGTTGGAGCGGGTCAAGAATCGCCGCTCTTGTAGCCGCGTAAAGGGCCTCGACCCCTATTTTGGTCACTCTGACTTCCCCTCCGGATTTCTTGATAAGGCCAGTATCCCTCATCCACAGAAGATCCTCATATGTCAAGCCGGGACCAAAAATTGAGCACAGCCCCTTGAATGATTTTGGGAGCGGCTCCTCATTCTCATGCATCCTGAGCAGATCCACCATACACGACATCACAGATTTGTTCGTATACATTTTTTCGGCTACCTCTTGAAGACGGACTTTTTGTCGATCAAGTATCAGAGTCCACAGAGCTAATGGTGCATACTCTGCCGGTCCCGGTATTTCGCTCCTAACCCTCATCAGGGAAAGCTTCTGTTCCAAGAAGCCGGCAACAACATCGTCACCAGTGGGGGCTTCATTTTGTGTCCAAATCATGTGTCCCGCATCCCATTTGATTAAGCTTGTTCTGAACCGTGAGGGGTCGACATTGGGGTAATGATGATGGAGGGTCTCCTGATCAACCTTCAGGCGGGCTCTAACGAATCCGATGATGTCATCCTCAAGAATCTCCATATCACTCTCCGCGGGCTCGATGATGAAGGCCTCAGGGAGAACCTGTCTTCCTCTTCCATACCACGTCACGGTGAGCGCCCTGACGGGTTTCCCCCTCAGCGCCTCAACGCCTTTAGTGTCGCCGTTCCATACAAGCTGTATTGCCACATCTCTGTTGAAGTGGCCCGCGATGTTGATAAGGGGGAGCCTGACGTCAGATAAGTAGCCCGCGACGACCTCTGTCGCGCCGAGCGCCACTCCTCCTCGCAGTTTTCCCCGCAATTGGGCTGAGGCGACTCTGCAGAAGTTTTCGAAGGCAATTGAGTAGGAGTACCGTCGAAGATCATACAGCGAGGCCTTTAAAACGTCCAGCTCTTTGAGAATAAGCCCACGGGTATTATCACGGATGGAGAGACGAACTGGATGGAGTCTGTTAACGTAGGGGATAGGTTGCACACCCCCAATTTCATACATTCCTCGGTTAAGATCGCGAACGCAATCAGCACGGCACCGGAGGGTCAGAGAGCATCCCAGTGACGGTATGACCACCGACAGATCGACAACATTTCCACCGAAAAATGGGTCGTAAAATTCCGTAGATTTTGAGAATACGTATCCTGAGAGCGTCGTACTAGTCGATATCGACAGCCTGTATCTTGCCGCCACGCGGGCAGGCTCGCATATCTGTTTAGAATAAACCTCCTCTGAGACTATGTATTTGCGGATTCTCCCACACCATCTTTTCAAGTATAAAAATGAACTTTTCGCCAGCTCATGACCTTTTGCCATATCCGCGCCAAGAGCATCGAGTTCATGACTTAGTATGATTTCAGCATTCTGGCGGGACGCGATGAGGGCTATGTAGAGGGACTGAAGATACATTTTAACGCTTTTCTCGCGGAGAAACACAGGCCTGAGAAGCTTCCTATGGCCGCTCACGGTCTTTCGCGTTAAGCCACTAACTATGTCCGACCGATATAAATCTATAAAAGGTCACGAGGCTACACACAAACGGAACAGAAAACATAAAAATGGATATAGTTGACGAGATTGTCTAGAGAATACTGAGCCAGTATAAGCAGACCCAAGTTACATACGGTGTCTTCATTTCTGAAATTATGTTAAAAACAAAATCGGATCAGGCTGCAAAGTATATTATTAGCTTCCTAAAGAAACACTGCATCCCTACGGCCCTAGCGTACTCCGGGCCGGGAGAGTTGTGGGAGAAGGGAGCATTGGTGGAAAGGTTCAATGGCGTCACACCCGACAGCTACAAGAAAGCTTCTGTCGCTTCCTAGAGCTGGTCCGCAGCCCGCGTCGACGGCTCTATACTTCGCATCCGGGAAAACCTGTCGCACCCGCATAATCTTTGCTGACGTGGATGGTCTACCCCGCATTTTGACCCCCTTTTCTAGGGAACTTTCCAGCTAGAAATAATAGACTCAGGACTGTGTTCGGAGAGTTTTTTGGAAATGGTTTCAAGCTTTAGTCGTTCCAACCACGGTTACAGAATCAACGACAGCAACAGCGTATGTTAGGCGGACCATCAGCAGGTTTATGACAACAACTGTCACTTCAACCATAAGGACGACAACCACAAACACAGCCATCGCATACATAACCTATGTCAACACGATCTACCCTGCTGAGAGAGGGGTTGTTCTGGTTAGCGACAGGGATAGCGGAATCAAGGAGACAAAACCCTTCACGCTCAACTCCACATCCGACCTAAAGCTGAAGCTGGGAATAACGGCTACAGCAGAACTACGGTTTGTCACACTACACTGGTATCTCTACAAGGTCTGTTCCGAACGATATTGTAAAGAAGGCAGTATTGACAAGAGCAGGGAGTGTTTGAGTTTTACTTAGCGGCTGTACCGGCTGGAAACTGGTACGTCAAAATACTGGCGGCTAACTGTAACTGGGAGCTTACAGTTGAGAAGGCTACCTAAAGGTTCTTACGTACAAGCTGCAATCAGGGGTCTGGGAATGCGGATAGCTACAATTGTAGAGAAATAAACTAAGCGGAATAATGCCAATTTTTAGATCTCAACTTTTGCAGTTAGGGACAGAATGCCACAAGTGACGTGATGAGCCTTGAGATCAGATAGAAGAAGGGGAGGGAACCTATGTGAGGAAAGCACTGTAAAGCTAAGTCTTCCTGACCCACAATTAGGCGAGCATCTACTCTCGGACTGTTATTTCTTTAGAGTTGCCCCTGACAAGAATATTTTGGTCTTCCCCCCCGCCTACCCAGAAATCAATAGCTATGCTGATCTGGAACTCTTTGCCACGAGCATATTCTGAAGGTATGACATGTAGTATTGCTACTATTGGCCCTTGCGTATTCCCTTGCTCGGACCAGTTGATAATAACTGCGTCGGCCTTAGCTGGGTCTTGATTAGCAGGTGTGATCGTTGAGCCTAGATTGAGATCATATGCTCGGTCTTCAGACTGGAATATATGACCTATTATAAACATGACAAAACCAGCTGCTACTGAGCCAATGGGGCCACCAAACGCCCCAGCGATAAGTGTTATTATTGCCCTAACAGCCCAACCTATATACCTTCTTAACCAATCCAATACAGTGCTTTGCCACCTTATTCTTGGATATGTAAAGTCTTTTGTTGGGTCAAATCGCCAGTCAAGTTCCTCAGGTACAAAGAATGTCATAATGCCGGGTTTTTCCGGTGACGCGCCGTGGATGAAATACTCTCTCCCGGTTTCCGGCCCTCTCCCAACAGCTAGCTTTAATTTATACAAATATTCGTGCCCGACGATAAGGTTTCGCCGTCCTGTTAAGTAAACGTATCCAATGGGCTCTAGCCGAACCTCAGATGTTACACCAGTAGGGATAAGACGTCTATAGTATATAGTTTCGGAAAATAAAATTAGTTCTTCTTCTACTTCAAACGCGTTAGGGACCTCTCTTCTATCATACTGTGGCTCTATCATTATGTTTCTTTGTGGGTCATAGCCATTCCATACAGCTGTTATGGCATCATATTCCCCGGTTGGAGCATCTTTTGGAAGTTGCCACTGGAAGGTTAGCGTCTGTTCCTGTCCTGGGCTTAACGTGTTCGTCTGCTGAGGGGTAATGTCATAATAACTTCCATCTGGCTTCCGATAGCTCAGCCCAACCCAGAAGCTTCTAGTTGTCATGCCTGCATTATTGACTTTTATTCTTGCGATCAGCAAAGACCCGGGTTCGAATACTCCACTCGGCGGGCTGAAGTCAACTATTTGCGCATTATCCAGTTGTTGCCGGGATGGTATAAATGCCATCACCTCTTGGTAGTCTTTAATCTCGGGCCTGTCTTGCGATTCGTATGTCTGCCCTTGGTAAACTATTCTAAAGTATTCTATCCTTCCTTCGTCTCCAGATGCCTCATCCCTGACCTTTAGATACCAACGTTTCGAAGAAGATGGAGGCAGGTCATTTTCCGTGAAGCCTAAAGAAAATAAATCCCACTCTCTGAAGATATTGTCTGAAGAGCCTCCTTCACGGTTCCATATCAGTACCTCTCTACCTCCTTGAACACCCAACCAAATCCTAAGGTCGCCAACATACGTATGTATTATGCCGATCTGAACTTTAGCTGCGGTAGGTTGCTGCTGTCGGACTATGCTGAACGGTGCGTCGCTATCGTCATGACCAGAGTTTCCCGCAGCATCTACTGCGACAACCCTAACCCTGTAGTTTGTCCCAGGCCTGTCCGGAACCGTCCAGTCGTAGTAGCCGGTGTTCTGCAGGTCTCTGGCTATAACCTGTATCTGGCTACCCTCATGGAACAGCAATATGTGTATATGGTGTAAGCCTACGTTGTCCGACGCCTCCCACCTTATCCTGAACGTCTCCCCCACAGTCAGCGTCTCACCGCCGTTAGGCGCTATGACCCTCACACTTGGTGCAACAGTATCCTGCGGCTGTTGAACTACTATCTGGAATGTCTTCGTGTCGGAGATAACCCAGTCGCTTAAGCCTTGGTACCAGTACATGGCTCCTATACGGTAGTTATAGGTTCTAGGCTGGGAGTGCGCGTTAAAGACTGCTGTATAGGATAATCTTCCACTACCGGTTCTCGGGGTTTCATATTCAGGGTTGTACCAAACTCTAGTCCACGAACCGTCTGGGTTTTGAACCCCCACAGAAAGACCTACATAAGCTGTAGCTGTTTGGGGGAAGCTGTACTCCACAGTTATGGGGATGGAGACACGCTCAGCAACGGTAGCAGTGGATGGCGCGTTATAACTAACTATCCTAACGGTAAATTGTTGCTGCTGTACTACTATTCTTATAGCTCTTCTAGGCATCCTGTAAGGTCCTGTGGATGCCTGCCCGTTCGCTATAACCTCCTCCCAGCCTTGCGACAGCATGTCCCAAACGTCATCCCCGTCACCATAGTTTGGTGGATGGTCGTTGCTAGCCACTTCGTCGCAACTATACATCCAGCCTGTGAACACCCCTATATAGTGTGTTCCCGGCTGGCTTGGAGCGGTCAGGCTGAAGCTGTAGGTTTGAGTGCTCCCTCCCGAAGGCGCGTCACCGGCAATGCATTGGGACTGTCTTCTCGTGAAGCTAGCGGTTCCTATTACCGGCGTTATCCAAGCACCGCCTCTGTTGTTATCCACGGTAACCCTTAGGTAGCCAGATATGCTCTGCCCCGGGCTGACAGTTATCTCAGGATTGTTCGGGTCCAGCCTACGCCCGTTCACCTCCGCCTCCTGATAGTAAACCCTAAGACTCGCTGCTGCTGTACTGCAAAAACCCTTACATCGTCGTAGTAGACTTTCTGTCCTGGCCAAGCGCTGGTGAGGGCTATCGCGTTTATTCTATCAGTACTCGTTCTAGACACCCTCAGGTTTTGTCCGACAAGCTGTCCGTTGAACCAGACGTTGTAGGTATTTGTCTGCCTGTTGAGTATGACCTTAATTCTGTACCATCTCCCCGCGCTCCATGATCCAAGAACGGTTCCATCCTCAGCCTTTATCCTACCATCACTATGATCAAATTGAACTGTAGCATAATATGCACCCCATGTAGCCTCCTCTCTGTTGAAGAAGGCGGGATGGTCTACGCCGACACTACCTCTAGCCTCTATTAGTATGGCAAACTCGTAGCCTATGGATGAGGCTGTTGAGGAAAAACGCCTCTGCACAACAGCTGACCAACCATATTGTCCCCACAGCTGGAACGACTTGGTGGGAGAGTAAGAATATGCGTTTGAAACGACTTGATACTGGTCGCCTCTTCCATTGAATACTATTTCCCAGCCGCTAGCTGAGGGGAAAGAACCAACAGAATAGGACTCAAAATTATCACTGAAGATGTTAAAGCTTTTTGCGGACCTGTCAGCATATTTCTCTCCATGTAATGGATGTGTTGGACTGTCTTGCAGGCTGTATAGGTAGGCTTTTCAGGTTCCACGACTATAGTTCTTTTGAGAAGGCTGGGAATAGAGTACTTCCAGGAGACGTTTGGGAACAGGAATAAGATAGAGAGACGGTTCAGGAAGCTTAAATAACGAGTATAGAGGAGATAGCCGCCGCTATAGCCCTAATACACAACACACTCATAAAAACCAAGATAGAAGGAGGCATAATTACTTTGACAGTACCACTGTTGTAATACCGTCTCCATTTTTAGATAACTGTCGAGGCAAAAACTGTCATCAACACTGCAAAACTCTTTCCTATGCTTTAACAGCCATTCCAGTCATAACTGTGTTTATTATGAATGCTGCCGCGACCGTGAACGTGAAGCCTCAGCAAAGCATCTCACAACCCCCGACAGGTTTGTGCCAGTGGATTCATCTCCGTGGTGGAGCCCCGCTCGCCATTATCTGCAGGCATACTAGAGCTTGTCCGGTGTCTCCCATGCTGTACCGGGCTACTTTCAGGACGTCTCTGGCGCTTCTGAACCCAATACTCCACATCGTAGAAGCTATGCTTATCGCAATCTGCTCAGACATCCCAGAGTGTCCCATAATCTTGACAGCCACTTTCAAGTCTTCAGGCTACTACTGTGGGATGTATAGTATCATAAACCTGTCAAGTAATTCTGGAGGCATCTTATCGAGGTAGTTTGCTGCTGCTAGGACTGTGGTCACACATATGGTTTCAGCCTGTAGAGATGCTTTTGTGACTGATATTCTCCCTGTCTGCATCATGCTCAGAAGCACGTCGTAGTCCGATCTCTCACCCATCTTATCCAGCCCATCTATCAAGACATCATTGATGAGGAATGGTGTTTTGGCTGTTCTGGGATGGTCCGCGAAAGGATTATGCGGCGTGGCGAGGTAGGTATGCCGTGTTTAGGTGTAGTTTGTTTGAATGGTTGTGTGGTTGGGTTTAGTTGTTTCCGGATTCTTTTATGTGTTTGTGTATCGTTCTTCCTAGCTTGGTGGGCTTCAGCCTTCCCTGTGGTGATGGTGCTAGAAGCTTGTATGCGACGAACAGCTCGTCGCTGCTACGGTCTGACACACCTGTCTTCACAGCCTTTACAAACTTGTTGAAGATTTCTAAGGGTATTGAATCCACGGCATCAGCTAGGTCTGTTCTACCCTCCCCAGCAAGCCTCGCAACAATCTCCTCTCTTAACAAGATGAAGTTCTCCGTTTGGTTCTGACCTATGGTTATGTCTTTAGCCAAGCCGTACGCTGACTGTTCTGTTTGTTTCACAGCCTTTGCCTGCCGCTGGGTACCCTTCCTTACCGTTGGGTCTGAGCCGCATACCGGGCAGTAATTCCATCCCTGTAGTAGCGAGACCCCGCATGTTCTGCATGCCGGCAGGCTGTACACGTCTCCTTTCCCATCCTCCTTGTCCTTGTTCTCTTCCTGCTCTACTTTGAGGAGTCTTCTCTCCATCTCGAATATGTATCCGTCTGTTAGGGCTGTTGTGTCGGCTGTGAACCTGTACATCTCGAGCCTTCTCGGGTTAGGCATCCTGATGTATGCGTGTCCTATTTTGAGCTCGTTGACTATCTTCTGGATGGGCTCGGGCGCGACCGCGGAAAGTATCAACGTGTCCTTGGGAGACGACGTGCTGAACACGACCCATCTGTAGAAGTTCTGTCTAATGCCGTCGGCTATGTCGTCGAGCCTCTGGGTCACAAGCATCAGGGCTAGGCCGTAGGACCTTCCAGCCCTAGCTATGTCCTCCAGCTTGCTTCTGGAAGTGTCCCCTCTCCCGCCTCTCATCATTATGGGTTTGGCTACAAGGTATGCTTCGTCAACGGCGAGTATCACGGTCCTGTTTTTGAGGTATGCGAGAGGCCCTCTCGAAA
>JAWCLG010000016.1:0-19850 GCA_038851075.1 Hadarchaeales archaeon (SeqCode) | reverse complement strand
GCATACAGGACTACCGGCGGAGAAACTTCAGGCTGGTTCCACACGGGTCAGGATGCGGATATCATGCTCTCAGGGATAGACTTCAACAACACCGGCGGGCCTCTCCTGTTTAATCACCCGTCTGGGATAGCAACCGACGGTCAGCGGCTTTTCCTCGCCGACACATTCAACAACAGGGTGCTCGTCTGGAACACCCTGCCTGCCGGAAACGTGCCGCCAGACCTCGTGCTCGGGCAACCGGACTTCACGTCAAATAACCCCGGCACCGGCAGAAACCAGCTCAACTGGCCTTTCGGCGTTGCCACGGACGGGACACATTTAGTGGTTGCAGACGTCAACAACGCCCGCATTCTCATATGGAACAGCATGCCTGCCCAGAACGCTGCCCCTGCGGACATCGTGCTCGAGGGCGGAGGGTCATACTGGACACCACGGGGGGAGAGCGATCTGCCGGGAGGGTCCTGGTGCGTGTGGACCAACGGCCAAAAGCTGGTGGTGAGCAACACATGGGCAGGAGGATCTGTACTGATCTGGAACACATTTCCCACGCGGGACAACCAGCGGGCGGATATAGTGCTCACTGGAGGTGGAGACATGGGGACGCCAAGGCACATAACCAGCGATGGCAACTGCCTGATAGTTGGAGATCACAACGCCAACGTGGAGGGAGAACACAGCCACGGATCCTTCTTCTGGAGCACATTCCCCACCACCGATGATCAACCCTATGACTTCTTCATGTCAAAGGGATTCGGCTGGCTGCGGGGAGCATTTCTAAGCGATGGGAAACTCCTGCTCCTCGGTGGAGAACGCCCGGAGCTGAGGATATGGAACTCGTTTCCGCAGAGCAAAGATGATGAGGCAGACACGGTGCTTGAGCTCAGAAGCGCCCAGCTCTTCGCAGGGGACTATGAAAGCGTGGCTGTTGCGGGCAACCGAATCTATATCTCCCAGGGCAATATGAACAGAGTCATAGGTTACAACTCGGTTCCGACCTCGCAGAACCAGGAGCCGGATTTCATCATAGGAGCTCAAGACCTCCAGACGAACACCCTTGACGCCAACTACTTCATACAGAACGGAGTTCCCGCCTCCAACGGGAGGAACCTCTTCGTTGTCTCCGACTTCGACCGGAAGCTGTACGTCTGGAAAAATATTCCGGACGAGAGCGGCGCATATCCGGACATAGTATACAACTTCAAAAATGCAGTCCCTCCGGTGCAGCCGTGCGACATTGCGCTCTGGGAGAACGCTCTCGCAATCGCGGGAGAGAGAAGCTTTTACATATGGAAGAGCCTCCCGCTCAGCGGCAATTTTCCGGATGTCATCATCAACAACAGAATAGGCGAGATAACATTTCAGGAACTGAGGGGGGTGGCCATGGACGGCCGCTATTTCTACCTGTCGGACTACGGTGCGGATAAGATTTACATATGGGAGGGACTGCCGGACGAGAACCTCAACCCTCTCCCCAAGTTCACGATAAACACGAATGACCCCTGGCGCTTGGACTCTGATGGAGAATACCTGCTCGTTGATAAGATATACGGTCACTCGGTTGATGTTTACAGGGTGGCAAATCTATCCGCGAACGCTCAGCCGGATTTCTCGGTCGGCGGCGCGGGATTCAACCTCCCGCAGGCTGCGGCAGTCAAAGACGGGCACCTGTTCATCGCAGATACAGGATACAACCGCGTGCTGGTATGGGAGGATATTGAATCTGCCTCAAGCAAAGCACCGCCGGACGCGATTCTGGGGCAGATGAGCGGCACCGCATATCAGCCCGCCATAGGGAGAAACAGATTCTACAACCCTGCAGGCCTCTCCTTTGACGGCAGCTACCTCTGGGTCGGAGAGTTCAAGTTTTCCAACAGACTGCTGAGGTTCAGCCCGAGCTGAGGCGATTAACGGGTCGGGAGGGAGTCAAGCGAAGAGCGTGATCCCAGTCTTGGTTGTCGTCGCATTTGGAGCCGCTGTGGGCATCGTCTGGCATATGCTCAGTACCGGGACACGGAGCCCAGCACCACGTCAAGCGCTAATCGGCCATGGATCATTAAAGTTGAAAACAAAATCTATGTTTCTTACGACGTGTGCACCTTTATGGCGTCTGGAGGAGAGCAGCCGGACTGGCAGTGCTATATCAGCGTGATCGAGGTTGAAAGAAGATAATTTATCCAACTTAGGAAGGCTCAACAATCCTCTTTACGAACATGATGTAATCGTTCGGTCCGAATATCGCAACGGTAGGATCTCCACCGTCCACCACCATCCTGGCCACAACCGTGAGCCTGCCGTTGGAGTACTCAGCGATTGATGTCCCTCCCCAGGCGTAGTACGTGTAGAACTTGTTTCCTATCTTCACCGTGGAGGATATGCTGCCCTCCACCCAGCTGAAACTTGGGTCAATCACAAATGTCGAAGTAGATGACGATCCCACCGCCTTTATCAGACCCTGACCCGGGTTCATCAGGAGCACCCACTCTCCCGCAACATCGTCGTAGAAGAGGTCCGGATCGAATACGCTGGTCCTCCCCTGCGCGGTGAATATCACGGCGTCTTCGGTGAAGTTAATTCCGTCCGTGGAAGACGCCGTGACTATATTTATGGGATTTCTGAGGTTGCCGAGGTAAGTGAGTCTTATCTTGTTTCCATCTATTATTGGGTTCGGGTCCACAGGATACGGACTGTTTGAGCCGCTGATGTGGATGTCATGAACCGTGAAAGTCCTGCCGCGGTCCTCGCTGATGCCCACACTCAGCTTCTCGTGCTCTGGATCCGAAGCATTCACGAAGTAGACATAGAGCTTTCCGTTAAAGTAAACCGCCCCCGGAACCGAGGCGTGGTCGAAGATGAGGTTCTCGTTGAAGGTCCAGTTTATTCCGTCGGTGGACGTTGCGGAGTATATCTGATGGTAGTAAGGCCCTGACCTGCCTGGCGGTTGATTCTCCCCTCCTCCGGGCACGTTTTCTTTCTCCTTTTCAGGCAGCTGGAACCCAACCTGATTGGAATCGATGGGAGCCGCCCCTGAACGGTTGACCCTTATGGTGAAGTAGTAAGTTACTTCAGGCGAAAGATCAAACTGCATCGTCGAGGTCTTCCTGCTGTCCGCAATGGTGTTCTCAAGCTCTCCGATGTCTCCTGAAGCCATGGACCTGTACACTCCGTAGCTGATGAAATCTGTGCCGGAGTACTCTGTCCATGTCAGCTTTACGCAGCCCTCACTTTCAAGAAATTGAACTGTGAGCGAGATGCTCGGCTCTCCCCCCTGCCCACCACCGGGTTCATTCTCACCCTGCGGTGCCCCGCCACCCTGCTCCGCCGGACGGAGAATGAAAAAGTATCCTAGGCACGCCACGAGCGCCACGATCACCACGACAGCAACGATAAGGCCTGCTGCGGCCCCGTGCGAGTCCATACCACCGGTGACCACTATAAAACTCTGATATAAAAATCTGGTGCCAAGAACTGGGTTTCATCTCTTTTTCATCGCAATAAATATGAAAACAACCACGATTATCGCGATTATGCCGGCGATCAGGACCCAGTTTGTTTCAGTCGGCCCTACCCCACCTCCTGGAACGTTTTCGCCTGGAGGCGCAGGATGGCTGGATGCCAATGTCGGGTCGGTGCCAGCCTGATATTCCTGCAGGTTCGTGTAACCGTCTCCGTCCTGGTCCTGAGCTGCATCGTTCGGGTCATTCGGATTCAGCCCGTATCGGGTTTCCCATTCGTCGGGCATCATGTCGTGGTCGGAATCTCCGCTTATGCCGCCGCTGAAGAGCTGTATGCCGGGATTGCCCGTGCCGTAGCCTGCAAGTATGTAGGATCCGTTCTCGGATATTGCGACGGACATCGCTGAGATGTGGTAGGGGTGATAGGGCTCCGGAATCGGACCCGGCTGACTGTGCTCCCACATCAGATTTCCATCGCTGTCAAGGAGGTAAACCGCGTATGGGAAAGATCTCCCGCCACCGGCCGAGGTAACTCCGCCGCCCACGAGGATATACCTGCCATCGCCGGTAATGTCCAGTCCGTTATGCCCGCCCGAACCAAGCATCCGTTCCCACATCAGATTTCCATCGCCATCGTACATCCGAACGGTTCCGTTATGGCTGAGCGTTACCACCCTGGAACCATCGTTGCTCATGTCCATATCGGTGAGGACTGGAATATCTCGCTCACGCCACAGCAGATCCCCCTGGGCGTTGTAACACGAAAGAACGCTGCCCTTGTCCGCAACCACTATCCTGGAGAGGTCTGGAGTTATCTTTATGTCGTAGGGTAAGCCCCCTACATATTCGTGCCAGACCTGGGTCCCGCTTTCTATGTCAAACATTATCAGCGAATTGCTGCCGCCGTAAAAGACGTATTTCTCGTCCGGGCTGAAAGTTATGCCTCTCCACCATACAACGAAGCCAGGATCGTACTCCCATAGTACCTCGCCCGTTTCGGGATCGTAAAGCTTTATCGGCACAGTTTCCGCTCCCAGGTAAGAATCTGAAAGCTTTACCTCCCGGAGCAGCGTGTGGGCGTTCTCCGACCACAGCAGGTTGCCAGAACGGCCTATGACGCACAGCATGCCGTCATGACTTCCCACGGCGACCATTGACCCATCCCTGCTTATGTCTATTCCCCAGACCTGATCTCCAACAGGATAATCCCAGAGCTTTTCGCCCGCGATGTTAAACAGATGAACCTTAGTTGAAACGGGTACATCCCACGGATCAGGATGCTTGCCCATCCCCACCGCGATATATTCCCAGTCCTCGGATGGCCTGACCCTCCAAACTCCCGGGTACTCCAGATTCTCCATCCAAACCGGTTGAAAGCTGGCTATCTCTGCCAGCGGGACCAGATAAACGTCCAGCGTGTTGCTGTCTTCCGGCATCAGACCATTCTCCTGGTAGGTGCGATAACCAGCGGCCTTGACCTCAACGGTGTAACCCTGCCATGAAATCCCATACTCAGCGGCGGGCCCGCTAAAGTCTATGATTGAAAAACTGAATCTCCCGCCCCCCAGCATCGCTGCCGGTTCCCCACGGGACTCGGGGCTGTAACGGTAATATACGGTCGCGTTTTCAATTGGTTCATGCGTGGTCGCGTCATACACATTTACGGTGAAATCACTCACTGGAAGTTCCTGAATATCTATTTGGACGGTCTCTATCGTCACGTTGACGTACGCCACAGCGGTTGGATCGCGGGAGGACACTATTTTGTAGTTCTGCGTCATAGTCCCTGTTCCCATTATGTGAAGCTCGGGGACCACCTTGTGTTCTCCGGTTTCCCCTGGCTCGAGATAAACATAACCCGCGTCACGGTCAACTCCGTTATCCACTACAAAGAACATTATCCTGTCCGGGGAATTTCCCTTATTTCTCACAGTGGCCCAGAAGTGTCCACGCTGAAGCGGGTCCACCACCCTATATGTGGCCTGATCGAAAGTGACCTCGAACGCCGATGTCGTTGCCGTGATATTATCGGGCAGAGCCTTCACGGTTCTTGAGCTCACGAACAAAAGAACTATGACCAGAAGTACTGATGCGCACACGGCGAAATTTATACATCCTGTACGTCCAGGTTTCGTTGTCGCACCATCCAAAACATGCGCCGCAACCCTTTTATAAGTCACCATATCAAACCAGAGGTGGGCTTTGAGCGAGGCCTTCGTCAGAAGGGCAGCGGAAGCGGCGAAAAATTGTTGTGAAAGCTGATACGAGAATTTACCCATACCTGGATACATAGTACATGCGATAGCTTCCGTCGGGCATCCTGATCACCGCTGCTGCTTCTGCACCATTTTCATCGAGAGAGCCCGGTGCCCCCGCTTCGATCCTCACCCCTTGGTCCTTCACCCAGGTTGTACCATCAGTGGAAAACGCGGAGTAGATGCGGGGCGGAGTTTCCGGAGCATGGTAGTACATTCGGTATCCGTTCGACACGGCGACTGTGCACGTCACGGAGCCATCTATCGCTTCCAGTTCGCGCTCGAAGGTAAAGCTCAAGCCGTTATCATACGAGATCGCAGAAGTGGTCCCCGCGTTTTCGGAAACGAACATTCGCCAGACGTTACCCATCTGAATTACATCCGGGTCAGTGATCCACTCTCGCGCGTAGACCTCGCGTTCTCTGCGGAAATTTATGCCGTCCTCAGACACCGCAACGTAAATGCTGTGAGGTCCGGGGATCATGGCGGGGTCACCCCCACCCATGGGGTTTTCATAGTAATACATCCTGTAATTTCCGTCAGGAAGAAGGACAATGTCCGGATCCACCGCTCCCTTCCCGTTGGGGATCCCTAAGATATTTACCTCCTTTTCCTCCCAGTTCACACCATCGCGGGAGATCGCCACTCTGATGCCCCACTTGGCAAAGTATACCCTGATGTTCTCTCCGTCGAAGACCGCGTCAGGTACCGAGGCCCGATCGGAAACCATACGGTTATCTTTCACCCAGACCAGCCCATCAGCTGAGGCTGCGCTCAGTACTCGATGCGGCAGTCCCGGTTGGCTGGGGGTACCCCCTGAAGTTGTGAAGCTAGCTTGATTGGAGTCGAGATACGTTCCTCCAGCTCGGTTGACCCTCACGGTGAAGTAATAAGTTGTGTTAGGAAAAAGCATGTACACAATTTCTGAAGTTTTAGCCCTATTTGTTATCGTCGTCACCTGGCGCCCAATATCTCCGGAAACAGCGGACTGGTATACGACATAACTCACAAAATCATCGCGGGGATACTCGGACCACGCCAGCATGACTGAATCCCCGTTATCGGCGGGCTGAACTGTGAGCGAGATGCTCGGCTCTCCCCCCTGCCCACCACCGGGTTCATTCTCACCCTGCGGTGCCCCGCCACCCTGCTCCGCCGGACGGAGAATGAAAAAGTATCCCAGGCACGCCACTAGCGCCACGATCACCACGACAGCAACGATAAGGCCTGCTGCGGCCCCGTGCGAGCCCATACCACCGGTGACCACTATAAAACTCTGATATAAAAACCCGGCACCAGGAAGCTAGAGTTCACCCCTTTCGCGATCAATATGAAAAACGGCCGCGATTATCGCGATTATGCCTGCAATCAGGACCCAGTTTGTTTTGGTCGGCGCTACGCCTCCTGGAACGTTTTCACCAGGGGCTGAAGGGCGGCTGGATGTCGGAGTCGATCGATCTGGCCTTAAAGCTCTCCCGAGGTACGCCACCGATGGGCACATATCCGCCATCGCTGATGATTTTCACTCCGTTATGCTCGTTTATCCACGGCTGTGAAATGAAGTTCACTTAGCTTTCATAACGCAACCCTTTTATAACATCCAATATCAAACTATGGAAGGGCTTGTGGACGAGGGCTTTGCCAAAAAGGTGCTGAAGGCGGCTGAATCGAAGCCGAGGATTGTGGTCGCTTTTGATCCCGCCATCAACCCATACTCAAAACCCCGTGGCGAAAGGTCTGGTGAAAGAGCAAAAACTGTTGACTGGATAAATAAGGTGCTTAGAGAGCTCGAAGGAACGGTTGTCGGTGTCAAGATAGGAGTACCCGCCATCTTCGCCCTAGGCCTGGACGCCGTGGAGGACATGATAAAATCATTCAGGAAAAGTTACTTTTTCATATGCGATTCGAAGATGGCTGACATAGGACACGTGAACAGGCTTGTGGCCGAGCAGATATTTTGCGCCGGATTTGACGCCCTCATCATTCACGCCGTGGTTGGGAAAAAGGACGGGATGGACCAGGTGGTTGATCTCGCGAAAAACATGGGGAGGGGAGTGCTGGGACTCTGCGCTATGAGCCATCCTGGGGCCTCCGAGCACCTGAACAAACACTTTGACGGGCTGCTTGCAACAGCCGAGTCCTCCGGGGTCGACGGGTTCGTGCTGCCTGCCACCTTCCCGGACCTCATAAGGAAGGCAAGGTCCAGATACAGATCAAAGCTGATATTCTCTCCCGGAGTTGGCACTCAGGGAGCTCCATTCGGATCTGCAATCTCAGCCGGGGCTGACTTTGAGATAATCGGGAGGAGCATAACCCACGATGCATCCCCGGCCAGAAAAGCGATGGAAATAGCGGAGGCGATGAGAGGTGACCGTTGAGGTATCGGAACTCGCAACGGATCTGGCGAGACACGGATGCATCCTCTTCGGAGAATTCAAGCTCTCCTCTGGAATCACAAGCCCGTACTACATAGACCTGAGAGCTGTGCCCTCATATCCACACCTTTTTGAAACTGTTACCGATGCCTATGTGGAAAGGATAAAAGAACTTGGCGAGAGGTACAGCAGGATATCGGGAATAGCGACCGCAGGAATTCCAATAGCCTCCCTAGTGGCGTACAAGCTGAGAGCGCCTTTCCTTTACGTCAGAAAGGAGGAGCGCACACACGGCACTGGGAACCTTGTCGAGGGGACTGTGAAAAAGGGCGATGTCGTGCTACTTCTTGACGATGTGGCCACAACCGGAGGGAGTCTCGTCAGGGCGATCACCGCTCTCCGGGAAAAGGGTGCAGTAGTGAATTCAGTTCTGGTGATGATCGACAGGGAGCAGGGGGCGGCAGAAGCTCTTTCAAAACTCGGCGCGAGGCTCCATTCGATTACGACCGCATCCGAGCTGGCGGAGGAACTTCACTTAAAAGGGATGCTGAAAAAGGATGATTATGAAAGGGTGGTGAGGTACATCAGGGGTGATAAGGGTGTTTAAAGGACGCGATGTTCTCTCGATTCTCGACTTTACCAGGCCTGATCTGGAGAGGCTTTTCAAAACGGCTCTATCCATGGAGAGGAGCGGAAAGAAGGGAAGACCGCTGTTGAAAGGGAGAATCATGGCAACCGCCTTCTTTGAGCCAAGCACAAGGACCAGGCTGAGCTTCGAAACTGCGATGCACAGGCTTGGGGGCTCGGTGATAGGTTTCTCTGAGGCTGAGGGCACATCGATAGCAAAGGGTGAGAATCTTGCCGACACGATAAGGATGCTGGACGCCTATGCTGACATCATAGTGATGAGGCACAAGCTGGAAGGCGCGGCGAAGCTCGCCGCTGAAATTGCGGATTGTCCGGTCATAAACGGCGGGGATGGCAGCAGGCACCACCCAACGCAGGCGATGATAGACCTCTACACAACCTGGAGAGAATTTGGAAAAATTGACGGGCTAAACTACGCCGTGATGGGCGATCTCAGGTACGGAAGGGCCGCGGCCTCGCTGATGTACGCCCTAACCCTATTCCGACCCGAGTCGCTGTACATGATCTCCCCGCCACTTCTTAGACCCCGAAAGGAAGTGCTTGAATTTCTGAGCAGGAGCGGGATTGAGACGAAGGTCGTTGAAAAGCCGGAGGACGTTATTGAAAAGATAGATGTCCTTTACGTCACACGGATTCAGAAGGAGAGATTTCCTGACCCCGCAGATTACGAAAAGGTGAGGGGCAGCTACAAAGTGGACCCTGATCTTCTTGAGAAGGCGAGAAAAAACATGATAATTCTCCACCCGCTTCCGAAGGTCGACGAGATTGACATGCGGGTAGATAGCACAGAGTTTGCTAGGTACTTCAAACAGGCGGCGTACGGCGTTCCTGTGAGGATGGCGCTGGTTACGCTGGTTCTGGGGGCGCTGAGAGGATGAATACTGAGGAGCTCGTGGTCTCAAGGATAAGGGACGGCACGGTGATAGACCACATAACCGCAGGACAGGCACTCAATGTTCTCAGGATACTCGGCGTAAGGGGAACTGAAGGATACACCGTGGCGCTCATAATGAACGTTGCAAGCAAAAAGCTCGGGAAGAAGGATATGGTGAAGATAGAGGGGAGGGAGCTCAAGCCTTCGGAGGTTGACAGAATAGCCCTCATAGCGCCAGATGCGACCATCAACACCATAAGGGAGTACAAAGTCATGAAGAAGGCGACCGTGAGACTTCCAGACGAGGTGCGCGGACTTTTGAGCTGCACGAACCCCAGCTGCATCTCGGTGAAGCCCAGAGAGCCAGTTGTACCTACATTCAGCGTCATCTCAAGAAGTCCGCTCCTGCTATCATGCAAGTACTGCGGAACTCACATATCACAGGAAGAGGTAATCTCACAGTACGCCGCGGCGGGCGGTTGATGTAATTGAGGAGCGAGGGTCGGCGGGATGCGGGATACGAAAAATTCGGGTTCACTCCCGCTTCTGTTATTCGCTCTGTTCGAGAAAGTCCGAAGGTAGTTTCTCTGTATCTTAGGACTCCGAAGATGAAGGTGCCAGAACCCGGGCAGTTCTTCATGGTCTGGCTGCCTGGATCCGAAGAGGTGCCGCTCGGCGCATCGGGTTTCGAGAACGGAATACTGAGGATATCTGTCGCTGCAGCGGGAGACACCACTTCCAAGATGCACTCCCTGAAGAGAAACGACATGCTGTTCCTCAGGGGACCATTTGGCAACGGGTTTTCTCTAAGCGGGAAAAGACTGCTGCTAGTCGCGGGGGGCTACGGCGCGGCTCCCCTCATATACGCCGCGAAAAAGATCTCGGAATCAGGAAAAAAAGGAACATACATGATAGGCGCGAAGAGCGCGAGGGAGCTTGTTTTCACGGAAGAGGCAAAAAGACTCGGAATGAAGGTCATCACGGCAACGGAGGACGGATCCGCCGGCTTCAGAGGAGTGGTGACCGAGCTATTGCAGGACGTACTGGGTGAGGAAAAGTATAGCATGGTGCTGACATGCGGACCTGAGATGATGATGTACGAAGTGGTGAAGATGTGCCTGAAAGCCGGAATCGCCGTTCAGGCCAGTCTGGAGCGGTACATGAAGTGCGGGTTCGGCATTTGCGGATCATGCGTCCTGGACCCGGTAGGGGCAAGGGTGTGCGTCGAGGGTCCGGTATTCGACGGAGCTCTGCTGATCTCGACGGACTTTGGAAAGTGGAAGCGGGACGAACACGGATGCAGGAGGAAAGCATGAAGCTATCGATTGTTGGAAAGGTGTTCACGCCCGATGGAATCACCGATGGAGGCGTTGTGATAGAGAAGGGAATGATAACGAGGGTCGGCGGAAACGTGTCTCCATCCGACGCGATGAAGCTCAGGGACGAGGAGATCGTGCTCCCAGGGCTCATTGACATGCACGTCCACATGAGGGACTTTGAACAGAGCAAAAAGGAGGATTTCCTGTCCGGCACGATGGCCGCGGCAATGGGGGGATTTACCGCTGTGGTCGATATGCCAAACACCAAGCCTCCCGTGAACAGTATCCCGACTCTGCTGAAGAGGGATGCCACGGCCGGGAGCAAGGCCCTGGTAGACTATGGAATTTACTACGGAATCCCTCATAGCGCGGCAGACCTTGGAGAAAAGGTCAGGGAGCTGGCCACTGGATTCAAGCTCTTCATGCAGAAAGAGTTTTACTCGGAATTGAGGCCCGAGGTCCTGAGAACTCTGAAATACGCCGCTGAGAATAATAAAACGGTTGTGGTTCACGCAGAGAACCCGAAGTTCTATGCAGATGAGGGGATGGGGCCGGCCGGAACTCCAGATGCCGAGGCATCGGCAGTGGCGGAGATATCCTCCATCGCGGAGAGGATCGGATTCCGGCTTCACATAACACATCTCTCGTCCTATCTGGGAGCAAGGGAACTGGCTCTGTGGAAGAAAAAAATAAAAATAACTGCAGACACATGCCCGTGCTATCTGCTCCTAACCAGAGAGGACGTGGAGCGCATTGGAGCGGTGGCCAAGGTTCACCCTCCGATCAAGAGCAGGGAGGACAGGGAGGCTCTGCTGGGTGCACTGAAGGCCGGACAAATCGACGCGGTCTCCTCGGACCACGCGCCTCATCTCCCCGAGGAAAAGAAAGACCCCAGGAGCGCCTCACCCGGATTTCCGGGACTCGAGACCACGCTTCCTCTCATGCTCACCCTCGTCAATCGCGGCGTGATCGAGCTGGAGGATCTGGTAAGGGCATGTGCTGAGGCTCCGGCCAGAATACTGGGACTGAAAATGCTCGGAAGCATAGAGGAGGGAAAAATCGGGAACTTGACCGTCGTGGATATGAGCAAAAGGTGGAGGATAGACCCAAAGGCTTTTGTCAGCAGGGGCAAGTACTCTCCTTTTGAGGGCTTTGAGGTGATCGGAGCTCCCGCAGCCACGGTGGTGAGAGGAAAAATTGTGATGGATCACGGGACGATAACGGGAGAGCAAGGGTGGGGGAGAAATGTCGCGACTTTCGGTTAATCTGGCCGGACTGAGACTCAGGAATCCTCTAATTCTGGCCTCTGGGATCCTGTGCAACGGGAGTCTCCTGAAGAGAGCTGCTCTGGAGGGGGGTGCCGGAGCTGTTGTAACAAAAAGTCTCACGACAGAAAAGCGTCTTGGTTATCAGACCCCGGTAATCGCGGGCTTTGAAGGAGGTCTTGTTAACGCAGTTGGGCTCTCGAATCAGGGATACAGGGAATTTCTGGACAGTGAACTTCCCATCGCAAAAGGAGGAAAGGTGCCCGTCATAGTGAGCGTTGCCGGAAGCTCGGCCGGAGAGTTTAGAATGATATGTCTGGAGGCTGAGAAAGCCGGAGCCGATGCGGTTGAGCTTAACCTCTCCTGCCCCCACGTGAAAAAGCACGGCATAGAGGTGGGGAGCGATCCGAAGCTTGTTGCGGCGATAGTCCGTGGAACCAAGAAAGACCTGAAAATTCCTCTATTCGTTAAGCTCGGCCTGTGCGACAGTTACATCGACTCCGCACTTGCAGCGGAGCACGCCGGCGCTGATGCTGTTGTTGCCATCAACACCATAAGGGCGATGCTGATAGACGTTGGCTCTCGCTCTCCTGTTCTCTCGAACGTTTACGGGGGTCTGTCCGGTCCCGCAATTCGCCCGATTGCGCTGAGGTGCGTTCATGAACTGCGAAGGGCCCTGACCATTCCGGTCGTTGGGTGCGGCGGGGTTGAGGACTGGAAATCCGCGGCGGAGTTCATGATTGCCGGAGCCAGTGCGGTGCAGATCGGGTCTGCTGTTGCTACAAAAGGTATCAGTGTTTTCAAGGAAATTGCCGGGGGGCTGGATCAATACATGAGGGCCCACGGTTTCACGAATTTGAAGGAGATATCCGGCGGAAAACAAAACTCCAAAACTAAAAAATAGACGGCAATTCACTTGCTGCCGGCTTCAAGTTTGAAGCATTCCACATATGTGACTTACCTGTCAATCGACCGTCCCGTCAAAATGTCCGGGCAGCGCCTGCCTATCCCGGAAACAGGGTTATGGTTGATCCACGACACTCGAAGGCCTACAGGATCGTGGCGTCGAGCTACAACGGAGCATAAAATTTCGAAACAATGAACATACTCGGCAAGATGGGCAGAAAGAAAATTACTGCTCACCCACACATATGCCATACGACGGAGATGATGCCGGACTCAGAAGGATCTGGCTCAGTCACAACCAACAGCATGCACACCGTGGAGTACGGTAGGTCGATTTCAGGGTGAGAGCCAAGGCTTTTATTGTGTTCGGACGTCCCTCTTTTGGTGATGGTCTGAGGGTCTCAAGAGCGCTGGTGAGCGTTTCTGATAAGAGGGGCATAGTAGAATTTGTTAGGGCACTCCAGGGGCTCGGGGTGGAGATAATATCCACGGGCGGTACCGCAAAGATCCTGAGGGAGGCCGGGATAGGTGTTATAGATGCCTCTCAGATCACTGGATTTCCAGAGATGATGGACGGCCGCGTAAAGACGCTTCACCCGAGAATCCACGGAGGGATACTCGCTGTCAGGAAAAAGTCCGAACACATCAGAGCGGCGCGGGAACACGGGATACCGCTCATAGACATGGTTGTCGTGAACCTCTATCCGTTCGAGGAAACCGTGAAGAGAGGGGCGGGGCTCGAAGAGGCGGTGGAGAACATAGACATAGGGGGTCCTGCTATGGTTAGGTCCGCGGCCAAAAACTTCTCGGACGTGGCGGTCGTTGTGGACCCTGACGATTACTGCTGGATAATCGATGAACTGAAAAAAACAGGTGAAATAAGTGAAAGCTCGCGCAGACGTCTGGCTGTCAAGGCATTTTCCCACACGGCAAGGTACGACACCATGATATCAAGTCACCTAAACAGAGCCTTCGGCGGGGACGTTTTTCCTGAGATCCTCAATCTCTCCTTCAAAAGGGCGGATACTCTCAGGTACGGAGAGAACCCGCATCAGAGGGCGGTTATTTATACAGACGGCACCGGGACCGGAATCGCCGGCGCAAGGTGCCTGCAGGGAAAACAGCTCTCATTCAACAACTATCTGGACCTCGACGCCGCATGGGACCTCCTGAGGGAGTTCGAAGAGCCATCCGCGGTGATAATAAAACACGGTAATCCCTGCGGGGTCGCCAGCGCAGAAAATCTGCTTGACGCCTACAGAAAGGCCCATGCATGTGATCCCGTTTCGGCCTATGGAGGCGTCGTGGGAGTAAACCGCGCTGTTGACGATAGAACCGCGGCTGAGATATCCTCGACCTTCATAGAGGCCGTCGTGTCGCCTGACTACTCCAGCACAGCTCTGGAGGTACTCAGCGGGAAACCGAACATGCGCATACTGAAGATGATTGAGGGCCAGGAGGGTATTCAGTACAGACAGATAACCGGAGGAATGCTAGCCCAGGATCGGGATTCCATCATAACGGCTGGAGAAATGAAATTCGTCACTAAGAGAAAACCGTCAGAGGCGGAGCTCTCTGACCTCATCTTTGCCTGGAAGGTCGCGAAACACGTGAGGTCGAACGCTATAGTGCTGGCTAAGGATAGGCAGTCTGTCGGCATCGGGGCCGGACAGATGAGCAGGGTCGACTCAGCTGAAATCGCGATAAAGAAGGCGGGAGACAGGGCGAAGGGAAGCGTCATGGCGTCCGACGGGTTCATACCTTTCAAGGACACCGTCGAGAAGGCGGCTGCGGCAGAGGTCGCTGCAATCATTCAGCCCGGGGGCTCTATACGGGACTCTGAAATCGTGGAAACTGCTGAAAAATTAGGAATTTCCATGGTGCTAACCGGAACCAGACACTTCAGGCACTGAGCTTGTTTTTAAAACCCCGGAGACGATCTTCATGCAAGACACACAGAAAACGTCATCCAAGGAATTTATGGACGAGGAAATAAGGCGAAGTCTCAGTTACAGCGTCAAAGACGGGGTGGCCTGGTCCGTAAACTCCGGACTCGGCAACTCCTATATGACTCCCTATATCCTGGCCATGAACGCGAACCCGGCACAGGTAGGTTTCCTGACATCAGTCCCGAACCTCATCGCCAACCTCTCGCAGATCGAAACCCCAAAACTGATGGAAAAAATGAGCAGAAAGAGGATAGTGACGATGTTCGTGTTCGCCCAGGCTATGATGTGGATCCCTATTTCTATGGTCGGCATCGCATTTCTTTTATTAGGGATAAACGGAATTCTGGCCCCCATGCTCGTGATAATTTTCTACACGCTCTACCTCCTGATGGGATCGTTCGTTTCTCCAGCCTGGTCATCGTGGATGGGGGATCTGGTTCCTGAGGGTGAAAGAGGCAGATTCTTCGGCAGGAGAAACACGATAGTCGGTACTGCAGGACTGTGCGCCATGCTGCTGGGCGGAGTGTTTCTCGACGCGTTCAGCAGAGAACTCGTCATACTCGGATTCGTCGCGCTTTTCATATCGGCGATGATCGCCAGGCTTTTTTCTTTCTACTTCCTCACCAGGCAGTACGAGCCGTCCTTCAAATACGGGCACGAGTACTACTTCGGCTTCTTCAGCTTCGTGAGAAAAGCAAAAAACAACAACTTTGGAAGGTTTACGATATACGCCACCGCGATGGCCCTGGCCGTCAACATAGCATCTCCGTTCTTTGCCGTGTACATGCTGAAGGAGCTGAACTTCAGCTACATCACGTTTGTAGCGGTCACACTCAGCTCGTCACTCGCAAACGTGATTTTCATGCCGGTCTGGGGCAAATTTTCGGACAGGCGGGGAAACCTGATCGTGCTGAAAATCTGCGGGCTTCTGGTGCCCGTTATACCGGTGCTCTGGTTATTCTCAACCGACCCTCCATACCTGATAGCCATCGAGGGACTCGGAGGCTTTCTCTGGGCAGGGTTCAACCTCGCATCCAGCAATTTCATCTATGATGCTGTTTCAAAGCAGAGGCGCGGGATATGCTTCGCGTACTTCGGGGCGCTCAACGGGGCCGGCGTTTTCCTGGGGGCGACCATCGGAGGGATGCTCGCGACGTACGTGAAACCCGGATTCATGTCCGTCTTTCTACTGCTCTTCCTTATCTCTGGAGCGCTCAGGCTGCTTATCTCGGTGATCATGCTTCCGCGGCTGCATGAGGTTAGAAAGGTTGAGCCCACCAGACCGCTGTGGTACTTCCTTGGCGACTTTATAAGGAAAAGGCTGCCGCCACATTCACACTGACGCGCGGTTCACTTCGTCCTTTCAGCGCTTTCTGAAGGGAGAAGTATGTCGTGCGGCTTTGTCTCCTCTCCACCAGCCGGAGTCAGCATTGCAAACTTTGCTTTCTCCCAGAGCTCCTCTATGTTTCTGGCTCCGGCGTATCCCATCGAGGCCCTCAATCCGGACGCCATCTCTTTCACAACAGTGCTTACCTCTCCCTTATAAGGTACCCAGCCCTCAACGCCCTCAGAGATGTCCTTGCTCGGCGCGCTGTATCGGTCCAGCGAATACCTTTTTGCCATCGCCGAGGGGCTCCCCATTCCGCGGTACTGTTTGTAATATCTGCCCCCTATGGCCATCAGCGTTCCTGGGGCCTCCCTGCACCTCGCGAAGAGATTGCCAGCCATGACCGCTGAGGCTCCCGCGGCGAGCGCAACCGCGGCATCGCCAGGGTTTCTGATTCCTCCGTCAGCAATTATCGGTATGTCAGCTTTGTGCCTCTGCAGCGCGTCGGCGACCTTCGCAACGGCGTAGAGCGTCGGGGCTCCGGCCTTGGTCACCTCGGTGGTTATGCATATGGATCCGGAGCCAACGCCTACCCTGAACCCGGCCACGTCTTCCAGCGAGGCCATTATATCGTCCACAGCCTCAGAGGTCCCTATGTTTCCGACTATCACGTCGGCCCTGACCTCCTTCAGCACCTTCTTTGTGGCCTCGATAACCCTCCTATTGTGGAAGTGAGCCACATCGGTCACCAGTATATCGACGTGTTTGTCAAGCTTCTTTGCCCTCTCGAGGTCAAATGGAGATATCGCAGCCGCGCAGAGCAGCTGTCCGTCCGAGTCCCTGACGGCATTCGGATACTTCCCCCTGAGGGATATGTCCTTGAACGTTATCAGACCCTTCAACTTCCCATTACGGTCAACTATGGGCAGCTTCTCTATCCTGTGCTCCTGAAGGATGTCCTTGGCCTTCTCCAGATCAATGTCCTCGCTCGCCACTATGACGTCCTTGGTCATCAGGCTCTTCACCTTGAGCGAGTGGTCGGCGAACCTGACATCCCTGCCGGTCAGAATGCCGACGAGAGTCTCACCATCAACAACAGGGAGGCCAGAGATGTTATGGCTTTTCATGAGATCCAGAGCGTCCGCAACAGTCTGATCAGGCGTCAGAGTTATTACATCTCTGATTATCAGCGCTTCCGCCCGCTTGACCTTTTTTGCCATCTCAACCTCTTCGTCTATTGAGCAGTTCCTGTGGAGAACACCAAGTCCTCCCTCTCTGGCCATTGCAATCGCCATCTCGCTCTCGGTCACCGTGTCCATCGGCGAGGAAACAAAAGGAACATTCAACCGGTTTCTCTTGGACACCCTCGTCCTTATGTCGACGGTGCCTGGCTCAACCTCGGAGAGCCCCGGCAGCATTATCACGTCCTGAAAAGTAACGGCGGCCTCCATGGACCTGAACTTTGAGCTAAAATCGGTCCTCCCAACCTTTTTTCGGACCACATCTCTTCCCCCGGCTTTTTCTAAAGATATCCTCACGGGCTTAAATACCCTGACGTGGGTGCAGTTCACAATTTTCTCAAAATTTTTAAGCAGGAAAAAACCTGGTAGTAAAGGTATCCGAATGGGAAAATTCGAGCCCAACTCATTCTTGAAGGAAAAAATCGAATGGATAAGAGGAGAGGTTGGCGATGAAAAGGCGGTCGCCGCCACATCCGGCGGTGTTGACAGCATGGTCACCGCTGTCCTCGGCCACAGGGCCATCGGGGACCGTCTCTCCGTGGTTTTTCTCGACGACGGGCTCATGAGGAAGGGAGAACCTGAACAGGTGAAGAAGGTTTTAAAGGCCCAGGGCATCGGCCTGAAGATCCATGACGTGAGCAGCAGGTTCTTCGCCGCGCTTGAGGGCAAAACAGATCCGGAGGAGAAGAGAAAGGCGTTCCGCGAGACTTTTTACGAGACATTCGCCGATGTGGCCAGAGAGTACGGGGCGAGGTGTCTCCTTCAGGGCACCATAGCGGCAGACGTGGTCGAGACCAGGGGAGGAGTAAAGACGCAGCACAACGTCCTCGAGCAGATAGGTATACGTCCGATGGAAAGGTACGGGTACAGGGTTCTCGAGCCACTTCTGGACCTCTACAAACCGCAGGTGAGGGAGGTAGCAAGAGCGCTGGGCCTACCTCGTGAAGTTTCCGAGAGGAGACCTTTCCCGGGACCAGGCCTTTCTGTGCGAATTCTGGGAGAGGTGACTCCTGAGAGGGTGAAAATGGTGAGAGAGGCCACAAGCGTCGTGGAGGAGGAAACGCGAGACGTTGAGTGCTTCCAGGCTTTCGCGGTTCTGATGGGTGATAGAGGGACCGGCATCACCGAAGGAAAAAAGAGGAAGTACGGAGAGATCATAGTGATCCGGGTGGTGCAGTCCGCTGACGCCATGAAGGCGGATGCTGTTGAGCTGCCGTGGGATGTCATGAAGAGGATGGAGAAAAGGATACGTGAAAAAATACCATCCGTTACTCATGTCCTCTACGATCTCACGGGAAAGCCGCCCGCAACCATAGAGTTCGAGTAACTTCAGATGGATTTATACACGCGGCACCAATTATTCATAGAGAAAATGACCAGAGTTGTGATAACCGCCGTTGGCACAGACAGGGTTGGAATAGTGGCCGGAATCTCAAACGCCATCGCAAAGGCCGGTGCAAACATCGAGGATCTGACCTCATCCAGACTTGAGGACAAGTTCGTGATGCTGATAGTCTGCGACCTTAAAAAGAGCAGCTTCGAGGGGCTGAAGAAAGCGGTGACCTGTGCGGGTGAAAAGCTCGGAATGAACGTTGTGGTTCAGAGGGAAGAGATATTCAAGGCCATGCACCGGGTCTAGGTGGTATCTTGAAGTTCACCAGCGAGGAGATACTCGAGACTTTCAGGATGCTCCACGTTGAGAGCCTCGACATCAGGGCCATAACCCTTGGAATCAACCTACTGGACTGCGTTTCCGGAAATGAAATCACGACATCAAAAATTCAGAAAAAGATACGTGATGTGGCCTCAGGTTTCGTGGATGCCGTCGACTCGGTTTCCGGTGAGTTCGGGGTGCCCGTGACAAACAGAAGAATAGCTGTGACTCCGGTATCGCTTCTTCTCGGAACCTCACCAACGCGGAAAAACGCATTGGAAATCGCGATGGCTCTTGAGAGGTCAGCCACCACGGCGGGCGTCGACCTGATAGGAGGCTTCAGCGCTCTCGTGGAAAAAGGGATAACTCAGGCGGACTCCGCCCTGATGGACTCCATACCCGAAACGCTGGCAAAGACGGAAAAGCTGTGCTCGAGCGTCAACGTGGCAAGCACGAGGGCGGGAATAAACCTGGACGCGATCAACATCATGGCTTCTAAAGTCAAGGAGACTGCAAGGCTCACCGCGAAAAATAACGGGATCGGCTGCGCCAGGCTCTCTGTCTTCTGCAACGCTCCTGGAGACA
>JAWCLG010000015.1:0-21070 GCA_038851075.1 Hadarchaeales archaeon (SeqCode) | reverse complement strand
TTGCCTTTTTTCTCCTTGAAGTAACTCAAAACGGTTCTCTTTTTTACCAACGAATGTTTTCCAATCGTCCACGATTAGATACATCCATATGATGATATACTTAGCTTGTCATTTATTTCTAACTATTCTTACTATGGTCTTAAACTGGTTGACATTACATGGATCGCATCGATTTTCGCGTGGAGCCGCCGGTGGGGATTGAACCCACGACCTATCGCTTACGAGGCGATCGCTCTACCGGCTGAGCTACGGCGGCCCGGTTTAGAATAGGCTCAAGTTTTATAATAGGTTTTAACCTTGCAGAGCGCCGAAACCGTTTTCGATCACTTGCGAAAGGCCCGCTCTCGGAACTCGATGAAATTTTGTTCACTCCGGCTGTATGAATATCGCCGGTGTGCCGCTGGCGTTCAGCCCGTTCACCCACTCGCACTCCCTGTTCGCGGCCCACTTGTACGCGTCCTCCGCGAACGCCGACGGTATCTCGCTCGTGGCGAAGTACTCGAACAGGAATGTGAACGCTGATCCGGGCGAGCTGCATATCTGCTCGGCGATCGCGTTCGGCATGAAGTAGGAGAACACGGCCACGGTGATGGCCCACGTCGGCTGTATCACCGCGGCCTGAGGACGGAAGCTCAAAACAGCAGCGACGATAATTACAACGATAATGATGGTCAATCCAATGGCAGCCAGCCCAAACCTTTTTCTGTTTAGCTTGCGCAGTCTATCACCAGACGCCTCTACGGATTAACTTTCTCCTTTTCGTTATAAATACGGGGGAGGTGGGGCGCTCAGCCCGGGCGCACGGAAAATCGGGTCAAAGATGGACTCAAAAAACTTAATACCCTCAAGGGCAACGGAGATAGGTGAGTGATTGATGAATCCGACCGATAAGGGCCGACTTGACGTTATGGAGCAGAGGCTCAACGACCTGATTCGCAGGGTGGCAGATCTCGAGCGAAGAATAGCAGCGCTGGAACGCGCTCCGCAACCTGCCAGACAGGTGACAACACAGCCGACCGCGCAGCCCGCCAGAACATCCACCGCTGTCGAGCACAACTACCTGCGCAGGGCCATAGCCTCAGCGAAAAAGGACTACGACAGAAAGTACAGGTGAACGCGCTCCGGTGAACGAATGCGGGCTGAGTACTGGCCCCACATCTTCTGGCTCATCATAACAGGCAGCTGGGCTCTGGGGTTCCTCTCGGGAATGGTCGGGGTTCAGGGGATATTCTCCGAGATAGGCAAGGCGGTGAGCGTTCCATCACCTGACGTGGTCGCATGGTGGCAGGCCATTCCCTATTTCGTCCTGACCGTGATCGCCATCTTCATGCTCTCACAGATATTCTTCGGAGCTGGTTCAGCCCTGTTCTCATTCTGCAGGGGCATAAACGACTACATCATCCTCAGGTGGGCGATCTCCACGGCCGGCGGCATGGACATCTTCGGCGTCACGTGGTCGCAGCTCGGATGTCTTTTCTTCGTTGCGCTGGTGCTGACGGTGAACCTTCCGCTCCTCCTCTGGGCGGCCCACCTAGGTTCCGAGAGCTCCATGAAGGCGTTTCACCGTCTCAGGGGAAAACCGTGGCGGGACTGGAGCAGCAGGAAGCCGCTCTCCAACCTCCTCATCGTGCTGTGCGCCTCGGTTGCGGCTGGGCTGGCGGCGTCTTTCTCGCTCTACATCTGAGCCTTCAGCATTCTCCTCACAAGATCTCTTTTTGCCGGGTCAAGCTTGTCCCAGATCACTCCGTCCGGACGCGGATGCCCCGTTTCAGCGCGCACGATTTTGGTCGGGGTGAGTATCAGGTCGACCGGCATATCATGCGGCTCCATCGGGATCGGATCATCGATCATCTGAATGTCATGAACCGTTGTGACGACCTTCACGCTTCCATCAGCTGCCCCGGATTCCCTCAGAACAGCGTATTCCAAGTCCCCCCACCCGGCCCCTTTACCCACCCTTCCCCCGCAAGCGTCGACCGCCACCGACCCCTCCACGATCAGATCCACCTCGACCGATCTGAGGTCGGCCGGTTTTCCATGCTTGACGGCGCCTGGTATGGTGGCCGCCCGGGCCGGATCATCCATCCTCTTAGGGTCCAGGATAACCAGTCCTGCCCTTAGGGCCGGTGTTGCCATCAGCAGTCTCTTTTCATCTAACAGCGCCATTCTCCGGACAGGCAGCTGCGGCGCGTCCGGGTTCACCATGATCACATCCGCGGAACTGTATTCCTCAAGCTCTCTCATCCTGGATGCCGCCAGTTCGCTTCCCTTAAAGTTCGGCACCCTCCCCATGGGCGGAAGCGGAAAGGAGGCGACTCCCTTGGCTTCCATCTCGCTCCAGACCCTCTCACGTATTCTCTGCTTTGCGGACCTGATGTCATCTTGAAACATACGGATTGCCCTCCACGAAGAACCTCAGCTTCCGTTCAAGGTCTTTCCTGACACCGATTCTGTGAGACCTCCCGACACTGAGAATCCGGCGTCCCGCATCAACGATACTCAGCTCGGAGTCTGGAAGGGTCAAGTCGATGCCGTTCTGCTCGGATGTTATGCCCATTGCCCCGGTGAGTCTTCCGGGTCCTGATGTCAGCATCCTCACCGGGACCCTCCTGTTCATCATCATAAGGTCGACGCCATCCGCAGGCTCAAGAGCCCTTATGAGAACTGCGCCGGGGACTCCGCTCTCCCTCGCGGTCACGTTCAGCAGCCAGTTCCCGTGCACCGGATATATGAAGGCCAGACCCCCTCTTTCCCACATCAGCCAGTTCAGCTTCGTCATCTTCCTCGAAGCGCGCGACGCTGGATCTCCCTTCCCGTAGTAGGCCTCGGTCTCAACGATGATTCCAGACATGATGCCGCCCGGAACCCTCCGGACGAGCATCCTGCCCAGCAGCTCAACAGCGACCTTCGCCGGATCCCTCTCATAGAAATCTCTCGGAAGGGGCCTCATCAGAATCCGATGCGCGCGGAAGCCTAAAATAACTCCACCGCCACGGGTAAATGGAGGATCAAATGAAGCTAGACCAGAAGGTGAGGGAGAGGTACCCCGAATTCGCCGCCGGATATGCCATCGTCAGCGGTGTGACCATCGAACAGGCGGTCGAGGGGCTGATCGAAAGAAAGGAGAAGGTCTTCAGCGAGCTAAAGTCGAAATACGCCTCCGCAGAACCATCCTCCATACCTGAAGTGCTGGCCTACAGGAATTTCTTCAAACAGATGGGCGCGGACCCATCGAGCTACCGCCCCGCACCAGAGTACCTGCTCAGGAGAATGCTGGAGGACAGGTTCCCCGCGATAAACAACCTCGTCGACTCATGCCTGCTGGCAACCCTCGAGAACTGGATACCGGTGGGAGTATACGACATGGAGAAGGTGAAGGGTGACCCGGTGACGACCCTCTCAGCGGGCGGTGAGTCCTTCCAGCTGATATCAGGAAAAAATGTGACCACGAAGGCGAACGAGATCGTGCTCAGGGACGGCCAGAAGCTGATGGCCGCATACACCCTGGGGGACGCCAAAGCCACAATGGTTACGATAAAGACCTCGAACGCCCTGATCGTCGCCTGGAACGCGCCCGGGGTTGACGGCCAGAGGCTTTCCTCAGCGCTCAACGCCGCCGCGACGTACGCCAGGAGGTACTGCGGCGGACACGTGGAGAAGATAGAGGTACTGTAGATGGACATCGCGCATCCCTTCACGCTTGTGGGGATGGTGCTGATACTGCTCGGGATCGCCTTCATACTCATCCCGATCGTGGGCAGATGCTTCGACCCCTCGGGAATACCCCCATGGATCCTCTACGTGTACAGGAGCGACGGGTTCGTCTTCGTGACATCTCCGCTCCTCATCGCCATCTCGATCATCGCGCTGCTGATATACCTGCTGACGCGATGAGTTGGGTCTGGGCTGAACATGCTGACTCGGAAAAACGGTGGCGCCCTGGCGGTCCTGCTTGGCTCCGGATGGTTCGGTGACGACCGCGCGACTGTGCTCGAGAGGCCGAACTGCGTCATGATCTTCAGGAACGGCAGAGCGGAATGCAGCGACGACGGTACCGGGACCGGAGACCCGCTCAGGCTGCTGGAGGAAAAAACCGGGGAGGGTTATCTGGGAATCGGCTTCTTCGGCTATGAGTTCTTCCACCACCTCCAGCGCGACTTCCGCGCCAGGCGGAAGGATCCGGGCATATTCCCGGACGCCTGCTTCGCATTCTTCGAGGAAGGCTCGCTGAAGCGTTTGCCAGCAGGTGAGTTCCTGAACGGTGCGGACAATCCCGCGCCAAAAAGTTTCTCGCTTGAAAAGACGATCGATCACGAGAGGTTCATGGAAATGGTCGAGGCGGTCCGAAGATACATCCTCGCGGGGGACGTTTATCAGGTGAACCTCTCGCAGATGTTCGAGATCGAACACGAACCTGACCCGGTGGAATTTCTGAAAACCCTGTACTCTGCCCAGCCGGTCCCGTTCGCGTGCTGCATGGACTTTGGCGCATTTGGTGTGATAAGCGGATCCATGGAACTATTCCTGAGGAGATCCGGCAGGACTATCACATCCGGCCCGATAAAGGGCACGAGGCCGAGGCTCGCTGACCGCGCGGAAGACGAGCGAGTCATTGAAGAGCTCAGGTCTGACGAAAAGGAAAGAGCGGAGAACCTGATGATAGTGGACCTCATGAGAAATGACCTGGGCAGGATATGCGAGTTCGGGAGCGTGCGCGTGCCACATCTTTTCAGGGTAGAAACTTACTCGACTCTGCACCAGCTGGTCTCGTACGTATCCGGCAGGCTCAGGGACGACGTGACGATCGGGGACGTGATCAGGGCGACTTTCCCGCCCGGGTCCGTAACCGGGGCTCCGAAGCGCAGGGCACTCGAGATAATAGAGGAGCTCGAGCCGCACAGGAGGGGGCCGTACTGCGGGGCGATATGTCTTTTTCTGCCGGACGGAGACTTTGTGATGAGCGTGGGGATAAGGGTGGTCGGAGTAGGCGGCGGTAAGAGCTACTTCTGGTCTGGCGGAGGTATAACCTGGGGGTCGACGCCGGAGAAGGAGTACGCGGAAACCCTGGTGAAGGCGAGGGCGGTGGCCATGGCTCTCGGAGGGACGCCAGCTTGAGAACGCTCTTCTTCAGAGGCGGCAGACCGTGCGGCGAGCCATCCAGGTCAGAGCTGTACGGCGAGGGAGTCTTCGAGACCTTCAGGTGGCACCGCGGACCACCGGTCCTCCTCGACGAGCACGTTGAAAGGATGAGGCGCGGAGCGGAGTTCCTCGGAATACCGTTCCCCGGAAAGGGCGCGGTTGTGCGGGAGGTGAGCTCAGCCGTGGAAAGCTCCGGGATTGAAGACGCGCGCGTGAAGGTCTGTCTGCTGTCCAGAGGAAAAGGCCGGTTCTCCTCGGCTCCGGATGGGTCGGAGCTGCTCACGGCGGTCGGGAGGTACATGAAACCGAAGACAGAGATGAAGTGCTGCATCGTGGAGTTCAGGAGGAACTCTTCATCGCCGCTCCTGCAGCACAAAACGCTGAACTATCTCGAGAACGTGGTGGCGAGGAGGGAAGCCGAGCGCAGGGGGGCAGACGAGGCGCTTTTTCTGAACGACAGAAATGAGGTCGCAGAAGGGGCGGCCACAAACGTTTTCTGGTTCAGGGATGGAAAGCTGTTCACGCCCTCGCGGGAGTGCGGCATACTTCCCGGCATAACCAGGAAGCTTCTCATTTCAATCGCCAGGGGACTCGGAATTGAGGTCATTGATGGGAGGTTCTTCGCGGAATCCGTGCTCTCGGCGGACGAAGTTTTTCTGACTAACTCATTGATCGGCATGGCACGCGTGGTTGAGATAAACGGAAACGCGATCGGGGGGAGAACTGAGGCGTTTTCGGAACTGAGGGAGGCTCTCCTCAGGGAGCTTGGCTGGTCCCGCGATCCTTCAGTTTGAGTATTGCCCCGGCCAGGTCCCCGCCAGTCTCCTTCAGCGCACTGATCGCCTCTTCCCTTCCGACCCCGGCCTGCTCCATCACTATGGACACGTCCTCATCTGAGGGCTGGTACTCACGCTTCCGCTCGTGCGCCTGCCCCACAACCTGATATATCTTCTGCCCTCCCATCTCGGTAATGGTGACCCCGGCCCCAGGAATCACGATCTCCCTGTCCGAAAGCCTGATCACCACCTCTTCGACGCCATCCAGCTCCAGGCTTTTTATCCCCATCTGGCGCATCAGCCTCTCCATCTGTCTCCTGTCCATGTGCCTCGGAAACATCATTTCACCCCGATCTGTAACCTCTCCTCACGGCGACCGCCATTCCGTGTCTGAACGCTGACATCTCTTCTCCAGATAATATAGCGGTTCCGCTGGCGATCAGCCTGTCCTCTTCATCAACGACCAGCACTTCCTCTCCAGGTCTGATCTCCGGATCAGCTGACTTCACATGAGGCGCGAAGACTGTTCTGCCGGAACCCGCGAAAGGAACCGCCTCTTCGCTTATCACAACGCGCAGCCTCGGAGGGGGAAACGCGGAATGAAGAAGCTCGGCTCCCCTCCTGTTCAGTTTTATGTGTCCATCGGACGCCCTTATCGCGCAGACCGGCTCGCCTCCGAGCAGAACCTGCCTAATCCTGCCGCTGCTTTTCACAACATTCACGCTGTCAGGGAACAGCGCCCTGCCCGCTCCCCTTCCGAAGAGGTAATCCGCCATTGCCCTGAGCTTCGTCAGCTCCTTCCGATCAGGATGGACAGGACCAGCCACGCAGATCACCTCCTTCCAACCCTGACGTCGAGCACAACGTGATCCACTCCCGGAGAGTATCTCTTGACCACTCTCCTCCCCAGGATTTCTATCTCACGGTTTCCTGCCGCAGACCTCAGATTCTTCTCCGGCCTCTCGAACCTCACCCTGCTCGGAACGCTCTCATGGTAGTGCACGATTCCCCCCTCGGGCTTCAGGACGTCCATGGCAGCTTTTATGTAGGCCTGCGAGACGTGCAGTATGCCCATTATCACCCTGTCCGCAATCCCCCTGGGGAGAACCTCCGTACAGTCCCCCAAGAGCGGAACGACCAGATGCCCGACCCTGTTTATCCTCACATTCTCACGCAGGTAACCGAAAGCCACCGGATTTATCTCCGCGGCGTAAACTCTTCTGCATCCTGAATGTCTGGCTATAGGAATCGTGAACTGTCCAACTCCCGCGAACATGTCTGCGACGACCTCACCATCTCCAACAAGGCCCGCGATTCTGGCCCTCTCATGCATGTTTCCGGAGGAGAACATCACAATTGCCGGATCGATCCTGAACGCGCATCCGTTCTCCCTGTGCAGCGTTTCGGTCTCAGGATCACCCGCAAGAAACTTCAACCCCGGGACCCTCCGTCTCCCACACACTCCCCGCTCCCTCAGCATCACCGTGCGTGTCCCTCCGGTCCCGAGAAGAGCGCGCGCGATATCGGCGCTCCTGTGCATCAGCCCTTCCGGAAGGGAAATTATAGCAACGTGGCCTATTCTTTTGTAACCCATGGGAAGAAGCCTCATCTCCTCCTCTGAGAGAACGCCGCGCAACGCCTCTGCCAGATAACTCATGGCTACGCACCGGAGACACGCTTGGTTCTGGTCTTTATTACCCCGGTTGCTTCGAGAAAGCGTTTCGCGATCAAGTTGTGCATGACGCCCTTGGTTGCCGTTGCCCCAATCTTCAGCGATCTCATAGGTATAGAGGCGCCGGCCATGTGCGGATGACCGCCTGCAAATTTTTCTCCAAAGGCCTTCCTGAGGATCTGCCCCAAGTTAAGCGCTACATCATTCGTCCTGGCTGAAACATAAACGTTGCCTCCAACTATCCCGTAAACAAGGGTCGTGCTCACCCCCTCCCTCTCGAGCATGAAATCCGCGGCCTGTGCGATCAGGTCCCTGTCCGGTACAGCTCCCACATATGAGGTGAGATAGCTGCCCTTCATCCTGCTGGACTTTATCGCTCTGGAGATCACATCCAGTGCATCCGAGGAAACCGGAGGATTTACGAGCTTTTTCAGGATATCCTGGTCCGCAATGCCATGAAGGTATTTGAATGCTTCAAGGTCCTGATCCGTGGCGCCGCGGCTGAAGTTCATGGTGTCCGTCGTTATTCCGAGCATGAGCGCGGCGGCTGTGGCCCTGTCAACATCTATGCCGGCGCTCCTGAGGTAACCCGTCATTATCGTGGATGCCGCGCCGACCTGGGTGATGTCCACATGCAGGGCGTTGACCTCCCCCGCGGGTGTTGAGTGATGATCTATTATTATGGTGGGTATCTTGGTCTCCGGGAGGCAGCAGTAACTCCTCGTGGCAACGTCGACCAGAGCGAAGGTCTTGAACTGATCAAAGTCAACCCTATCTGCTTCGAGCATCTCCAGGCCCAGAACGTTCAAAAGCGCCCTGTTCTGCAGATGCCCGACCACGCCGTCGTAAACCAGCCTGGAGTCGACCCCGAAGGACTTGGCGTAAAGCTTCAGGGCGGCCGCACTGGCTATGCTGTCCGGATCGGGGTTGGTCTGGAGTATTATCGCCATCTCGCCCATCATGGATCTCTCCTTCATTATCTCGCGCAGCCTCCGCTCCTTCAGGCTCTGGGTCAGACTTTCCAGCCGTTCCAGGATCGCCCCGGATGTCTGCCCGCTCACCGAAACCACCTCATCCGCTCCGAGAGCCCTGACCTCACCTGCCGCAGCTTCGTCTTCAACGACCGCAATAACGTATGGCCTCGCGCCGGTCTCCTTTTTCGCATCGCTGAGCGCGAAAAGCGCTGCCGCCGCAGATCTGAAATCCGCGGTCCCGATGAGAACGAAATCGTTGCTGCTCAAGCCCAGGCTTTTGATGGTCTTGCTCGAGTAAGGACTTCCATCAGCCACCCTGAAGCCCAGTGACTTCAGCAGCTCGGCCTTCCTCGGCTCATCGGGAAGTATTATGAGGTCCGACCTATCCCTGACCCTGCTGGCCAGGGTGAAGCCAAAGTCATCGCAACCCATCATCAGGTACATGCCCTTCCCAATTCCCTATCTGCGGTCGGATAATTAAGACAGATGCTCCGCTGCTGACTCTGCGATATATTTATAAGAACGGCGCATTTCTTTATCTGTAATTGTGCAGGTGAGTCGGTGGAGTTCTGTCCCAAGTGTGGCACGATGCTGGTGCCCACGAAAATAGGAAGGTCGAAGAAGCTGGCATGCCCGCGCTGCGGTTACAAGGGAAAGGTGAAAAAGTCGAACTCATACAGGATAAGCGAAAAGTGCAAGGAGCCCGAAGAGGTCCCGGTCATCGTTGAAAAGAAGAAAAAGAAAAAGATCCAGCCTGAGCAGGAGTTTGAGCTCGAGCCTCCAGAGATGGAAGAGGAGGAGGAGATTTACACCGGAGAGTGAGCGCCCGCGCCTTCAAGCGCTCTTCCGCACGGACATTTTCTTTCCTCAGGAAGCCTTGCTATCACGTCTTCGAATATGCCCTGCACCGCCCCTGTCTTTTCTCTAACGATGGAGACGACCTCATCGTAGGTCAGTTTCTCTTTCGATATTCCTGCAGCAAAGTTGGTGACTATGCCAAGCGCGGCGTAGCACATCTCCGCCTCCCTCGCGAGCACGCATTCCGGAACGTTTGTCATTCCGACCAGATCCGCCCCGAGACCCCGCAACGCCCTTATCTCGGCGGGGGTCTCAAACCTCGGGCCCTCCGTACACGCGTAGATGGTGCCGCGATGGACCCTGACTCCCGCCCTCTTCGCGGAATCGAAAAGCATCCCGCTGAGCTCGGGGCAGTAGGGCTCGGTCATGTCCACGTGAACCACCCCGTGTTTACCCCCATCGTGAAATGTGGAGGGCCTGCCCTTCGTGAAGTCGATGAACTGACCGAAGACCGCCATATCGCCCGGCCTGATCTTCGGGTTCATCGAACCGCAGCTGGTCGTTGCCATCACTCTTCTCACGCCCATCTTCTTGAGCGCCCATATGTTCGCCCTGTAGTTCACCATGTGGGGCGGCACCGAGTGAGATCTTCCGTGCCTCGGAAGAAACGCCACCCTCCTTCCAGAGATAACCCCTATCAGTATTTCGTTCACCTTCCCGTAAGGTGTTGAAACTGAAACCGTTTTCGCGTTGGAGAGCATCTCCATCGAGTAAAGCCCGGACCCGCCCATCACCGCAATTTCCGCGGTTGGCTTCACTGACCGAACCTCCTCTCCCTGCTCTGATAGGCCCTTATGGCTCTCAGGAAATCGAGCTTCGTGAACTCGGGCCAGTTTGCCTCGCAGAAGTAGAGCTCGCTGTACGCCGACTGCCAGAGCAGGAACCCGCTCAGCCTCTCCTCACCGCTCGTCCTTATGATCAGATCCGGGTCCGGCAGGTCCGAGGTGTACAGGTGCCTGCTTATCAGATCCTCATCCACCTGATCCGGTGTGATCTCCTTTTTCTCTATTCGCTCACATATTCTCCTGACTGCGTGGGCCAGCTCGGCCCTGCCGCCGTAACCTATGGCCAGGTTGAGCGTGTGCCCGTCATACCCCTCCGTCGCGGACTCAGCCTCACGTATTGCACTCCTCACGCTCTCCGGGAGAGTCTCGATGTCTCCTATTGCCCTTATCCTGATCCTGTACCTTTGGATCCTCTCATCTCTGGCAGCCTCCCTGAACTTCCTGCTGAACAGCTCCATCAGCAGGTTCACCTCATCCTCGGATCTCTTGAAGTTCTCCGTTGAAAAGGCGTACACGGTGATGTGCCTTATGCCGAGCTCCCGACACCACTCCAGCACCTCCTCGAGCTTCTTTGCACCGAGCAGGTATCCCTCCGATATCTCAATCCCGGAGCCAGCCGAATACCTCCTGTTCCCGTCCAGTATTATCGCTATGTGCTCCGGCACCACTCCTGCCTTCATCACCTCGTAAGCAAGCTGCTGTTCGTAGTACCCCTTAGCGACTTCCAGAATTTTGGAAATCCCGGGAATCCTGTGCACGGGTATCCTGACGGGGCTCATGGTCTCTAAGAATATATCGTCGCTCTCATAAAACTAACCGGTACATGACCGGGCTCTTCTCGCGAAAGAAATTTAAGTTTAGACCGACAGAAATTAAACCGGAGGCACGTTCCGGGGAGGCAAGGGTGAGGATGATCCTGGGGTCAGAACGTGCCACACATATCAAAAATAGAAATGAGGGGGTTCAAGTCGTTTGGGAACTCCAAGGTGACTCTCCCTCTTTCCAAGGGACTCACCGCAGTTGTGGGTCCAAACGGCAACGGGAAGAGCAACATAGTTGACGCGCTGTGTTTTGTTCTGGGTGAGCTGAGCGCTAAGACGATGCGGGCCGAAAAACTGTCAGACCTCCTCTTCAAGGGAAACGACAACGGACAGCGGCCGGCTCCTTTTGCCGAGGTAACGCTCGTGTTCAACAACGAAGACGGAAAAATCCCCGTAGGATCCAAGGATGTTGCGGTCTCAAGATGGATCGACAGGCATGGAAAATGCGTCTACAAGATCAACGGAAAACGCGTCACCAGACAGGACATAATCGACCTTCTGGCACCGGTCATGTCCAGCCCCGGAGGCTACAATTTCGTGATGCAGGGGGATGTGTCCTCGTTCATAAACATGACGCCGCTGGAGAGGAGGCTGATAATCGACGAACTCTCCGGGGTCAAGGAGTACGACGAGAAAAAAGCCAAGTCGGTGGAGGAGCTGAAAGCGGTTGAGGCGAACCTCAGCACGGTCGGAGCGGTGCTGAAAGAAATATCCTCCAGAATGGAAAATCTCAAGTCTCAGGTCGAGGTTGCGATCAAACACAGGACGCTCACCGCGGAGCTGGAGCAGCTCAGGGGTGAGATAGCGGTAATCAAGAGGGACAGAATAGCTGGCAAGCTCTCGGCGCTGGAGAGGAAGATCGACAGGCTGCACGAAGACCTTAAAAAGGCCCGCGCCAGAGCGGATGGCATTGAAGGGGAGCTGAACGGCTGCAAGTCTAAAATCGAAGAGCTCTCCTCAAAAATAGAGGAGATGCAATCGGACAGTGCCATAGAGAGCACGACCGCTATCCACTCGAAAATAACAACGCTTCAGGGGCTGCTGGAATCATACAGAAATAGGCGCTCCTCCCTCGAGCGGGATCTGGCTGACATTGACGGCATGATACAGAAGGTAACGGAGGAGGTTCCCGACACCGGCTCCCTCATATCAAAATTCAGAGAGCTCCATGGAAGGTTCACGCAGCTCATGTCATCAATGGGCAAAAAAACCAGGGAACAGGTCATGGAGGCGCTTAAAGAGACAAGGGGGGTTCTCGACGAGATATCATCGGTTCTCACCCAGCTGGAGAGATATATCGCGAATTACCGGACATACGGAAGCGAGGCACCATCTCTCGCGGATATGAGGGCAAAGCGTGAGGGTCTGGCGAGGTCCCTTGCCGAGGTTCGGACCAACATCGCAGAAATCGAGGAAAAGATGACTGCCGCGAGGTCCGAAGAGGAAAAACTGAGCGAAGCTGAAAAGAAGGTCAGGGCCTCGATAAACAGGCTGCGGTCGGAGAGGGAAAAGCTGAGGTCCGAACTGCAGGCGCTGGAGTCAAAAAAGAGGGAGATCGACGCGAGGGTGCGGGAGCTGGAAGGGGAAAAGCAGGGGCATGAGCTGCAGAGGGCTTCAATGAAGGCCGAACTCGAAGCAGCCGAAGCTGAAATCAAAAAATTAAGGTCCGGAACCAGCGCGCCGAAAGAAGCTGACCTGAAGGCGCTTGAAAACAGGGCGGAGCAGGTGGAGGAGGAGCTGAGGTCGCTCGGTGAGGTCAACCAGAGAGCGATAAGGGACTACAAGGAGGAGGAAAAAAAGTTCGGCTCCGAGAAGGCAAGGTACGACAAGCTCGTTGCAGAGAAGGAGTCAATACTGGACTTTATGCGCAGGATAGACGAGAAGAAAAAAGAGGTTTTCATGAAAACGTTCAATGAGATATCATATCACTTCGGACAGATATTCAGCGAGATATCGGTCGGGGGCGTGGGGCGCCTGACCCTGCAGAACCAGGAATCACCCTTCGAAGGAGGGGTTGAAATCTATGCAGAGTTTCCGAAAAAGGAATTCATATCGCTCGGGTCTCTTTCAGGAGGGGAGAAAGCCATAACGGCGCTCACGCTGATATTCGCCCTGCAGAGATACCGCCCGACAACGTTCTACGTGCTGGACGAAATAGATGCCAACCTCGACCCCCGGAACAGGGGGCGGGTCGCCGAGATGCTGAAAAAGTTCTCCAGGGACTCGCAGATACTGGTGATAACGCTGCACGACGCGATAATGTCCTCCGCGGACAGGATCTTCGGGATCGCGATGGAGAACAACATCTCGCGTGTTTTCTCGGTTGACCTGGAGGGGCTAGGAGGATGATGTGGTGAGCGCGATGATAGAGCAGCCGGTTCAGACGCTTCTCGATCTGGTGAGACAGCACAAGCTAGACCCTTGGGACGTGGATCTCCAGAAGCTGACATCGCTGTACTTGAGGCTGGTCACGGAGGCGCCGGAGCCGGATCTGAGGGCATCGGGTAGGGCCCTGCTCTCCGCATCGATACTCCTGAGAATAAAGTCCAGCTTTTCTGGCAACGGCAACGGAACGCAGGAGACGGCCGAAGATGACCTGATGGAGCTGGTAAACGTGGACTTTCCGGACATAGGCGAGGTCACGGTCATCCAGAACGTCCCCCGAAAGATAACCCTTTCGGACCTTCTGGGGGCCCTTCATGAGGCGCTCTCGGAGATACCCGAGAAAAAGACGGTCAGGAGCCGGGGAATGGAGAGAATACTGAAGATGCTTGACGAATACGAGGTCAGGATAGAGGAGCATATAGAGAAGATGTATGAAAGGATAATCAACGTCATATCCTCTGGCGGGGTCCCGACGCTGATGTCCCTCGCCGGTGAACGCACGAAGAGGGCGGTGGTCAGAACCCTCTATCTCCTGCTTTTCCTGTGCGCGCAGGGGAGGATAATGCTCGAGCAGCAGGAGCCATTCGGAGATATCACAGTTTCTCTGACGGAGGGGAACAATGGGAAAGAAGAATGACATTGCCATGATCGAGGGCGCGCTCTACGTGGCAGATCATCCGCTGACCGTGAAGGAGCTCATGGATGTCGTGAAGACTTCCTCTGAAACATACGTCAGGAAGCTGCTCGATGAGCTCAGGGCGGAGTACCAGAGAAGGGGCGGATCGGTTTCGATCGTGGAGTGCGGCAGGGATTCCTACAGGCTGCAGCTCAGAGAGGAGTACATCGAAAAGCTTGGAGATATCGTGCCAAAGTCCCGCATATCGAGGGGGGCATTAAAGACCCTCGCCATGATAGCCTACAGGCAGAACCTCACGCAATCAAAGCTGGCGGAGCTCAGGGGAAACAGGGTCTACGAGCATATAAAACAGCTGCAGGCGCTGGGCTTTATAGAGTCAAGACCTTTCGGGCGCACGAGAATGCTCAGAACCTCGAGAAAGTTCGCAAGTTATTTCGGCATGGAGGACGACATGGACAGAATAAGGGAGAAAATAGAGGAGCTCATAAGATAGCCCATTTATACCACCTCGTGGAATTATTTTGACGGTGAAACATGGGAAGATGGCAGGGAAGATCTCTCAAGAAACCGACGGGCGGAAGGGTATGGCCCAGACGCGGAAAGCGCAGAAGGGAGATGGGCAGCGACTTTAGGGAGCCGGGGATAGGGCCCAAGAAATACGTGAGGGAAAGAACCCGCGGAGGCGGTGAGAAGATAAAGGTCCTCGCGGGCGAAACTGTGAACGTGATAAATCCCAGTACCGGAAGGTCGCAGAAGACGAAAATAATAACAGTTGTGGAAAATCCTGCGGACTCGCACTTCGTGAGGAGGAACATCCTGACCAAGGGAGCGGTGATCGACACCGAGATCGGCAGGGCAAGAATAACGAGCAGGCCCGGGCAACACGGCACGATAAACGCTGTTCTCATCGAGCAAAAGTCGGGCTGAGCCGTGCGAGGGTTCCGGACAACCGCTGTAAAAAATAAATATTCTCTTGAACCTGTTACTGGTGGGTCGCATGCCACAGGTGCAGATAACACTGACTCCGGCAGAGTCAAAGCGACTCATCGCCAGAGGTGTGTCACGGCTGCCTGAGGTGAGGAGGGCGCTGGAAGAGGGAACCATCGTAATCTGTGTTGGTACCACGAACGGATACGTGGCTGAGGAAATCGGGTTGAAGATCGACAGGAGAAGATTCGCCGCAGGAGTCGTGCTCCCCAAGGGAACCTGCGCACTCCGAAGGGAAAAACGCCTGCGCGAAATCGTGGTCAGGAGGGGCAGGCGCACTGGCCTCACGCTTGACGATGTCTCAGGGAAACTCCGCTCGAGGGACGTGGTGATAAAAGGAGCCAACGCCCTGGACTCAGACTGGAACGCAGGGGTGATGGTCGGTTCCGAGGACTGGGGAACGGTCGGGAAGTTGAAGAAAGTGGTCGGGCGCGGAAAAGCAAAACTAATCATTCCGGTCGGGCTGGAAAAGTTCATTCCCGATTCGCTCGCATCCGTGATGAATGCCACCAGGATGGAGGAGTGCCGCTACGCAACAGGCCTGCCTGTCAGAATCGCTATGATGGGTGGAAAGGTGATAACTGAGATCGAGGCAATAAAGATCCTCACTGGGGCAGACGCATGGGCCATCGGGAGAGGAGGAGTTTCCGGGGCAGAGGGGAGCGTTACGCTCGCGGCTTCAGGAACCGAAAAACAGTTGCGTGCACTGAAGATGCTCATAAGCGGGTTAAAGGGAGAGAAACCTGTCAGGATATCTGCCGGATGCGGAGAGTGCAAGTACTCGTCATGCTTCAGGAAAAAACGATCAGACTTTCAATGATGGGTGCTGGGCCTCTGCTGAAACCTCATCGATGCTGTGGACCACACCGCCCCTCTCCTCTATCGCCGATTTTATCTTTTCATAGTTCAGGTCCCCTTCAATCGCGACCTTTATCGTCTCGGTGTCCTGGTCTATCTCTATCAGCGTGATGTTAACGCTGGCAACACCATGCACCGAGGTCAGCATCTCCGCGAACTCAGGGAGGGTTGGAGCGTGCGGCTTTAACACGTCCAGCACGATCTTCTTCAGGGTTCTTCTGCTCATTCAACCATCACCAATCATTAAACAAAAGCCGTTAAAAAAGCGCCGGTGGTTCCGGAGGCCGGCGCGCGAAAACTGCTCCTTTTAAATACATGCGCAAGATTTATATAGGGGCTTAAAGATGACTTATAAATTTTTCGGAGGTAAGCAGGTGGCCGTGACAGGAAAGATCCTCCGTGCCACACGAAGGGGTATCGTGGCGAGGGCGTCCGGGAACACCAAGCTCGGCCAGGAGGTCTTCGATGGCAAAAAGAAAAGGATCGGCAACGTATCCGAGATATTCGGGCCTGTCGGATCTCCGTATATCGTGATAAAACTCGCGTCAGGGCTGACCCCCCGTGACGCGGAGCGGCTCGTAGGGTCCGAAATATTCATGGGGGAGATAGAACGGAAAACGAGGAAAAGCCGGTAAAGCAGAAGGCGTGCCCAGAGTGCGGAAGCAACAAGCTCGTCAGGAATTATGAGAAGGCCGAGCTGGTATGCGCCGGGTGCGGCTATGTCATACACGACAGGATAATGGACATGGGGCCTGAGTGGAGGGCGTTCGATCAGGAGCAGCGCGATAGGAGGGGAAGGGTCGGCGCTCCGATGACGCTGACCATTCATGACAAAGGCCTCTCGACGATGATAGACTGGCGTGACCGAGACTCCCACGGAAAGGATCTGACACCCAAAAAGAGGGCGCAGATCTACCGGCTGAGGAAATGGCAGCGCAGGATCAGGGTCTCTGACGCAACCGAGCGAAACCTTGCCTTCGCGCTCTCAGAGATAGACAGGATGTCCTCGCACCTCGCGCTCCCCAGGAACGTGAGGGAGGCGGCCGCGCTGATATACAGGAAGGCCGTTGAGGAGCGCCTGATACGCGGCAGGTCTATAGAGGGCGTGGCGGCTGCGGCGCTGTACGCCGCGTGCAGGGAGTGCAAGGTTCCAAGAACACTGGACGAGATAGCAGACGTCTCCAGAGTCAGCAAGAAGGAAATAGGCCGCAGCTACAGGTTCATAGCCAGGGAACTCCTGATACATCTGAGGCCGACCAGTCCAGTTGATTATATACCTAGGTTCGGCTCAGAGCTGGGGCTCAGCGGCGAGGTACAGTCCAAGGCCGTGGAGCTCCTGAAGGAAGCCATGAAGAAGGGGCTGACTTCAGGGCGCGGTCCGACGGGGGTTGCTGCGGCCGCGATCTACATAGCGAGCGTGCTCTGCGGTGAGCGCAGGACTCAGAGGGATGTCGCTGATGTCGCTAGGGTCACAGAGGTCACCGTAAGGAATCGCTACAAGGAGCTCTGTGAAAAGTTAGGGCTCGATGTAGAGCTTTGAAAATTTGTCTATTAAAAGGACCTCCAACCAAAGCGACGCCGGGAGCGTGGAAGGAAATACATCCGTAGATTTGGAGGAGATAATCAGAGCTCAAAAGTTCAGGGGTAGGGAGATCGTTACAAGGGTTGAAAATGATAAAATCTGGATTTACACTTTGCCTTCGGGAGAGCACTGCGGTCATCGTTCAAAGGAAATCGGGCTTAAGCGTTTTGTCGAGTTGGATGACCTGTTTTTCGTTGGGCTTGGCCTTTGGCGGGGGGAGGGTGGCAAAAGTAAGGGCCTATACTTTGGCAATTCGGAACCAGCGTTGCTCCGGCATTTCTTAAATTTTGTTGAATACAGGTTTGGATTGAACAGAGAGAAATTCAAAATTACCCTTAATGTACCGACATCATCTTCTCTTAACGAGGCTAGGAAGAAATGGGCGAATGAGCTGTCAATCCCCCACCAAAATTTCACGGAGATCTGCGTGGATCCCAGAATCAGGAAAGAATATGCCCAGGCTTACTTTAATTCCGTTATTCTGTCAAAACTTATGGGCGACCTTTATCAGAGGTCCAAGAATGTCATTTTACAAAATCAGGAATTCAGCGTTGCTTTCTTGCGCGGCGTTTTCGCGGCTGAGGGCTCCGTTATGCTGAAAAATTCGGGCGTTCTGCACCACATAACTTTTTCTTCGAAGGATGACGAGCTTATCCATTTTCTCAGACAATCCCTCCACTTGGTTGGAGTTAGGGCGAACAGCTATTCAATCAGAGGGATGAATTTGCAGATATATGGTTTGACTAATTTTAGACGAATTCGCGAACTTAGCATCCACGCCCTCCATCCTGAGAAGCGCGAGAAGTTCGAACGGGGATTTTCGGCCTACAGGAGGACGAATGTCCTTGACGGCGAGGAGGCGCGAAGGATGATCTTGGAACAGCTTGCCTCCGGCCCCAAGACGTACGACGAGCTGGCTACAGCGCTTGGCAAGGCCCGCACGACTATCCAAGCCCACCACATTCCCATCCTGGAGAAGCAAGGATTGGTAAAACGTGCGGGAAAGAGAGGACAGGCCTGGATGTGGAGCTTGTGCAGCCTTTAGCAATATAGAAAACCTTGCTTGTCATGGTTGCGTTACCTGAGCAATAGTAGTCAGAACTTGTTGAACCATTGCCGGTGCGACTTCCGCGACCAAAGGTTTAAGGTCCTCTCCCTGACACGGGGCGGCGCAGAATTAAGTCCTTATAAAGTGGGAGAAAAATTTAAGACTTGTAGGCGCGCCGTGATTACCATGAAGTACCTCATCGTGACGGGCGGGGTGATGAGTGGGTTGGGAAAGGGGATAACCACCGCCTCGATCGGAAAACTTCTTCAGTCACGTGGTTTTAAGGTCACAGCAATCAAAATCGACCCTTATCTGAACGTCGATGCCGGCACAATGAATCCTTTCGAGCACGGGGAAATTTTTGTCACAGATGACGGCGGCGAAATAGACCTTGACATGGGGCACTACGAGCGCTTCCTCGACATAAACCTGACAAAGGATCACAACATCACGACCGGGCAGATATACGGCGAGGTGATAAAAAGGGAGAGGAGGGGGGACTACCTGGGCAAAACGGTGCAGATAATCCCCCACATAACCGACCTCATCAAGGACCGCATCCGTGAGGTTGCGCAGAGGAGCGGGGCAGAGGTCTGTCTCGTTGAGATAGGAGGGACGGTCGGGGACATAGAGAGCATGCCCTTCCTGGAGGCCGTGAGGCAGCTGAGGCTTGAGGAGGGGCCGGAGAACGTGGTTTTTGTCCACGTCACGCTGGTGCCTGTGCTCGATGTGGTCGGAGAGCAGAAAACCAAGCCAACGCAGCACAGCGTGAAGGAACTCTTGGAACTCGGCATAATGCCGGATGCGGTGATCTGCAGGGCCAAGAATCCCTTGAGCGAAGGTGTGAGGCGAAAGATATCCCTTTTCTGCAACGTCCCGGAAAATGCCGTGATCAGCGCCCCGGATGTGGATAACATCTACAGGGTGCCTCTCCTGCTGGAGCGGGAGGGACTGGGTTCACTGCTGCTCGCGAGGCTCAGGCTCACCGCCAGGAAAGATGACCTGTCAGGGTGGGAAAAGGTAGTCGGGCAAATGGAGAAGGCCAGAAAACTCATAAGGATAGCCATGGTCGGCAAATACATCCGCATCTCCGATACATATCTGAGCATCAACGAGGCTCTCAAACACGCCGCCGCCGCTAACGGCTGTAAGGTCGAGATCAGCTGGATAGACGCCGAGAGGTTTGAGGAATCCCCCGGAGAGGTGGAGAGACTCTCTGCATACGATGGAATACTGGTCCCTGGGGGTTTCGGTCAGCGGGGCAGCGAAGGTAAGATAGCGGCGATATCCTATGCCAGACAGCACCCGGTTCCGTTCCTCGGGCTGTGCTTCGGATTTCAGCTTGCGGTGGTCGAGTTCTCCAGAAGCATCGGACTGAAGCAGGCAAACAGCACCGAGCTCGACCCGAAAACGCCCCATCCCGTGATCTTCATCCTGCCCGAGCAGAAGAGGGTGAAGGAGCTTGGAGGCACGATGAGGCTCGGAGCGCACGAGATACGCTTGGCCAGGGGCTCGAGGGCCATGGAGATATACGGGTGCGAGCGCATCTACGAGCGCCACAGGCACAGATATGAGGTCAATCCGAGGTATATAACCAAGCTCACGAAGGCCGGGCTGAGGTTTTCCGGGAAATCGCTCGACGGCAGGCGGATGGAAATTCTGGAGATAACAAAGCACCCGTTTTTCCTTGCCACGCAATTCCATCCCGAGTTCAAATCAAGACCCGGGAGGCCGGCGCCTGTTTTCAACGCGTTCTTGAGGGCCGCTGCAGGGTCTAAGGCCTGAAGGGATTTCACTTTATCCTCAGTCTGAGTTTCGCCAGGTCTTCCTTGGCCGAAGCGTCAAAACCCATCTCGGCTAAAGTTTCAAGCACGAGTTCCTTTACAAACCTCTTGGTCAGGTTGGAGTTCAGAACCAAGGTGTACTCATTTTCTGAGTCCTTGTTCAGTTTATAGAAGTTGCATGCCTCAAGTCTCCTCAGGTAATCCTCAGGTTTGTTCGTGATCCCCGCCAGCTGTTCAGCATGTGACTTGGCGATCTTCTTTCCCTCTTCATAAAACGACTCTTTTTTGTCAGATGATTCGATGTATTTCAGAAAGAGGAGCCAGTGATCGATGTCCAAAATTATGTGTTCACCTTTCGCGAGTAGACTGGACCAGAGTTTCATGCTTTCAAAGTCTTTGGCCGACTCCTTGTTCTGCGAGAAGAATTTCAGCGCTGCACGGATCAACGCGCTATAAGATACTCCCATCTCTTTGGACAGCTTTTCCACAATTTTCTCGGTCTCTTCGTCCAGCGCTATTGTTATTCTCGTCAGGTTAGGCATACATAGATAAATTAACCCCGCGATTAATAATCCTTCCCGTAAGTCCCTTAGAGAGCTTTTTCTCCTCTTTCCCCGGTTCGAATTCTCACAACCTTTTCCACAGGGGAAACAAAGATCTTTCCATCGCCTACTTTTCCAGTCCAGGCGCTCCTCGTTATATATCGGATGATTTTATCAACATCTTCATCTTTTACGACGATTTCCAGCTTCAGCTTTGGTAGG
>JAWCLG010000014.1:0-21932 GCA_038851075.1 Hadarchaeales archaeon (SeqCode) | reverse complement strand
AGCTCTCAATGCCACTGGAGAAGCGACGGTGGGATAATATGGAAGGCGAGAGGCGACGCCAGCGACTTTGCAAACCTGTACGTCAGCCTGTGCAATTCGCTGGGGATACCTGCGAGGAGGGTGCACGTGGTTGAGGAGGAAACAACTCAACCTTGGTCAGAAGATATCTCTACGACCCCGACCAAAAAAACTAGATACTACGAGGAAGCAGAAGTCTATCTGAATAACACCTGGAGAAGGTGTAATCCAATAAAGGGCAGTGGTCTTGGTATCTTTCCCATCGTAATTCAAGACATTTCACTTGACAATACCACACTCACCACCACAGTTTATATGTATGATTCGAACGGCATTGAGCACCAATTCGGTTCTTAGGAGGAGAAAATGAGAAGAGATATGCTTCTGTTTGGAATGTTTGAATTTATCGCGTTGGTGTTTGTTTCCACTGTGGGCGCTGAGCTCATGAATTCGCCATGGCCGAAGTTCAGGCATGATCTGCAGAACACGGGGAGAAGTCCTTACGTCGGTGCTCAGGACAACGTGCTGCAGTGGTGCTACCAAACTGGCGGCGCGATTTACTATTCTTCTCCAGCAATAGCCTCAGATGGCACTATATACTTTGGCTCTTATGACAACAAGCTCTATGCTCTCTATGATAACGGCTCACTTAAGTGGGCATTCGAAGCCAGAGGGGCGATTGTTTCATCTCCAGCAGTTGGCTCAGACGGCACGGTCTACTTCGGCTCTTGGGACGATAACCTCTATGCTCTTAACCCAAACGGAACATTAAAGTGGGTTTATACTGCTAGAGCAGACATTATTTCATCCCCTGCTGTGGTTCCTGATGGAACTATTTACTTCGGTTCTGGGGACAACAAGCTTTATGCAATTTATGATAACGGCGTGAAAGCTACGGTCAAGTGGTTTTATACGACGGGGGCTCCGATTGGTTCTTCACCAGCCATCGCACCGGATGGGACTATTTATTTTGGTTCAAATGACAACAGACTATACGCTTTGAACCCGGACGGCACGCTCAAGTGGTTTTATGCCGTGAATGGGCCAATTTTCTCCTCTCCATCAATAGGTCCTGACGGCACGATTTACTTCGGTTCTGATGATGAGAACCTGTATGCTATCTCCCCAGACGGAGAAATGAGATGGTTTTATCCCACCGGAAGTTGCATCCTATCTTCCCCGGCAATTGGAGCGGATGGTGCCATTTACATCGGAAGCAGGGACGTTCTTTACGCTCTGCGTCCAGATGGCTCCGAAAAATGGAGATATATTGTCCGTGGTGACCACATCGACTCTTCGCCAACATTAGGAGCAGATGGGACAATTTACTTTGGAGTCCATGGTCATTATTCAGATTGGGGAGTCAATGCCCTGTACGCACTGAACGAAAATGGGGAAGTAAAATGGATTTATAACATTGGTTACAGGGTGGATTCATCCCCCGCAATAGGCGCAAACGGCACCATCTACGTTGGCGCTTGGGACGGCAGACTCTACGCCATAGGTTCGCCAGCTGTGCAGCCCTCTCAAACCGGGGGAACCGGATCCGAGCATACAATCTTGATCCCAGTGCTCATGGTCGCCCTTGTAATCGCCAGCATCATGGTGTGGTTTTCAAGGGCGCGTTCAAGGCCAAGGTGAAGCGAGGGTGAATAAAGTTGATAGATGAGCTGGAGATCTTATGCATCAAAATAGCCGAAAGGTGCGGTGCGTTTACAGTTGCCGGAATTATTATGCTCTTTGCCGGTGCTGGCGTGTTCGCGATATTTGGCCCGATCATGAGGGAGTGGTTTGCGTTGTTAACAGTTGTTATTGGGATGATCCTTGTTGAATCCGGACTCGCGCTGATTTCAATCTCGCTTATCTCGGGAGCAATATTCGGAGAGAAAATCAGCCCTCAGATGCGATCCGGCATGATCGTTGGTGCGGGCATCGTGCTCGGTTTTGGTCTGCTCTTTTCTTACTCTCTGATCAACTACGCGCATTACTTGATGAGGTGAGTGAAAAGCGATGACGAAGACGTGCCCGCGCTGTGGCTCCAACAGGATCGGCTATGCCATCATGGGGGGAGCGAGCACATACGTTGGAGATCATGCTGCAAACTGGTATGCCTGTAAGGACTGTGGCTATACTGGTCCTCTGGTTTTTGAGGGAGTGCCCGCCCACCTTATAAAAGCTCAAGAAATGAAGTCAGAACCTTTCTTCAAGCGCCCTCTTGCGCTCTGCGCCCTGCTCTCATGGGTATGCTGGCTCATCAGCGCCGCCGGGCTCCTGATTACTATGTGTCCCCTGTTCGTGTTGCCAGGGATAATCTCGGTTTTGATGGTACCTCCAGCAGCATTCCTTATCGAGAGTCGCCGAAAAAACGGGAAGTCCCGTGGCGGCCGGCAGGGAGAAAGAAGAAAAAGTAGGCAGGGGCGATGCCCGCTGCAGTGGAAGGGCCGGCACGGTTGAACGTGAAAACCGAAATAAAATGCTCGTCAACATTGTCAAAAAATGACAAACGGAGGGTTCCCCTAATGATATAAATCGGCAGGAATATTGAGAGAAAGAGGGATTGGTCTGACTAGAAAGACAGGGAAGGCCGCTGTGAAGGCCAGACAGCAGATGAAGAGCGCCAAGCTTGCCAGGTACAAGCGCGAGCTTGCGCAGGCCGGAGTGAAGCTCAACCTGCCAAAGCCATCTGCAAAAGCCCAGAAGGAGAAGGAGGAGGAGCTTAAACGGCTGTACCTCGAGCTCTTTCCGGAGAGCGCTAAAAAGGAGGAACCCGGCGAAGCTCCCCAAGAAACAACTGCAGAAGAACCAAAATCTGAACCACAGGCTGAGGAGAAGAAAGAAGAAGCAGCATCTGGTGAATCAAACTCCGAAGAAAAAACTGAATCTGAAGCCTCAGGGCAGGAAGAGGGCTAAGCTCGGCGGTTTGGATGCCAGATCTAAGGAAAGCGGGAGGCGTGTGTGGTATAGCCATACCGGCTGTTGCGTTCACCGCCATACTTACCTCCATCGCTCTGTCTCCGTGGTTCAGCTGGAACTCAAATGCCCTGAGTGATCTGGGAAACTACTCCAGGAGCGGCGCGGCTGTCATATTCAACACCGGAATTCTGATTTCAGGCGCCATGACAGTTATATTCGGGCTTGGCGTGCTGAGAGAACTTAGCAAAAGCAAGCTTGGAAAGGCCGGATCGCTGGCTCTCACAGCAGCAGGAGCAGCACTGGCCTGCATAGGAATATTCAGCGAGGATGCAGGGGCAATACACTTCTACGTTTCTGTGGCGTTCTTCTCCCTTTTCCCGATATCGCTTCTCATCCTCGGCCCGGCAATGATTCTCAGAGGATCGGGAGGGCTTGGTGCATTCTCCATTTCAATAGCCGTGCTGGCAGCTCTCCCATGGGCTTTCAGCTGGAGAGGTGTGGCAATACCTGAGACCATATCTGCAGCGTTTGCATCAGTGTGGGGATTAACGATTGGAACGAAAATGCTCAAAAGCAGAAATATTTAAAGCAAAAAACTCAAGTGAAAAATGGTGATATAAAATTGTTTTCAGAAAAGGGCGTTTCTACCGTGGTCGCAACAATTTTTCTAATTGCCTTAGCAATCATCGGTGTAATGATCATATTGCTTTTGCTGAACTCATTTAATATCAACAAATCTTTTGTGTTGGTTGATATAAGAATAACTGGCTGGTCAAGATCAAACGATGGAGTAGTGGCTGGAGCTCCTGGATGGAACAACTGGGCCGGAAAAGTTTTCTTATTTAAAGGTGGTAGTGGGGAAATAGACAATAACCCGGACTGGACATATGAGTGCGGACAACCAAGCAGTGACACAGGCGTCTCCATCACAACTGGTGATGTCAACGGTGATGGCTACTCGGATCTGATAGTTGGAGCGAGGAGTTGGGATAGTGGTGGATACACTGATACCGGAAACGTATGGATATTCTATGGAGGACCTAACCCGGATAACCAACCGGATCTCACTCTATCCTACGTGCTTCGATCAAACTCATACTTTGGTTATTCGGTGGCTTCTGGTGATGTGAACGGAGATGGATACTCAGACGTTATAGTCGGACAACCTTGTTACAAACCTTATCCTTCTTCCAATCTCCAAGGAAGAGCATACGTCTACTACGGCGGAAATCCCATGGATGCACAACCTGACGTTACAATCGATGTTCAGTGGTACTGGCATTCGAGTTACAATGGACCGTATGAACTGGGATTTTCGGTGGCTTCTGGTGATGTGAACGGAGATGGATACTCAGACGTTATAGTCGGTCAGCCGGACTGGTGGTGGTATCGCGGAATAGTAACAATATACTACGGAGGGGATTCCATGAATAACGCTCGCGACTGTGTTCTTAGACTTAGCACAGATAACTATGAATCGGGGGTAAACTCGAACTATCCAATGCTTGGATTTTCTATTGATACGATTGATCTAAATGGAGATGGATTTGACGACATAGTGGTTGGAGCGCAAAGCTGGGGCTGGAATAATGAAAATCTCGGAAGAGTATATGTGTTCTATGGGAGCAGCAGCCTCCCTCAAGAAAAATATCCTGATTTGACCTTTGTATCTGACTTAGTAAACGGCCACTTCGGATGGTGCGTTGCCACAGGCAATGATTTTAACGGGGACAGATACCCCGACATTGCAGTCGGAACTTATGCATGGTATAGTTCAGAATGGTCGGAGGGGAAGGCGTGGATATTCTGGGGAGGACCAACCATGGATAATATTCCGGACTGGACATACGAATCAAACAAATCGGACACTGACTTCGGAGGGTCTTTGAAGTCAGCAGGGGATGTCAACGGTGATGGCTACTCGGATCTGATAGTTGGAGCGAGGAGTTGGGACGGAATGTATGACAACACCGGTAAGGTGTTCATATTTCTCGGGGGCTCAAATATGGACAACCAACCAGACTTTTTTTACGAAACAAATCGCTCAGGGGCGAACCTGGGTTATCATGTATCATCGGCTGCGAACTTCATAAGCACTGATACCATAACTTTTCTCCACGAAGGCGACACCCTTGAAAAATCTGGTCTCAGATTATTAAAAAATGGAATTACCGTGCTTGAATCTGTTGGCACTGGACCTTGGGCGGCAGGCGACCCTCTAACAATCACAGGAGCTCTGGGACTGAATGAGGGCGATGAAATAAAGTTGGTATACGATCCCACGAGCCAGATAGTATTTCAAAAATCCTTGGGCCGCCCATCCTTTTAAAAAACAGCCGCACTGTTCTGCTGAAGACTAATCCAATAGATAATATTGGGCCTGGACAAACGCTTTCAGATTTAAAAATCCCATCTGAAGGTGATTACAGATTTGGGAGCTATGCTTGCCCAGATTGCCTTGTTCGCGTAAATTATTTTAAAACATTTTGATGAATCTCCAGCATTGGCTATAACAAACACTATTTTTTTATCTGGTGTCTTAAATGCCACATTTGAAACTGTCTGATCCCCATCGTTAGAAAATATCCTGAGCGAGTTTCGAGAAATAAACTTCATGAACTGCCCGTACATATAATAATCATACCTGTAGTTCAGGGTCATATCTTTTCTGAGAACTATACACGTTGGGCTTGCATGAAATGGTCCGTTATTTGGTTTTCCATCTTCATCTAGCAGAGTCACCCACGCATTGTAGCTTCTGGCCCAGTTTCTCAGATAGCTTATTATCTTAACAGCCCCGGAAGTGTTAAAGGTCGAGCCCTCTGTGAAGTAGATGTGCTTGTCCGGATGATTTTGATGCAGATAGGTCATAGCAACCGGACCGCCCCCATAATGATGAAATCCCGTGCCATCTATGTAACGAGCCGCTTCCACATCGTCCAGTATTTCGTCAGGCCACGTATAGAGGTCAAAGTTCCAATCGTATATCCAGATCTTTGTAGAGATTCCCTCTCTCTCAAAAGCTGGGCCCAGATAATATTTCACAAAATCCCTCTCGTTTTCCAGCGTCCACTTACACGTGGGGTGGACCCATTCGAATCCGGGCTCATTCTGGACCGTTACGGCATATATTGGAATTCCCTCGGCTTCGTAAGCTCTTATAAACTTCACGAAGTATCTGGCATAAACCTCGTAATATTCTCTAAGCAAACTTCCGCCTCCAGTTATGCTCTTGCTATCCTTCATCCACGCTGGCGGACTCCAGGGAGACGCAAATACCTTCAACTCTGGGTTCTTCTGAAGCGCTATCTTTATAGCAGGAATTATATACTCCCTGTCCTTGGCTATCGAGAAGTGTTCAAGATTTGGATCGATTTGTCCCTCTGGCATGTCATCATAAGTGTACCATTCCTCTCCAGTGAAATCTGAGGTCCCTATGCAGATGCGCATCAAGTTCATACCAATACCGGTATCCGGACTGACCAAATTTTCGATTACACTTTCCCGTGTTGAACTGTTCAATAGTGACATATTATAGCAGGACGATGATTCCAGAGATGACCCAAACCCCAGTATTGATTGATAGGTAACTGTCGGATCCACGCCGAAGATATAATCCGCTTGAGAATTGCCTACCTCTTCAAATGATTTATTCCTGACCTTGGTGAGCTTGTATTTCCCATCCTCTGAGCTTATCCAGACCTCGACCGTTCCGGATTCTAGGAAAGTTACATCGTCAAAATAGTAAGTACCATTCCAATACATGTATAATTCGATGGAAGAGATCTTATCCATGTCCAGACCTTCCACATCTGGATAGTAGCTCATGTCCCATGTTATTTTGGCCCACTGGTTTTCGCGGGAAGTCATTGTTGACCATATATAATTTTCATCGGGTCCGCGTCCTCCGTCACCATCTATATCCTTTAATCTAAGCTGGACGGTGTTATTTCCCTGCGTATCATAAATCCATACGCTTATAGCACTCACATTCTCCAAGTTGAAATATCCTGAAGGAGAAGCAGCCATGATTCTTATTGTTCCTCCACCAACATCTGTTGTTACTTTAATCGACCTGGAGCCACTGTGGACCAGTAAACTCTCAAAACTTGAAGCAGTGTGCCAGATATTCTGGAAATATGCCCCCGGAGTTCCGTTTCCTTCCTCAAAATTTTGAAAAGTTTTTTCCTGATTTACTGTTGGAGGCCGACCTGAATCATTATCCTGAGGAGTCTCCGAACCTTCAGCTCCCTGATTTTCTGTTGGAGGCCGACCTGAATCATTATCCTGAGGAGTCTCCGAACCTCTAACCTCCAAAACCAGCGTGTAACTGTTTCTCGCTCCTTTGCTGTCTTCGACCGTTAGCGTTACGACGTAAAATCCTGGTGTTGAATAAATGTGCGTCGGATTTTGTACATCAGAGGTTGTACCATCTCCAAAATCCCAATGCCAGAGAAAAACTTCCCCATCAGGATCTGTAGAATTCTCCGTGAACCGAACAACGTCCCCGGTTGTTGGGGACTCAGGCAAATAACTGAAAAAAGCGACCGGACATCTGTTCTGAGGCTGTCCAGTGAAATGGAGATATGCTAACACGCAGAATACAGTAACTAAAACGCTGAGAGTCGAGATAACAAAAAATTTTTTTATACTGCTCATTTTTAGTTTATCCACATGTATATGTCAACCTCACAGAATAAAAAATTTAGGTACGTTCCTCTGCCCAGCTTAATTCCTTGAAAAGCCCGGAGAAACCAAGACATCATTTACGAGTTCATTTTTTTACTAGACACCGTACACCCGCTGAGATATCCGCCGTGGGCTTGCTCTGCGCTCTGGTCAGATCAACAATATTTGTTCCAAGCTCTTTCAACCATTCCAGCAGCTCCTCACATATCCTCAACTTGATGGACTTTCGTCTCGGATCCTTGTTTCCAGAGTATCTCCCTATCTTCACCCCCAGATCCATACCGGCGAGATATATCCTCGATGCCCCAAGCCAGCGCGCCATGAAAACCGCGCGGTCCCCGTCCGTAAATCCACCAAAGTTGAAGAGCTTTCCAAAAGGTCTGACCTGAGTTGTGCCTATGACGCGCTCCCCTAATTTTGGGACAATTTCAGAAACACGCTTAATGTTGTCACCATGTGCGTGAATCACCAGCCACGCCCCGTGCTTCCAAGCATTTATCTGATCGTCCACCTTCCCGTCCAGGTCTGTAACTATTATCTCAGGTGTTCTGTGCCTCATCACGGCAGTTGTGGCACCATCAGCCGAGATAATGGTTTTTCTGAACAGACGCGTCTTGCTTATTTTTTCCAGATTTTTCTCCAGAGATGGACCCGCTCCAAAAACAACACATTCTCTGCCGCTCAGCAGATTTCTGATGCCGTCAAGATCCGGCTCGGGTAACAGGCTGTTCAGCACTCTGGCAGCTTCTTCATCGGCTTTCCTGTTGATGCCAAGCTGCAGAACAATTTTATCATACCATGGCTTCCAGGTTTCCCAATCCATAGGAACCCCGCAAACTCCTCAAAGAAGGCCCTCTGCCGTTTCATACCCGGCAAGCGCGCCAATCCATGTCTGCTCGGTGCTCCTGTAAATATCGTAGGGCAGCTCACCCACAAAGAGAGCCGGACGGTTTGACTGTGGCTCAAGCGGAATCCATCCCTCCCCGGGCACAAACGCCTCCACCCAGGCGTGGCTGGACACCGTCCTTCCATCTGGCGTGGTCGTCACAACAAATTCCCATCCTGCCGGCGGTTGCCAGCTTGAGGTTATCCATCCCGAGATCCTCCTGGCAGGTATTCCCGCGCTTCTGGAAAGGGCAAGATAAACGTTTGTGAAGTCCCTGCACTGCCCGCGCCTGGTCCCCAGCATCTCCTCGGAAGTCGGAGGCCTGAAGTACAGCCCGTAGCTTATGTTCGACCCGGTCCAGTTGCAGATCTCCTCCACGAGTTTTCTGTTGTCCAGATTGTCGATTAAGTTGTCCAGAACCTCAAGAGCTCTCCTCCCGTCAACGACAACGTATGGGTCCGACAAAAGGTAATAGGCGTTGTCCGCTCCAATTCTGTTTGATCCCCACCTCACCTCACCACTCGGAACCGGGGCGATATTGATCATGTCAGGGAGCGAGCCCGACTTTCTATACTCAGAGATAACCCTCAGGAAGGTGTAGAGGAGGTCGGACGGTCTCATCCTGCCAACCGGAGCGTCGAACCATTCCGGGATTACCTCGCAGGTCGACGCCTGGGCGGCCAGCGATATATACTCTTCTCTGCTCAGCTCACTCCAAAAAGTCTCCCAGTCGCCTTCCTCCTGCCCCGGCCATTCTGCCGCGGCAGGGGGCTGAGGGGCTGAAAACTCATCTCCGCTGTATATGTCCAGCAGAAACTTGGCTGAGCAGCGAAGTATCTGCGCGGGAGTCATGCTGTACCACGTGCCATTCAGTCTGACCGGATAGTTCTCCATCAGGGGGCGCCCGTATTTGAGGTCCAGCCTGGGCCACTCAAGCGAATACATAAAAGACCAGCCGGCCGGAGCCTGACCGGAATAAGACACTGAAGATGGTGCAAATTCCGCAAGCATCTGGTCCACCGTTATGGTCATCTCATTCTCGGTGGCCGTGAATGAAATCATATTATCAACGAAGACGCTTCTGCCGTCCACTTCCTGCAGCCAGACAAAACTCTCGGAATAAGACCCTCCGCCGTAATCCGCATAACTGTGGTAGTCTGAAGAAAGCCGAACGTTTTCCGCTCCTTCGGGGAGAAAAGTAAAATCGGTAGAATACGAAACATGGACTCCAAAATCACACCCGGATCCTCTGGCCAGACTCCTGATGAAAATCCACTCCGAATCACCCTCAGATATGGCGTCTTCCGCGCCCAGCTCCCTGTTGACCCAGTCAAGCTCGATCTCCCATGATTCCCCGTTCCACCTCGCAAAGAATGGGACAGTCCACGTGAAAGTGAGCGTGAAGTTATCATTCTCCCCCATACCCGATATATCGCATGAAAAGTTCTCAATCTCAAAGCCCATCATCGCATAATATTTCCTTATGCTCTCTTCGTACGAGCTTGCGATTATATCCTCGCCTATCCTCTGCACCATCAGTTTATTGAATGAAGAGATGTAGGAGGGTGGCTGCCATACGACATACCTGCATCTTGCGCTCCCATCCCAGAGCACATCCGTCTCAAGCCTTGTATAGCTGACCGCCTCGACGAACTTTACCTCTTTTTGAAAAGCCGCACTCATAAAGAGAAACGCGACGACGAGGATCAGCATCCCGGCCAGGAGAACCGCTCCAACAGTTTTTACCGACATTCGCTCATTTCTTCCTCATTATTTTTGCTGTTAAATTGATTCCCTGACGGCTCTCGTTGCATCCACCATGACCTGCAGCTTCTCTATTGATTCCTCAACGCTCCTGGTCTTGAGCCCGCAGTCGGGGTCTATCCACAGACGCTCCCTAGAAACCACATCCAGCGCCTTTCTTATTCGGGACTCGACGGTGCCCTTATCCTCGACCACGTGGGAGTGCACATCAACGACACCGAACGATATGTCCTTCGTGAACGGATGTCTTCTGAAGAGATCCACAAGGTCCAGATTTGAGTTCGAGGTTTCCAGGTCAAAGTTGTCCACCGGAAGCTCCAGCATGTCCGGATATATGAACTCAAAAGCACCGTAACATATGTGGGTGATGAAGTACGCGTCCACACCCCTGATCACCGTCCTCATCGCTTCCACGGCAAACTCTAACAGCTCATCGGGTCTGGCTGATATCGCAGGCTCATCAATCTGTATTATCTTTGCCCCCGCCTTTGCCAGCGCCTTCACCTCCTCATGCAGGCACCCGGCAATCGCAAGGCATGCGTCCTCGCGACTGGGATAGTACTCGTTGAAAGACCAGTCCATCATAGTGTAGGGCCCGGTTATCATTCCCTTTACCGGCTTTTCGGTCAGGCTTTGTGCGAACTTCCACCAGTCAACGGTTATTGGGCCCCTCCATTTGACCTCTCCCCTAATCACCGGCTTTCGATAGTACCTGTTCCCGTAGCTTCGCACGAGGCCGCTTATGCCGAATCCATCCATGTTCTCCGCAAAGTACGTGGCCATGTCCCCGCGGTACATCTCGCCGTCCACCAGAACATCGAGACCTATCTTTTCCTGAACCGAAATCCACTCCCGTGTAGCCCTTTCCTCAAGTTCGCGAAGCTTCTTGGAATCGATTCCCCCTGAGGCATGCTTCTTTCTCGCCTCAACAAGGTACTGAGGTTTCGGAAAGCTGCCAACCGTTGTCGTCGGTAACAGGGGGAGCCTGAGCCCGAGTTTTACCAGCTTTTCGCTCAAACTATCTCCTCCTTCAACATCTTTGAAATAGCGACCATGTTCTCCAGCTTCCTGTAAGCAACCTCTCTGGGAAGATACTCGAGACCGCAGGATGGACTCAGATAAGCGCGTTTTCCGCCGAATCCGCTCAGCGCCTTTGCAGCCCGTGTGTACACATCATTCGCGTCCTCAATCCTCGTGTTCCTGCCGTCTATCAGGCCGAGTCCAAGGTCCTTCTCGCATCCGGTATCCGCGATCTCATCCTCAAGCCCCCTTCCGTAGGTGAAATCGAAGCTCAGTCCGTCCACCGGAAGCTCGAGCAGCTCATCATAGATGTAAGTCACGTCGCTGAAGTACAGGTGGAGAATTATGCCCGCGTTTTTCTTCGCCCTTGAAATGCGCCCGAGCGCTGAATCCAGGAGACATATGTCTTCAGGATTCTCAATTATCGCTGGCTCGTCTATCTGAACCAACCTCGCTCCCGCATCCGCAAGCTCCGCGACCTCTTTAGAGATGACCTCGGAGAACTCGTCCACTATTCTCTCCAGACCCACCCCCCTGCGGTCTATGGAAAGCCGAGCAAGGGTGTAAGGGCCAGTTATCACCGGCTTAACCTGCTTCGGGGATACCCGGGCAGCGTACTCAAACTCCCGCCTCAGAACTGGTTTTTTACCGGTTATCTTTCCGGTGATGACGGGCTGCCTGAAGTAAAAATTAGTGTCGAAGAACCTGAGCAACCCGTTTATTTCGCATCCCTCAAGTTTTCTGGCGATATGGGAAATCGGATCATACCATCTGATCTGCCCGTCTGTGACTATGTCGAGTCCTGCCCTGACCTGCTCCCTTATAACCTCGGATGTGACCTGATCCTGGATACGTTCAAATTCCTCATCCGATATCTCTCCCTTTTCCCACCTGGCATATGCCTGGCGATGCAGCTGCCTCTCCTGTCCCTCACCTATCTTAGGGTAGCTTCCGGCGCTGGCAGTCAACAGTTCCATTTCAATCCCAAAACTTTCCATTCAAAAAGTTAAATAGATGTGGGTGGAATCAAAAACTCGGATGCAGATGAAAAAAGCTGAGAGGTTCAAGCCCCACCTGAATCTGAAAGGGGTTTACAGGACCTACCTCGCTATTACTGCGGTACCTCTGCTCGCGATCACGTCGGCCCCGATATGGCTGGGTGCGATTCTTGCCCCAGAAATCCTCACTTACTGGCCGTTTCTCGCCTTCCCCCCATCAGTCGTCATCGCAATATGCTGCTTCGTCGCATGGTGGATCGGAAAGTACTATGACTCAATATTCTACACGCTTACCGAGAACGAGGTAATGGTCGAGCGCGGAGTCTGGTGGAAGATGAAGCATGCGGTGCCCTACGCGAGGGTGATGTCCATAGATGTGGTTCAGGGCCCCATATCGAGAAAGTTCGGGGTCGGGACCGTGGACGTGCACACCGCCGGCTACACCGGACCGGCAGGCGGCAGCTCGGGACCCGGAGTCAGGAGAGCCGAGGCATCGCTTTTCGGGGTGAATAACTTCATAGAGCTCAGGGACAGAATCCTCGAAACAGTGAAAGGGAGGCCTCTGTTCGGCTCAGGAAAAAATCTGGAGAAAGAGATGCTGAAGGAGCTGCAGAGGATAAGAAAGGCGGTCGAGAGATAGGTGACGGTATGGGATTCGGAAAAGGCTACGGAAAGGTCATTCTATTCGGTGAGCACTTCGTGGTGCACGGGATTCCCTCAATAGTCTCAGCCATCGACAAGTACACAACTGCCACGGTGGAAAGAAAAGCGGGCAATGGATGGAAGCTCGATGACAGAAGACCTGCAACCCCTGGCTATAAGGAGGAAAAGCTGGAGCAGCAGCGGGACTCGATAGAGAGGGTGCTGAGGGCGGCAGGGGTGGATACATCAAAGAGCGGAATAAATATCACTCTGGGAGGAGACCTTGTTGCTGCCAGCGGGATAGGCGCGAGCGCCGCATCATGCGTTGCTATCGCGAGGGCCCTCTCAGATGAGTTCGGGCTCGATTATTCGGACGACAGAATAAACGAGATAGCCTTCGAGGGAGAAAAAGCCTATCACGGAAACCCATCCGGCGTGGACAACACCGCGGCGACCTACGGGGGACTGCTGTGGTTTATGAAGGGAAAACCGATAGAGCGCATATCCTTGAGTCGTCCGGTCGAAGTAGTCATGGGCAATACCGGTCTCGTGGCCAACACGGAAGCAGCCGTTGCCGGTGTGAAGGAAAGAAAGGAGAGGTATCCGGACAGGTACGGCAGGATATTCAGGGAGGCCGGAGAGCTCGTACAGAAGGCAAGGAAAGCGCTGCTCTCCTACGATCTTCGGGAGGTTGGGAGGCTTATGAACGAGAACCACCGCCTGCTTCAGGAGATAGAGGTCTCTTGCGCCGAGCTGGACAAACTCGTTGATATTGCCATAAAAAACGGCGCACTTGGCGCAAAGCTGACTGGTGGAGGACTCGGCGGAAACATTGTGGCGCTGACCCCAGGGAGAGAGCTCCAGGAAAAGGTGGCAAAGGCTATAGAGAAAGATGGATACGAAGTGTTAAGGACGAGGATTGGGTGATGCGTTGAACTTCAGAGAATTCCTGAAAAAACTGGACGAAAAAGGTCTGCTCGTCAGGATAAAAAAGCCTGTTGACACGAGGCTCGAGATATCTGCGCTGATGAGGGCCCTAGACGGGAAACCTCTACTTTTTGAAAACGTGAGGGGTTTCTCAATACCGGTCGCCGCAAACCTGTGCTCAACACGCGAACTTGTGGCAATAGGCCTCGGCATAAAACCCGACCAGATAATCCAAACGCTGGCGGGGGCGATTGAATCCCCAAAAGAGCCTGAGATAAAAAGGGCGGAGGGATACAAGGAGCTTTCACCGGATCTTACAAAGCTCCCGATTCTGCTGCACTACCCGATAGACGGCGGGCCGTACATATCCTCCGGAGTCGTGATCGCACGGGATCCGGAGTTAGGAATCAACGCATCATACCACAGGATGATGATCATCGATGAAAAAAGGATGGTCCTCCGCATACTTGAGAGAGATTTTGATGCGTTCATAAAGAGAGGGCTACGCGAATTTGCCGTATGTATCGGGAACCCAATGTCGGTGATGGTAGCGGGAGCCATATCCGTAGAACGCGGGAGGAGCGAACTATGGATTGCGAACGCTTTATCAGAGACTCCGCTGATAGAGCTAGGCGGTCACACTGTGCCCGAATCCGAGATAGTTCTCATGGCAGAATTCACCGGCGAGGAACACGATGAGGGGCCTTTTCTGGATCTCACAGAAACTCCGGACATAGTGAGAAAGCAGAGGGTGGCCAGGGTAAAGCGCATGTTCGTCAAAAATAACCCGATATATCACGCTCTTCTGCCCGGAGGCCTAGAGCACAAGACCCTGATGGGAATGCCGAGGGAACCGACGATATTCAGGGAGGTCAACAAGGTATGCGAGTGCAGGGATGTTTACATCACCCCAGGAGGGTGCTCGTGGCTACACGCTGTCGTCAGCATAAGGAAAAAGAACCCTGACGATGGACTCAAAGCAATAGAGGCCGCATTTAGGGGGCACAGGTCGCTCAAGCATGTGTGGGTGGTCGATGACGATATCGACGTCCACAACCCGCAGGAGGTGGAGTGGGCGATGGCCACGCGCTTTCAGGGGGACAGGGGAGTTGTGCTTAAAAAAGAGCCCGGATCCTCGCTCGACCCTTCCTCAGACTTAAAGACACGCATGACAGCGAAGGTGGGATTCGACCTCACAATACCTGCAGACAGAGACGTGAACGACTTCAAAAAACCGGAGGCTCCAATGAAACTCAACTCTGCAGACTACATCGGATGAAAAAGTAAAATGCAGAATGTTTATATATCCACATGAGAACATTTTCATGAAAAAATGAAATTTAAAGCAGCAGTTGGAGTTATAATTTTGATCGTCATCGTTGCAGGTGTCGGCGCTTTTATGCTGTTAAAACCTTCCGCCACTTCAAGCGCATCGGCTCCGGCAGGATTTACGATGGTAGACCAAACAACCCAGGGCAACAACACGGTCACCACATACTCAGGCACCGGCACAATCCAGAGTGCGTACAGCGCATTCGACGCGTGGATGGCCGATAATGGCTGGCTGTGGAGGATGGATAACGGTATATTCGGAGGGTACACGGGGCACCTGTATGACAGGGGGGACGAAACGGCTGTCGTCCAAGCAACTTTGCAAGACGGCCAAGTCACAGTGTTTCTCGTGAAGGGTCCGAGGCCTTCCGGTCAGCCACCAGAAAACATGCCACCTGAGAACCTGCCCCCGGAAAACATGCCCCCTGAAAATATACCCGGAGGTGGAGGAGAAAATCTTGCGCTCACAAGCGATTTTCAACCATGTTCCGGAAGAGGATCCACCCCGTCATTTCCGGCCACACAGAGGCTGCTTATCGCCACATCCACTGATGGTCTAAATTTCACCAGAACAAACAGAATACTTTCTGACCGCGCCACCGTCCCAGATGCCGTAGTGCTGAGCAGCGGGAGGATACTCGTGTATTATGTCGCGGAAAGCTACATCGAGGGCGGCACCGAAAAAATGGTAAACCAGATAGTCGTCGCAGTTTCCGATGATGACGGAAACAGCTGGGCGTACAAAAAGGTGACTTTCAACGGAGTCCCCTCAGGTGCCACCAACCCTGTTGATCCGAACATAGTGCTGAAACCTGATGGCACTCTCAGGCTCTTTGCCACCGTAGATCCGGATGCGACCGGCTCACAGAAAGCGAGAACATACTCGTTTGTTTCAACTGACGGTGGATTCACATACACAAGCGAGGGTGAAAGATTTGCTCTAACAAATCCCGATCGAGATTTCCTCGACCCGGAAACATTCCGCTTTAGTGATACAAACTGGCAAATCTGGGGGGGAAACCAGCATGCCACCTCAGCCGACGGAAACACTTTCACATATGACAAGATGGTCAACTATGCTCCGGACTCCCAGGGGTACGGTGCAGTCATTGCGGACATCACTGACTTTTCTACATTTTACCGGATGTACGTCCACGGCTCCTCACCCACGATGGCCAACAACAACTGGATCAAATCCCTGACCTCAACAGACTCGATTAATTGGACGCTGGAATCCGGGACACGTCTTACGGTGGACACGGGCACCGGCAAGGAATCAACATGTCTTATTTTCCCGACTGTGGTTCGCCTCAAAAACGGAAACTATCTGATGATATACGAGACCACAATCCCACAATAATGGCGTCAAATTCCCAGATTTAACATGAAAACTCTTAAGCGGTGCAAAACTCAATTTCCACTGATGACATGTACCTTACAAAAGAACAGGAGCGCATGCTAGCCGGTGAATACGGCGAGGTGATCGAGCGGAACTTCAGGCTCCTGGTCAGGCTAGGTGAGATATACGGCGCCGACAGGATGATACCAGTCAGCTCGGTTCAGGTAGCAGGAGTGTCCTACAAGTCAATAGGTGATCCTGGGCTTGAGTTCCTGGAGGACATTGCGGGAAAAGGCGCAAAGGTCAGGGTACCCACCACATTGAACCCGGCCGGTATGGAACTCGAGAACTGGAAGGAGCTGGGCTTCCCCGCGGATTTTGCGGAAAAGCAGCTGCGGATAATGGAGGCGTTCAGAAGGATGGGGATAATGATGACCGTCACATGCACGCCCTACCTCGTCGGGAACCTCCCGCGCTTCGGAGAGCACATAGCCTGGTCTGAGTCGTCCGCGGTTTCATTTGCAAACTCGGTCATCGGAGCCAGGACAAACAGGGAAGGCGGACCCTCTGCTCTTGCAGCTGCGCTGTGCGGGGTGACCCCAAACTACGGTCTCCACCTGAACGAAAACAGGAGGCCAACGATGGTGATAAGGGTGAACGCGGATCTGAAGAGCTGCGCGGATTTCGGAGCCCTCGGATATCATGTGGGCAAGATCGTAAAAAGCGGGGTCCCGTACTTCATAGGTATCAGGGATGCCACGGTAGATCAGCTGAAGGCGCTCGGGGCGGCAATGGCAGCTTCGGGGGCTGTCGCACTGTACCACGTAGAGGGAGTAACACCTGAAGCTGAACGCATGAGCACTGAAGGGCTCGAATCCGTGGACGTCGTGGGAAAGGATCTGGATGAAACCCGCTCAAAACTAAACACAGGCGAAGATCCGGACATTCTGATATTCGGATGCCCCCACGCATCCCTCAACGAGGTCTCAAACCTTGCCAGCATGCTCGAGGGGAAAAAGCTGAAAAAGCCGGTTTGGATATGCACCTCAAGATCTATCAAGGAAGCAGCGGAGAGGATGGGATTCGCGCAGAAAATTGAAGGGGCGGGAGGGAGAATAGTGGCGGACACCTGCACCGTCGTCTCACCGATAGAGGAGATGGGGTTCAGAACAGTAGGGGTGGACTCAGGAAAGGCGGCGAACTATCTGCCCGGATTCTGCAAGCAAAGGGTGGTATTCGGAAGCGTTGAGGAGCTCCTGAAAAAGGTGGTTGAATGACCGAACTTATGAGGGGGAGATGCATAAGCCCGGGAAAAGCGAGGGGAGAGGCGCTGGTTTCAATGTCACCCCTAGGGTTTTATGGAGGCATTGACCCGAAAACAGGGATTGTAATCGAGAAGGGACACGAGCTTGAGGGAAAGTGCGTCAAGGATAAAGTTCTGGTGTTCCCGCAGGGCAAGGGCTCGACGGTTGGTTCATATGTGATCTACGGGCTTAAGAAAAACGGAACCGCGCCTGCAGCCATAGTCAATCAGGAAACGGAAACTATCGTTGCGACCGGAGCGATCCTTGCCGGGATACCGTGCGTTGACAGAATAGACATCAGCAAGTTTAAAACGGGAGATGTTTTGAACGTCGACGCTGAAAACGGAGTGGTTGAGATAGTCCAATTCAGCAACTCTAAAAATTAAAAAAATAAAAAAATCGTGAGCTTCAGACCTCACTCGCTCTTCTGGGGCTCAGCTTTAGCAACCGGTTTGGCGTACTTGCGTGCCACGGCGAAGAACACCGCTATAAAGACCCACCCGAGAACCAGCAAAATCACGCCGTATTCAAGGGCCAGGCCCCCGGATGCAGAGAGGAATATCGCCACGAGCGCTCCCACCAAGAGCAGGATCGCAACGAGCAATATCCCGAGAGCCCACATCGGTGCTTTCTTGTTCTCCATTTTTTAACCTCCGTCTATCATACATCAGTTTGTTTAAAAAGATACCGCAATCCGGCCAAGAGATATCAATTAAAAAATGGAGCATCAAGTTATTCTGATTTAAATGACGGGACCGGCTGAAAGCAAAATCGAAATACCGGCAAAGGTCTATATACACAAGCGGGACCCGCTCACGCGGTCGAAAATTCCGCACATAGACATAGAGTCCCCCGTTCTCAACGAGATAATAAAGCCCGACGAAACTACTTTCGCAAGCGGAAAGGAGGGAGGAGTGTTCATAGGGCTCAAACGCGAGATGCTGGAGAGGCTTGAAAAGGTGCTCTCCAAACTCGAACGCCAGATCTAGCGGTAGCCTGCGTGTCCATCCCATATGAAGACAGAATCGTCGCTGAGACTGAAGGTGAGCTTCACATAGTAGCTCTGCCCGGGCATGGGATGCGTACTTCCGTCAAGATACCACTTGCTCACGCCCTCTCTCAACGTGATCTTGTGCGTCTCTGGATCAGGATGCCCTCCAAGTCCTCCCTGTAACACATTGTCCACAAATCCTGTTCCGCCTCCATAATCAATTCCGATCGACCACTCCCTCACCCACCTACCACCGCTGGTTATCTCTACCACTAGGCTAAATGTATCCGGCGAAACGTTTCCCATGAAATCGACGAAATTTTCAAAGTAAACCGCGTCAACGGAGAAGTGTTCCTCAGGAAGTCCTCCCGACGCCCCGCCACCTGAACTTCCCTCCCGTATGGCAAGCATGCCTGTCACCACAACCAGCATGGCCACTCCAATCGCAATCGCAATGCTCAGCAGGATGATCAGCGCCACGCTCACAGCGTGCTCCTCATCCCTCATGCCCACCGATATCGAATTGATGAAGTATTATTTAAAAAATATCACGTGACGAATGTCTTAATATCCTCGCACAAAATCTTTACTGGGCCCGTGGTCCAGTGGTTAAGACACTACCCTCACACGGTAGGAACCGGGGTTCGAATCCCCGCGGGCCCACCAGACTCACTTCCTAGTGTTTTATGCCCATCCTCACCGTTGCCAGCAGCAGGACGATTCCCAGAAGCATCTTCAGCAAAACCTCGGCGGCTCCCGGAACGAGGGCAGCGCCGATGGTTGCGCCGACAACGGCCGGAACCCCCATTGCCACGCAGGCATAAGCCACTCTCCTATCAATGTGCCCCATCATTCCATGCTTCATCCCTCCCGCGAGCACGGTCGGCAGTGACACCGCTAGGCTTACGGTTCCCGCACCCTTCACGTCCATGCCGAAGAGGTACACAAACGCTGGGATCCTGAACTCCCCGCCTGCCACTCCAAGGGCACCGCAGGCCACCCCTATCAGCGCTCCCAGAGCCGCTCCCAGCCACAGATCAAGAGGATGGCCCACAACAGAGCCGTATGGAAATTCTTCCGTAAGCGCGCCGTGTATGAACTTCAGCCCCAGGATGACGAGCAAAGCTCCGACCGCTTGCTTCAATCGTTTCTCGCTAACTTTCCCGGTCAGCCCGGATCCAAAGTAGGCCCCAAAGATCGATCCGGCGCTCATGCTCAGGATCATCCAAAGCGCCGCGGGGTCGAATACCCCGGCCACCAGGCGCCTTGCCAGTCCCGTGGCCACCGTAAGCGTCCCGATGATCAGGTTTGCGGCTGCAGCGGCCGGCACAGGAAACCCGAGAAGGCATATGAGAATGGGGAGCCTGAATTCCCCCCCGCCCACGCCCAGAAGCCCCGCGGCGATGCCTATCAGGAAACTTAAGGATGATGCCAGGGCAAGGGAGAAAACACTTAAATTTTTGCCTTGACCCAGGAGCATTCGACTCACTCAACGTATTGCGCGCATGATTTAGCCCTATCAGCGTTGATGCTTCCGTTTTCCTCGTCCGCGCCGCGCATATTTCCCAAAGAACAGGCACCTGTTTCTGGGTATAACCGGGCTCGGTCCCCCCCGCCTCTCAGAGATCTCAAGCCCCCGTACGATCACAACCGGGCGCCTCTCGCTTCCCTCTCCTGTCACCAGCTCAGCGGCTGTTGCTATCTGATCGGCGATTGCCCTCCATGTCATCCTGAGCGGCCTCCCGTAAAGGTCTGGCTTTCCCCTGCAGTCAGCCACCGGGGCGATTCCAGCCCAGCCTATTGCCTGACCAACCGTGCCCAGCCTGAGCGGCCTCACCGCGCTGTCCGCTATTATCACCCCGATGGACCTTCCGCCAAACGACCTCATGATCCTCTCAGCTGAACCCATGGGATCCCTGGGCCAGAGAACCGCATGGCCATGGGGCGAATTTGATAGGTCCGCCCCAGCGTTGGCTGTCAGGTGACCGTTCTTGATCGTGAGCAATGCCCCCCTCACAGCGTTCACAACTTCATCAGCCTCCTCCAGGACCACCTCGACGAACTCTGGCGGCTGTCTTGTTGCCCTCGAGAGCTCCTTCGCCCTTTTTCCCGGACGAACTGCGGAGAGGTCGACCAGCCTCCCCTCGGAAATTGAAACCACCTTGGAGGAAACAACCAGGATGTCTCCGTCCCTTATCCCGCCAAGCCTTTCCGCTGCCCTTTCTATTAGAAGGGGCAGATCATCGCCGCTCCTCACCAGGGGGAGATCTAGTCCTATTATTTCAATCCTTAGATCAGGCACCGATTATCGCCTCCGCAATCCTCGCAGCATCCGCGGTCTCCCTGACGTCATGTGTCCTGATCAGCCTTGCGCCGTTAAGGATGGCTATGACGGTTGCCGCAAGAGACCCGGCCAGCCTTTCCTCGGGCTTCCTCCCGCCCAGGACCTCGCCTATGAAGGATTTCCGGGAGATGCCAACGCATATTGGCCTTCTCAGGGCCTCCAGCTCGCGCAGCCTCGCCAGTATCCTCAGATCGTGATCAGTCGCGGGCGTGTATCCCCCGGGGCGGGGCCTCAGATGCCCGATGCGGGCAAGCCTCCCGGGCCAGTGCCCTATCCCGGGGTCTATGACTATTCTCCTCATGGAGATCCCGTGCGCCCTGCAGATCTCCAGGCTCTTCTTCAGGCACTCCCTGATCTCCTTCATGCCGTAAACATCCCCTGGAGCACGCCTCGAGGCCATCAGGATGGCGGATGCCCCTGTGGCTCTCAGCACTTCCGCCATTTCCGGGTCGCCCTTCAGTCCCGTCACATCGTTCACCACAGAGGCCCCGGCTGAGACCGCCTCTGCTGCGACCTCGGCCCTCTGCGTGTCCACGGAGACCGGAGCATCCAGAGCCCTCACAACCGCCCTCACTGCGGGGATCAGCGCCCTTTTCTCTGCTTCAGGGGCAACCGGCTTTGAGCTGGGGCCTGTCGCCATTGCCCCCAGATCTATCATCCCCGCGCCATCCGAGACCATGCGCGCGGCCCGATTCACGACCTCACTGGGATCGGTCACAGAGCCCCTGAAAAATGAATCCCTGCTCAGGTTTATCACCCCCATCA
>JAWCLG010000013.1:0-24444 GCA_038851075.1 Hadarchaeales archaeon (SeqCode) | reverse complement strand
CCCTGCTTGGCGCGGTAGCCAAGCGCCCGCGCGCGGTTTAACTTGCTCGGCCTGTCAACGCGAATAATAGCGCGTTCGGATTTCAACAGGGCGCTGTTTTTTTGTGGCGGGTTCATGTTTTTCCCTCAAAAAATTTCTTCATCTTCTGGGCCACAACTATGGCGGCTTCCTTCTGGGCTTCCACGGTGGATGCTGCTATGTGTGGTGTGAGAACGGTGTTCTGCATGGAAAACAGGGGGCTCTCTGTCAGGGGCTCTTTCTCAAATACATCGAGACATGCACCCCCGATGCGCTTCTCGGAAAGCGCGGCCACCAGCTCTTTTTCGTCGACGATAGCCCCGCGGGAGGTGTTCACCAGAACCGCCGTTGGTTTCATCAGGCTCAGTTCCCCCCTGCCGATCATGTGCCTTGTCTCCGGCGTTAGTGGAACATGGATGGTTACGTAGTCCGAGTCTTTGAGCAGAGTCTCCAAATCAACGTACTTTCCACCGACCTCCCTTGCAAATTCCTCATCCCTCACGGCATCGTACAGCAGGAGTTTCATCCTGAAAGCTGCTGCTATACGCCCCACACTTTTTCCTATTTTCCCCGTCCCGATTATGCCCAGCACTTTGCCGCGCAGCTCGGTTCCCATCAGCTCCTTTTTCTCCCACTTACCGAGTTTTGTTCCGGAGTCGGCCCTTGGTATTTTTCTGGCATACGAAAGCATGAGTCCGATGGTCAGCTCCGCAACAGCAACTGTCGAGGCCTCAGGTGAATTCATGACCGCGATGCCGCGGGATTCTGCGGCCTTCGCATCTATGTTGTCCAGCCCGACGCCGGCTCGCCCGATGGCTTTTAGCCTTCGTCCTGCAGCTATCACATCTGCAGTGACCTTTGTAGCGCTGCGAACCACGATTGCATCATAATCTCCTATTTTAGCTATGAGCTGTTCAGGAGTGAGTCCTGTCAGTACGTCAACCTCGGCAAACTCCCGCAGTATTTCTAGCCCGTCTTCGTGGATTTTATCGCTTACCAGTATCCGCACCATTTGAATCACTTAAACTAAATCCCAAGGTTTATAAATCTCATCTGCCTTTTCCGGAAACTATCCTTATAACATCTCCATCCTTGAGAACGTGCTCCTCACCGATCCTGCGCTTCGTCTTGGCGTCTATTCCGTGCACGAATGTTTCGCCCAGCTCTGAGTGTATCATGTATGCGAATTCCCGCGCGGTTGTTTCTGATGGCACCAGAAGAGCATCAGGGAGAACGTTGCCCTTTTTGTCGGTCAGCCTGTGCTCGTCGTCGACCGGATAGACCACTATCAGTTTAAGAGTTTCCGAGATCGCCTTGTCGATAAGCGCCTGTACTCCGGTTGATCCCCACTTTTTTAGAAATGAGGATATCCTGTTGAGAGCCTCTCTCTGCCCCTCGTTCAGGGCCTCTCCCTTCACTATTTCAAATTCTCCTCCGCCCGGTACGTATCTGACTATCCTCTTCTCAGCCGCGCGCCTCAGGGCGAGCTCAGCTTCTGCTGACGTCGGAACAACTGCATATCCTGCGTTTTTCATTCTCTCAATGTTCGCCTCGGCCTCAGGCATGTCAGCCTTGTTTGCCGCGATTATGATGGGCTTGCTGGCTTTTCTGAGCTCTCCTGCGAACCTCAACAGGTCATCATCAGTCCATGAGTCCGGGTTGTCCCGGTCCACGCACGAGTTTTTCATCGCTTCCAGAACGTGCCCCTCATTGATGCCCAACCCGCTCATCTTCTGCTTTATCTCCTTAACCAGATCGAGCTTTTCATATTTTGCCCTCTTCGCGAATCTGGACCAGTCCTTATCAAGAAGTCCCTTGAACCACATCTCTATCTCAAATTCCAGAAATTTGACGTCATTCATCGGGTCGTGGCTTCCCGGAGAGCAGGGCTTTCCCTCCCCGTCGGTCGATCCTGCGGCATCGACCACATGTATGAGCACGGAGGCCATTCTGAGGCTATCGAGAAAACGATTTCCAAGCCCTCTTCCGGCGTGGGCGCCTTCAACAAGTCCCGCCACGTCTATGACCCTGACCGGAACATATCTTGTGCCGTTCACGCAGGTCGAGTTCTGGGGGTTGCACTTCACCTTAAAGTACACGCACGGGCACCTGCTTCTCACGTGCGTGACTCCAACATTGGGGTCAATCGTCGTGAACGGATATCCGGCAACGGGAGCATTTGCCAGCGTCATCGCGTTGAAAAGAGTGGTTTTTCCAGTGTTCGGCTTGCCGACGAGTCCTATTTCAAGCATCTTCAGACCTTTTCCCCGCTTTCTTGAACACCAGGCTTTCTCTTCTTGCCGAAACTGCGCAGTCCTTTTTTCGCAAGCTGGTCTCTCAGCTGTTTTGCATAGTCAGAGCTTATTTCACCCCTTTTCTCGAGATAGTCTATTATCTCCCTTGCCTCGGCATCGTTTTTGCAGAGTCTGATATAGTCCACAGCGGTCGGGTAATCAGATCCCTTGGCAGCCTTTTCTCCCTCTTCAACGTCACTTCTGACCGACATGATCTGTACAGCGTTTCCATCGTTGATTTCGCTGTAAATCGCAGGGTATTTTTTTCTGAGCCCGTCGTCATCGGGTTTGCCCATTGCATACCCAATAACATATTCTCTCTATAAAAATTAAGGTTTTACTGTGTTCGCACGAGAACTTGACCTGATATAAAGCGCATATCGTGATGGTTGTTATAAAAATAATAAAAAACAAAATTTCCCTTTTACCGTTTGACTACGGATATTCCACTTCGCATGGTTCAGGACACACAAAAGGCAGCCTGTTGTTGTTTAGCCCGTCCAGCAGATTTTTCCAGTGCCCCTGCGTGGGCCTGTCTGACCCGGTCAATGCCGTTTTTGCACCGTCCATGATCTCACCTATAGTTATGAAACCGGTCGCATCGGAGTAAACAACTGTTGAAGCGTCAAGAAAGCTGTGGAGAACGTTCAGCTGGGTGGCAATTAGCTGAGCGGATAGCATCCAGCGCATTTCCTTGGCGGTTGCGTTGAGCAGGTAGTTCTTAATCTGAGATTTTGCAGTTGTGATAACGCTGCTAAATGGCGGATACGACCATCCGCTGGGTCTGTACAGGTTGAGCGTGTTGAGCACGGTTACATCGCTTGAGGTTATCAGAGCCTGACCATTCCTGTTGCTCCAGAAGCCTATTGTTTTTCCACCTGTGCCAGGAATCAAACATACATTTCCAAAGTCTATACCCGTATATGTCTCTCCATTTGGAAAACTGAAGATATACTCCCCGCCTGTCGGTGCTGTTTGGACCCACATTCCTGATGGCATGACCTCCACGACCTTGTATGTTCCCGAGTCAGCCGCGAAATAAAACGCGTACTCACCCTCGCTGTTTGTTTCGGTCTCTTCCATCAGTGTCCACGATTCGCAGTCTTCCATCTTCCACAGCTGAATTCTCCATCCGGCGATTAAGCTTTCACCATCGTCACGTTCACCGTTTAGGTTTGCGTCGTAGAATTTTACTCCGCTTATCCGGGGATCGGGATTTTTGATACAGATCACGGTTACAGTTGCGGAATCCGACTGTTCGGTTTCTCTGATTGTCGCCGTGTTAACGTTCACTCCCTCATCCTCGCACGTGAATGTCTTTTCATAGGTCACAGAGCCGCTCTCATTGAATTCCCATGAACTTCCGTTTGTGTCTTCTACATGGATAGCATCGTTTATCAGGGTCTGACTGGCCGGCCATGTTGTGGTTGCGCTCGGGCTCGGTCCAAAAGGTTCTCCCAGATGCCCGGAATGATTTGTGATTGTGACATTGGCGGTTACTTTGTATGTGCCTCCGGCGTGTGGCTGCGGATATGCCCCGCCGGTGATGTTTATGTTAATCCTGTAGGGGTAGCATCCTGTCTCTCCGGGGTCTAATACCGGGTTTGAACTCACATCAACATCCGCTTCGGCGAGATAGTCGTTCGGCGGTTCATATCCATTTTTTAGTACCACTTTTATCTGGAGCCCCTCTGTTGCCCGGTCACCACCATTAGTCACGCAGACCGTCCCTTCAACCCATGCCTCTTCGGTGCCATCATCCTTTGTCACGGTGATCGTGTAAGTGGAAACACCGGATTCCCCCGGGTATAACTCCCAGCTGTCGATGTCCACAGATTTATCGATTGTCCATTCATAGGTGATCGTCCAGTGAGGTGTAACGTCCACTGTTGCGCCGAGAGTTGTTCCGGCCTGACCATCCGCTTGCACAAATACAGGTGTAGCCATGGCTGTGAAAACCAGCGCTATGCAAAGGGCTATTGGCAATTTCTTCATTTTTTCGCCTCCTCGGTTTTATATCTCGGTGCGCACTGGCACCGCCACCCTATAAGCTTATCCTTTGGCCACGTGCTGGGTTAAAATATTCTCTTGTTTTTGCAATGCTTTTAAATTGGAATTATAAGGATGGCCCGCTGAATTCAGGGGTTCCACTTTTTCATTTTCACGGTTGGTTCCACGTAAACGAATGTGTTCGGTGGGATGTCCTCTGTCACCACCGCCCCGGGCCCCACGGCTGAGTCCGGACCTATCTTCACACCGACGTTTATGCTGCAGTTTATCCCAGTTTTCACGTTATCGGCGATTATTGTTCCCAGCTTTCGCCTACCGCTGCTGATCACCTTGCCTCCCACCTCCATCTTCACGGGTTTCCCGTCGAGGCGCAGGTTTGCTATGGTCGTCCCCGCGCCCAGGTTACAGTTTACCCCTATCACGCTGTCCCCGACGTATGAGAGGTGACCCACGTGCGTGCCGTCCATAATTATCGAGTTCTTTATCTCCACGGCGTTACCTATGCGAACCCGGTCGCCTATGCTTGTGGACGGCCTTATGAAGCAGTTCGGCCCTATGTCGCAGTTTTCTCCTATGTATGCGGGACCGGTTATGTAGGATCCGGACCTTATCACGGTGCCCTGTCCCACGTAGACGTTGTCTCCGACGTTTGCGCCCGGCTCTATCTTTCCGTGTATCTCTCCCTTCATCCCCCTGAGGAAGTATTCGTTTGCGACAAGCAGATCCCACGGTCTTCCGATATCAGTCCATAGTTTGAGGGGTGCGGTGTATATCGATAGCCCTTCGTCAACCATTATCTGCAGCGAGGAGGTGAGCTCGTACTCCCCTCTTTTCGACTTACCGGTCTTTTTTATCGCGCTGAACACGTCGGGCGTCAGCACGTAGAGTCCGGCGTTCGCGAGCCCGCTTTTCATCCCCTTCGGTTTTTCCACAATTTTTCTTACGGTTTCTCCCTTCATAGTGACTATACCGAACTGTTCTGGCTCGTCCACCTCTATCGTCCCCATGACTCCTCCGAAGTTTTTCTCAGACCTTTTTTCCCTGTATCTCTCGATAACGGACTTCATTGACTCAAGGTCCACGAGCGTGTCCCCGTTCATCACCACAAAGTCATCGTCGCCCACAAGTTCCTCGGCCAGAGACACAGCGTTTGCTGTCCCAAGCAGCTCTTTTTGATGGAGGTACTCGATCTTCAGTCCCATCGCCGAGCCGTTTCCGTATCTTTCCATTATCTGTTCCTTACCGAACCCTACGACTATCCCGACTTCATCCACTCCGGATTTTTCCAGCATGTTGAACACATGGTCGAGTGCCGGTTTTCCTGCCACCGGGAGCAGGAACTTTGGCTTTGTGAAAGTCAGCGGGCGCATCCTCGTTCCGAGTCCGGCGGCCAGCACGACAGCTTTCATGTTATCCGCACCATAATCTGTTGCATAAACATAAAAGTTAACTTATGGCATCCAGCGCCTTTTTCACGCACGAGCGGGCTCTCTCCATTATTTCCTCGGCGACTCCCCTATTTTTGCCCTCAACCGTCACCCTTATGCACGCTTCTGTGCCGGATGGTCTTACGAGCACCCATCCCTCATCTAGGGATACTCTCAGACCGTCAATTGACAGCGTCTCTCTCCTTTCTTTAAATTCTGTTTCAAGCGGCTCTCTCACGGCCTCCATGAGATAGTTCTTTCTGTCGGCTGGGCAGGGTATCTTCTCTCTCAGCGTTGTGAAGTCCGGCAGCGAGTCAAGCAGAGATGAAAGTTTTCCGTGCTGCTCAATCAGCTCCATTACCACCATCGCTCCGGCTGGACCATCTGGCGCGCGTCCGATGTCCGGGAATATCCAAGCGCCGCTGGGTTCGCCTCCGAACACGGCCCCGTTTTTTCTTATTTCCCTGCCCACGTTTACGTCCCCGACCCCCGTGCGTACAACCTTTCCTCCCCTGGAGCAAACGGCTTTTTCCACAACGCTGGATGCATCAACGGTGGTGACCACAATGTCTCCTTTTTTTCTGATCATGTGAGAGGCCACAAGGGCGAGCATTTTGTCCGGCGGGGCGATGCGGCCCCGGTCATCCACAATAGCGACCCTGTCAGCGTCTCCATCGTGTGCGATCCCCAACTCAGCCCCAGTTCTCCTCACAGTATCTGCCAGGTCAGCTAAGCTCCCGGCTGATGGCTCCGGAGACCGTCCCGGGAAATGACCGTCAGGGTTTGAGTTCAGCGTCCTGATCCTGCAGTTCATCTTTCTCAGCAAGAGCGGAGTCACTCCGGATGCAGCACCGTTGCCGCAGTCGACCACCACGTTGTGGCTGGTCTCGAGCTTTGTTCTCGAAACAATGTGCTCCACATATTCGCCGATGATATCGCAGCTCGATACGGTTCCGATTCCTTTCCAGTCAACCCTGTGTTCACTTCCGCGCTGGCATATCTCCTCAATTTTTCTCTCCGCATCTTCATCAAATGCTGAGCCATCTCCGCTCCACAGCTTAATTCCGTTATATTCGGGAGGGTTATGTGAGGCAGTTATCATCACCCCGGCGGAACATCCGGTCCTGTTCACACCGAAGCTCAGTGCGGGAGTTGGGACCACTCCGGCCCTCAGCACATCACATCCGCCTGAGATGAGTCCTGACACCACGCATCCCTCGATAATTTCACCCGTTATTCTGGTATCTCTGCCAACTATGACCTCCCCCATGTTCTCGAGGTAATTTGAGAGAGAGATTGATAGATCAAGAAATATCCTAGGATGCAGCTCTTCCCTGAAGACGCCGCGCACTCCTGATGTTCCGAAAAGTCTGGCGGCCTTCATGTGAGCTCATCCGGAGGACTCGGTGGTTCGAGATGGTCCGGACAGCACTTTACTCTTGAAAACCTCAACCTTGTGAATGGGGCAGTAAACCTTGCAACGTTTGTATATATCGGCAGATAGCTTTCCCAGCACCACCTCGAGTGCAAATTCGTCTAGATTTCTTTCCTCCGCCTTGGACTTTATAACGGCCTTCATTTCGTTTCTGATCATTGTTAGCCTGGTCGACTGTATTGATCTCAATGTCGTCACCATAGCGCTTATTTTCATCCTGTAGCCGTCTTTTGTCGTGACGTTTATCGTCTCCTCGATCTTACTGGACCTCCTTCTCACTATGCTCCTGACGTAGTCCTTTACCATCTCATGTCCTGCGAACGATGTTACCGCTTTTTCACCGTCCATGCCGGTTATCTGAAAGTAGAGCTTGATGTGAGATTTTGAAAAGTCATCTATCATGTCGCCCAGCGTGGTTTCGAATATCCTTCCGAGGAGCTGGGACTGGTCCATTGCAGGAGTTTCTCCTATAACTCTCCCCGCAAATATGGGGGGAGCAACTACCTCGAACCATCTCTTATCGCGCCACGTTCTCTTCGCAAGCCTCTTCTTTTCTTCAGACATTTACTCAACTACCCTGAATCCGGACCTGAGCGCCTCGATTTTATCCCTCACAGGGGACGGCCACGAGTCCTGTTCCATTCCGTGCTGTGCCAGGAAGGCAACTGCCCACCTGCTTATCCCGAAGCCGCAGCACCCCGTCCAGATCTCTCTATCCTTGACCTCTTTTATCTTAAAACTCTTAGTGAACCGGTCCCTGTGGACGTTGTACGAGCCGACCTCGAGCCATTTTTCACTGTAAGGCAGAAAAGCCTCCAAGTCATATGTTGCAACTCCTGACCCTGCGTTAGATCCTGCGTCGCTTTCTCTGAGGTAAAATGGTGTGGCCACGAGCAGCCTCCACTCTACTCCCAGATCTTCGATGAGCTTCACACTTTTCTCAACCACCTCATCCCTCAGGGAAACAACGTCAGAAGGCGATCCCATGAAAACAAACTCTGTGCGAACGAACTCCTGTGTTCTAACCAAGCCCTCGACACCTCCTCCTTCCCACCTGTAGGTCCATCCGCTCCTGTCGTACATCTTCACCGGGAGGTCCTCGAGCCTCACCCGTTTTCCGGAAAATGCCTGATAAAACGGCTCGCACTGCGCCGGAGCGAGCACGTATGATGGCTCCTTGAGGATTTTGTCGAGTTCGTCTACAGGTATCTTCCCGGTGAGCTTGAGGCGGCTTTTGAATTTAGAGAAAGATTCCGGATCCCTGGGAGGCGGGCAGACGTAATACATGCCCTCAGGAACCGAGTCAAGATAGCCAGGCATTTTTTTCATGACCTGCAGGGGTATAAGCTTGGGCAGCATAACCTCCTTAAATCCCATCTTCCCTGCGATTCTCTCGACCACTAGACCTTCTATTGCCCGTACGAGGGCGGCGTAGGGCTCGGATAATATCCACTGGCCCCTTCCCGGAAATTCCACTATCCATCCGCGTTTCAGACATTCCTCAAAGGGATCTTTTTTGTATGTGTGCTGAACCCTGCCGCCGCTTTTCACCACTTCAGGCTCCGTCGCACGTGTTTTCTTTCTGGTAAGCGCATCCTGAACGGAGCTCACAGCCCTGTCGATTACCCTGTTCCTGATCTCAGACTCGCATATTTCCCTGAAGTTCAGCTCCACTCCATCTGGCGTGTTTTTCACAGTGAACGGATGTTCAGCCATCGATTCAAGCGCTTCTTTGTCCAGACACCCTGGAATCGTGACCTTTTCTTCAGATATCAGAACCCCTCTCAGCCCTATCTTCCTCCTCTTTCCGAGTTCGGTTCCAAGGAGTTTTGCTACCCTCAGCATGGCATCATGCGCTCTGACATGCCTCCCGGACTTTATCTCAACCTCTATATCTCTTCCGTCTATCCTCCAGCTCTCCAGCTTTGCTCCTGCCTCACCTTTCGGAACTCCCTTTTCCAGCAGGCCTCCCGCTTCCTTCAGGATTGATCCAACATCTGCGGCAGCCTGATTGAGATCATCGCTGAATTTTATTCTTCCCCTGAGCTCGAATTTCATTTTACCGCCAAAATTGAATGGTCCGGGTATTTGAAAAGGTTATTCTTTATACGTCGCCTACAGCAGAACCTTTCTCCTGGCAATGACCAGGATGGGCTTTAGGATGGCTCTCGTGATGAGTCTGAGCTGAGCGGACTTTGCGATGGCGCCTGCAACCGCCGGAGAAACAGCGTAGTAGAATGAAATAAAGGCCCGTCCTGCGGAAGCCCTGTGGAGATAGTTGTCCCTGAAAGATCTGAGCAGGTTTATGTCATGGGCCGCTCCGGTTCCGTACGCAGCGGTGGCTATGAAGCATCCTCCTCTCCTTGTCAGATCAAGGTCAAATTCGGTCCTGCATTTTGCACAGCGGTATCTCAGGTGCGGTGTGCTGCCCCCTTTCCTGAACCTGCCGCCGGGAGTTTTGACCTCTATTCTTCCAGCGATTTTCATGAGATTCTGGCACTTTGGGCAGAGGATGTTGGGAACCGAGATCAGAGCTCTCGGATCGACCTTTTCATATTTAGGCATCTTTTCAGGCATATAGTGTTCACTCATTTAGTATTAAACTGATGTTGTTTGAATCTGAGGAAACTACCCGAGTATTACGTTTTCAGCCGATGCGGTACATGCTAGGATGTCGTCCAGGGTTGACAGCATGGTGCCTATTTTTCCTTCAATCTTCACCTCGTTGAACACCGTTCTTCCAGAGTGAACGGTGGAAACGGTCACGCCCTCAGGCAGTCTGCTGTTGTCCGGTTGAAGCGCCCTAGCTATTGATGCGGCCGTTCTCCTGTTTCGATAGGTAAGTTCAATTCTCGCACTCATCCTCAAGCAGTCGCCCCCCTGGCGGACTTCAGGTTGACATCCAATTTTCCAAGAAACTCTTCGATGCGGTCCTTTGGTATCGTCGCCGCCGCTGCAACATCGTGTCCGCTTCCGTGTCCCCCCACCTCCTGAGCAGAACTTGCAAGCGCTCTTCCGAGATCGTATCCCCTGTCGCTCAGGGCAATGGTGCTTCTGGCGGAAACCTTCACGTTTTTTCCATCCTTTTCCGCGACCGCTATCAGAGGTCTGTCCACAGGAACCAGTCCGGACTCTATCAGCAGCGAGATCGCCTCCCCTATGAGCGCGGGCCTTATCTCCTGCCCGGCGAGCAGGTACCTGAAGTTTTCTGCTGTTTTGAAGTGCGGCAGCTTTCCAATGGCCCACCTTATTACACCGAGCATCTCCTCTTGGTACTCCTTCAGCACATTGGTGGCATCCTGCTGCGCGCTGCCTATAGCCATGGCAAATCCGGCTTCCGGTTTTTTCATGCTTCCACATGCATCGAGGACGGTTGCATAGTCCCTTATGTCTATGGGTCCCGCGATTTCGCTTTCTGTTCTTGAGTATGTGGCGCCCCAGAGGGCGTGTTTGAATTCATCCTTTTCTGAAACTCTCCCAGCTTTTTTTGATATGGCGGCCGCGAGGGCGGCTTCTTTTTCCTCTCCTATCTCACACAGGAGTTTTTTTGGTGCTATGTCTAGCGACTCCAGGATTGACATGCACTCAACCACGTTTCCGGAGAGTCCGGTGACATACGGTCTGGTTGAAAGCCTGATGCACTCACATGCCGGCCAGATGGTTCTTCCCACCAGCCTGATCCCTTCCCCCCTGTATATGAGCCCAAGATCCGTTGCCCTCTTCAACAGTTCTGAGTTCACTCCCATGAACCCTGAGGGAAACTCCTGACGGTCTCCGATCGCTCCGACTATTGCAAGGCTTATTAGCGATCTGAATTTCACATTTATTCTTTCAACGATCGAATAAGTTGCCCCGCTGGCGCTTATGTCTCTTCCACCATTCAGCCCGTACAGGTGCGGGTTGAAGTAGACGAGGTTTTGATGTTCGATTGGAGGACCAGGGTGATGATCGACTACTATGGCTTCCGCGCCCTTCCCCAAAATGTGCCTGCGTATGGCCTCAAGCTGACTGCCGCCCTGGTCCAAAAAAACGTAAATTTCATATTCGCTTTTCGCAAGTTCCTCCACATCGCCAGGTCCGACAGGTTTTGTGAACCTGAAGGTAAAAGGCACATTCATCGCGTGCAGACATTTTGCCATGATGGCCGCAGATGCGATTCCGTCGGCATCCCAGTGCGAGGTAATCCATACTCTTTTTTCGCCACCCTCTATCCTTTCTCTGATAACTGACGCAGCCTCGTCAGCTTCTCGGTAGAAAAGTTTAACCTCATCCCTAGACATGTTAAATACCTCATTTGTCGCTGCAGACAGGTTTTAAATCAGACAATTGGATGTTCGCCCCCGTTTTGACCTTTTTCTCTATGAAAGAGGTGTTTTATAAGGCATTTGTATAACGGGTCACGGAATGGAGCTGTCATGTGGCAGTCGATTTGTGGGGGCAAAGTATGGTACATTGGGAGTCCAGGATTAGATCGGTCATGACTTTGCAATCAGTGCAGCGCGTTCTCTGTCGTATCTCCAGTTGGATGGAAGAACACCTTTTTCTCTGTAGTACCTCGCAAGGCGGTTTATCCTCGATTCAACCGTTTCAAGCGCCCTTTTTGTTTTAAAATCCTTCGGGTTTTTCTCGAGATGACTGTAAAGCTTTACTGCCTTCGATATCACACTTTTCATGTCTTCAGGTATTTCCGGTTTCAATCCCTTTTCCTTCAGTATCTCGGAGATGCTTTTTTTGGTGATCGCTTTCACATTTGGCACGCCGTACTGGTCTCTCAGGATCATACCTATCATGCTTGGCGTATTTCCTCTCTTGGCCAGCGAGATCACCTTCTCCTCCACCTCCTCAGGAGAAAGGGTGACCTGTCCTTCCCAGTTTTTCTCCCTCACGTTATCAGCCATTTTCACGTCCTCCGTCAAAGAGGCTTAGGGCTTTACGGATTTAAGTCGTTTTTGGAGCATGGAAATTACCCCCACTTGTTCTGGAATTGCTGGGATCTGCCTTCACGCGCTGCCGGACAGCCAAGTCATAAATTTTCTGATTGCCATGTTTCTGTGGGAGAACAGGTTTTTTTCATCGATTGTCATTTCGCCGAAGGTGCGCCCGTCTCCGGCGTCGGGTATGAAGATTGGATCGTAGCCAAATCCATGTGAGCCCATTGCCGAATCGGCTATTCGTCCCGGAGCGCTGGCGGTAAAAACGACGGGATCTTTTCCAGGTTCGCAGTAACCGACAGATGACATGAACTCAGCCCTTCTGTCGGTCTCACCCCGCATCAGCTTGAGGATACCTCTGTTGCCTATTGTCTTGAAAACGAATTTTGAATAGGGGCCTGGAAAACCGCCAAGAGCTTTGATGAACAGTCCTGAGTCCTCCACGAAGCATGGAACGCCGAGCGATCCGCACGCTTCCCGCGCTCCGGCCCTGGCCACGTCCTCTATCGTGTCGCTCTGTATTTCTGTGTAGGGGAGGTTTCTGTGTATGACCTCGATTCCGTATTCTCTGGCGATCCTCTCGACCTCATGAAACTTGTGAGAATTCGTCGTGACAAAGTTCAACGCCACGGTCTCTCCTCCCTCTCCACGTATCTCCCCCTCCTGCTTATCTCCTCCGCCCTGTTTATTATCTCCTCGGCACCTTTCCCGAACTCCATGGCGTACCCCTTTAACACCTCCACGTATGCGCTCTTGGAGAACCTGAAGTGGACGCTTTCCAGAGCTCTCCTGAGCAGGTGCAGGTCCACCCCCCGTGCCTCGGTGGAGCTGTTGTACTCCCCCAAACCGAAGTCGATCAGGTATACCTTGTCATCTCCTGCCAGAATCATGTTGGACGTCGTAAGGTCACCGTGCGCAATCCCTGACCTGTGAAGCCGTGCCACGATTTTTCCTATCTCCCTGCATATCCTTTTTCTCTCTTCAGGTTTCGCCTCATTCATAAAGTGCTTGACCTGTTTTCCCTTCACGTACTGCATAATGATTTTCGTGTTTTTTCTGTCAACATGGTAGATCGCGGGAGTCGGGACGCCGGCTCTCTTGGCGTCAGAAATGAGCTTTGCCTCTAAAGCAGTTCTGGACTCTCTCAGGACCACGTCTATTTCAGGTATGCGATATTTTTTTATCTTTCTGAGCTTTATGACCACGTTCCCCTTTCCGGCGGGGTGCACTGTTCTAGAAAACCGCTCTTTAAAAATATCGGCTTCGGCTCCTTTCTTCAGCAGCATTTCATCGCCTCCATGGTACCTCAACCTGGTCAGTTCTCCACCGCTGGATGACCTGCGTGTCGTTAATTTTCATCCTCTGACCGTGCATATACGCAAGGAGTCCGGTCCAGGCGATCATCGCCCCATTGTCAACTGAGAGCTCTCTGGGCGGCACACTCGTTTTTGCCCGGTGTTCTGAGGCCATGAGCTCCACCATCTCCCTCAACCTGGAGTTTGCCGCGACACCCCCGGTCAGCATAACCTCTTTTTTTTCAGTGTGCGCCAGAGCCCTTTCAGTGACCTCGACAAGAGCGGAGAACGCGGTTTCCTGCAGGCTGTAGCAGAGGTCTTTAAGGTCGGCCCCCATTCTGAACCTCCTTATCGCCTCGCTGGCCAGGCCGGAGAACGAGACGTCCATTCCCTTTACGGCGTATGGGAGCCGGATGTATTTTTTACCCTCTCTTGCCAGTTTCTCTATCTTCGGTCCGCCGGGGTACTGAAGCCCAACCTCTCTGGCGAAGACATCCAGACAGTTGCCCAGCGGTATGTCAAGAGTTTCTCCGAACACCCTGTATCTCCCTGAGTCATAAGCTATTACCTGGGTGTTGCCTCCGCTCACGTAGAGGGTGATCGGGTCATCGGCTCCTTCGGTCATTCTCCCGATTTCTATGTGCGCCAGGCAGTGATTGACCCCGAGGATTGGTATTCGATAGAATGCAGATATCGCCCGTGCGGCCGTGGCGGCGGTCCGCAGCACGGGTCCGAGCCCGGGTCCCATTGAAAATGACACGAGATCAACCTCATCCATGCCAATACCGGCAGTCTCAAGCGCCGATCTTACCACTTCTCCGGCATTCGCAGCGTGGAATCTCGCAGCCTCTCTTGGGTGTATTCCCCCCTTCTCTGGCACGAATGTTCTTGAAACGTTTGCCATTATCCTGCCGCTGGAGTTGACTATCCCAACCCCGAACGTGTGCGCTGTTCCCTCAATGCCAAGACATATCATACCCGGCCCATCAGCAATCTGTTTCCATCCGTTTTTATCTTTTTGAGCGTACTTCTATCGGGGGTAAATTGAGAAGGATATTCGGAATGGGCAGGGAGAAAATCGAAACACTTTCTGTGGATGACTTGGAGAAGAGGCTGTCTGAGCTCAGAAATGAAAAGATAATATCCTATCAAAGCACATTCAGAACCACAATCTCCGAGATAATTGGGTGCAGGGACGAGGTGCTCGGCGCTCTTGAAGAACTAACCGTGTCGAAGCCTGTGTCGGAGATTTATCCCGGGCTGCTGAAGGCAGGGGAGAGCGGCAGGAAACTCCTCATAGATAAAATCAGGCGTGCCCTTTCGGAGCTGAAGGCTCCGCAGGACATCTCCGCGGACTCGCTGAGGGATTTTGAGCAGAGGCTCGTGAAGTCCGTGAACCTAACGACGGACGCCATGGTGGCACACGGCAGGTACGTGGGGGCCGTTTTTGAAAGGGAATTCGCCAGGCTTCGGCTAAGGATTGATCGTATGCAGTATCTGCTGAGACAGATGCACGAACTCGGCAGCAGGTTGCTGTCTGAGGTGGATAGAATAGATTCCCTCCGGTTGAAGATAAACTCCGTGATATCTTTGAGGTCCGCCATTTCAGAACGGAGAAAGAAGCTGGCCGAGCTTGAGGCATCGGTTCCATTGCTCGATTCAGGAATCGCTGATGAGGGGAAAAAGCTGGAGGAACTGAGAAAGAGTGAGGAGTATGTCGCCGAGGCAGGGATAAAGGCCGAGGCTGGGGCGGTTGAGAACGAGCTCAGGAGATTCAGAAACGAGGTTTCCGCCGCGTTTTCGGAGATAGCCAGACCGTTGAGAAAAGCATGGAAGCTTGTTGACTCTGGAACTCACCCTATGGATGGTGATCGGATAAAGGTTCTGAGGGTCTGCATGGATAATCCTCTTGACCTGTTTTCTGACGGATCACTTGTGAACGCAGCAAAGGAGCTTCTGACGGACATTGCGAGGCTTATCGAGGAGCGAAAGATCGAGCTCGAGGAGACGGACAGGAAGAAAAAACTGGATAAGGTCAGGAAGCTGGCGGTCTCTCTGGGCGATATGAAATCAAGGTTCGATGGTCTGGCCAGCAGGTCGGGGAGCTACAGCGGACTTGAGCATCCGGCGGAGAAAGCGGAGCGTTCAATCGAGCAAAACATTCGCGAGTTGATGGAGAAAAAGGAGAAAACGGTCAGGGAGATTGAGGCTCTCAGGGAATCTATAAGAAAGGCTGAAGGGGAGTACGCCAAATCCATCCAGGAGTTAGCCAGCGAAAGCGCGTTTCTTTTCGAAAAGGCGATCAAGATCACTTCTTAAATTCCGTGTATCCACATTTTCCGCACGACCAGCGGTTCCCGTGATCTGCCATGAAAATCCCAGGACCGCATCTGGGACAGCCCGGATGCGTCCGCTTCACAGTGTTCCCTTCCACGGAGTATAGGCTCGTCTTTTTCTTTTCACCCACTCTTCTCACCCTTTTCTTTTTTTGGCTCCTCCTTCGGCTTTTCGGCTTCTTTTGGCATGCCCCTTTTCAGGAGATAATCCCTTTCAGACTTTACGAGATCCTCTCTGCTCTGGTACAGTCTGGCAATCCCGTTGGATATGTGACTTCCATGGGAGCCCGATATTCGCTCGAGCGCTATGAGTTCCTCGGAAACTCCCAGGGACTGGGATAACCCGGAAAGCACTTCCTTTCTGGGCGGGGTAGGGGCACCCGGGTGCTCCACCCGAAATTTGACCTCGGTTCTTTTGAGCAGCTTGTTTTCTTTTTTCTCGATTATCTCCAGTTTCATCCTGTCACCCGCCTCTATCTCTTCATGGTATCCGTTTAAATTTCTTTAGGATTCCGGCAACTTCTTCCTTTTTCTTTACGGTTACCTCGATCAGAACGATCCCCTCCTTCGGCTGGCCATATATCACAACAGTTCCCTCTTTTGACAGGAGCACCGCTGGGAGAACCGCCAGATCCTCCTCTCCATTAACGATTATTCTAGTGCCCTTTTCCGCATCAGCGATTGCAGCAATGAGTCCGGGGGTGATTGTCCCCGGGGGATTCGTGACCATCTTTTCACGTTTTCCAAACGACATCAGCAACTTTCGCGCTTTTTTCTCTACGGGTTCTCTCATCTCCTTGAAATCAACCACAGTAATATCCGGCTTAATCCCGCTTTTTATCATCTCCACGCTGGTCCTGTCCCCTACAGTAATTATTGAAATTGGACGTTTCTCCGACAGAAATTCCACGAGTTTAACCGGGCTTGGAAAGAGCCTTCCCAAAGGACGCCTGAGCACAGCCCTGAGTTCCTCTGGCATGATCAGCCCACCCTCTAACGCACTGTGGTTCATCAGTCCACCCGATTTCAGATTATTGACTGATTTCCTTTCTCGGTCGGCTTCAGCCTGGAATCTATATATCCGAGAAGCTGGAGCCTTATCACCTGTCCCCTGGCCACTGACAGCGGGACGCCTGCCTTCTCCGAAGCCTCATCTATCGTCATCCCTTTTTCCAGGCATTTCATGAGAGTTCTGCCGACTTCTCCCACCAGGATCTCGTCCGCGATGCCGTTCTTCACCGAGGTTTCTATTTCCGGGTTTGCGAGTATGCGGTTCAGTAGCTCTTCCCCCGGTTTAAGCCCGTATTTCCTCTCCAGTGTTTCCTGAGCGACCTTTGCCCCTGCCACGGCAGCCCTCACTGCCTCCAGGTCCCTGATGAACTCGAACAGGACCTGATTTCTCTTGGCCCGGGAGAGAGGTCCGATTCCGGCGTTGCTCATCAGGGTCCTGTTGACGGTTTTAAGCTTCGCGACCTCATTTCTAAGCGTTTCGTTTTCCTGCTTAAGTTTCTGATATCTGCTCAGCTTCCTGTTCGTCATCAGGATGAAAACAAACAGCAGCACGGCCGTGATTACAAATAGCACCGCTATTATATCGTCCAACCGTTCACCGTGCATATCTCGCACTGACAATTAAAAGATATTTTGGTGGTCTAGTAAGGATACCTCGGTTCTCAGGGGTATTTTGTTTCGCTGCCGAAGTCGAACCATTCCACTTTCGCCTTTTCCCAGGTCTGCAGCGGATGGCCTATTTTTTCGTAGAATTTTCTGACCTCGTCATGCGAGAAACCCAGTATATCTTCAAGTATTGGGGCAAGAAGGCTCAGCGCGTCGTTTGAGATAACGGTCTTTCTGCAGATGTGCCCAAGGAATGATGTCGGAGTTACCGCGATTGTGTATCCGTGATATGCCCTGACATACATTATTATGTACATGTCGGAGAACCCGTCTCCGACGTATATGGTCCTGTCCAATGGGATCTTTTCCTTTCTCCGCACAACATCCAGCGCCTCAACCTTGGCCGCGCCAGCTATTGCTTTTTTCACACCTTTTACTGTTCCTTTTTCGTCATACTCGAAGATGGTGCCGTGAACGTTTTCAGGGGGAACTATCCCTTTCAGGGACATCTCTAGGACCTCCTGAGGTGCGGCAGATATGACGTGAAATGAGAACCTGTTTCCGTTTATCCCTCTGTTTAAAATACCCGCCAGCTCGGGAAGGTGTTTTTTCAGCCTTATCTCCTTTCCAACGTTGAGCAGCACCTCTTTAGTAACCTTTCCCTTGAAGTCCTGGTCGTGAAGGATTAGGTATGGCACCTCGGCCCCGAACTTCGTCAGACTCTTTTCCTTGAGGGACTTTATCTTATCGTCAAATTCTTCCCTGGTAATGCCGAGCTTTAGACTCATCAGTAATCCAGCGTCGTCCACGCTCAGCGTCTTGTCAAAGTCCGTGACGAACAGATATTCCGTCGTATTCGTTCACCACCTTTTGAATAGGTGAGGTATAAGGTTAGATTTATATCTTTTGTTACGCCCGCTCCAACAGATAAGTCGTTTCTCCACCGCCGATTAGTTCAGACGCCTTGATAACAATTCCGTCCTTCTTGGAAACCCACATCCTGTCAACCGGCCATGGGACCGATTCCGTGTTCTCTCCTTCCATCGCCCAGCATTCAAATGTACCAGCCGGAGATTCCACGTTCTCCTCTCCAGAAACTGAGATGCGAGATGAAACGATTGTTGTGGCATCTGGCATCAGGCTCATACCGAACCTCCTGCTGTAGCCTTCTCCGACATCATCGAAACGTATCAGGTACCAGACGTACTCCCCTACCGTGGCGTCGGGCGGCGTGAGGATGGTTTCATCCTTTTCCGAGAAGGCTTCAGGAATTCTGTTGTCCTCCACAACAACCCTCATCAAACCCTGCTTGAAATACCCTATCTCGGTGGCCCACTTCAGGACGTTCTGCTCAGCCTCAGCGATTCTGACGCGCCTCAGCGTTCCTCGTGAGTCGAATTTCATCACGCCAGACCTCGCCCTGTCATCATTCGGGATATATATCGAGTATCTGACCACAAAGCACTCCACGTTGTCAACGGTTTCCCTGCCTTCAACCCACAGTTTCAGCTCTCCCATTCTCTCTCCTCCCGAATATATCCCGTAAACCAGGTTTTCATCGTCTTTTATCGGGAGCAGGTCCTGTTTAGAAATCAACCCCATTCCAATTATCAGCAGAAAAACCGCAAAGACAAAGATCGCCAATGCGGATAGCGTTTGTCCGACACGGGGCATTCTAGACCTCCATTCATGACCAACAGAAGTTTGGATGATACTTTTAAAAAGATGTGCTCCCAAGTTAAATGAAATGTGATCGGATGAGAGATGTGTGCGCGCCTGTCGGGTGATTAACCGTGGCAAAGGCGCTTAAAATACTGCTGATTGGGACCCTTTTTGTTGGAGTCTTACTTGGAGTGCTGACTGTCAGAACCATCCCCAGTGTTGTGCCTCCGGTTTCAGGAGTTGGAATAGAAGAGGTCAACACCCGGAACATAGCAGATTCCGCAGTAACAACCAGCAAGATAGCGAACGGTGCGGTTACCTCGGCGAAGATAGCAGGAGGTGCCGTGACGACGGATAAGATAGCTGACGGAGCAGTCACATCAAGCAAGATAGCTGACGGCGCGGTGACCGGTGCCAAGATAGCGGATGGTTCGATAACGGCAGAAGATATTTCAGATTATTCCATAACGCGTGAAAAGCTGGCCCCGGGAGCGATTACTCTCTCGGATCTGGATATAACGCCTGGGTCAGCAACTTTCGTCGTTGCAACATCACCTGAGAATGGGAACTATACCAGCATTCAGGATGCCATAGACGCGCTTCCTTCCTCCGGTGGGAAGATACTGATCAAGGAGGGAATATACACGATCACATCGAGCATACAGATTCCATCAAACGTGTCACTGATAGGCTCGGGCGCGGCTACCGTGATAAGAGTCTCCGCAGCGGTTGACGCGATTAAGAACAAAAATGCGTCAGATGAGAACATCATCCTTGGCAGAATTACCATAGATTGCGGAAGCGGGCTTAACGGGGTATATTTCAGCCACGTGAGGAACTCGAAGGTGCTCGAGGTATGGATAAGAGGTGCAGGCGGTGACGGAATAAACATTGGAGGACTGTCGGAGAACAATGTAATCGGAAATTGCGTCGTCACCGGAAGCGTGAAGGACGGGATAACCCTTTACTCAGTGTCTGGCTCTGAGCCGAGGTTCAACATTATCTCCGGAAATATATGCGAAGGAAACACGCTCAGAGGAATCACCCTTTGGGAGGCTTCAAACAACGTGATCACGGGCAATGTGGTGCGTGGAAATGGAGAACATGGGATCAGAGTCATGTACAGCTCAAACTACAACGTGGTTTCCGGCAACATCGTGGAGTCCAACACTGGAATAGGTATTCTTGTGGCAGGGGCGGCGAATAACACCGTTGCAAACAACATAGTCACCGGGAATACATATGACGGAATAAAGCTGGAGAATTATGAAACCAAGAGATCCACCCATAACGTGATATCTGGAAATCAGTGTTCGGGAAACACCAACTATGGAATTTACCTGTGGGGAGGGTCAGATTACAACTCTATATCCGGAAATCAGTGTTCGGGTAACTTGAACACCGACGGCATACGGCTGGAGAACTCCCATGGCAACACTGTATCGGGCAACCAGTGTGCGAGCAATGGACTTTTTGGGATTTTGCTGAAACAGGCTGACAACAACATTGTATCCTCAAACAGAGCTCACGGAAACAGGGGGAACATAAAAATTGAGAACTCAGACAACAATCTTCTTATAGGTAATTTCTCGAGCGGAGCTTGGGAGTGGAAAGGCATTGAAATAGACGCCAACAGCAGCAACAACAGGCTGAACGGGAATCAGGCATATGGAAACGCTGGCGGAGACGTTGTTGATGGAGGTTTAGGGACCAGATATATCTGGACTGAAGACATAGAGAACGGAGCGATAACCAGCGCCAAACTTGCGGACAATATAGAGCTGGATAATCTATACGTGACCAGCATATACGTGAAGAGCGGCTCATCTCAAGTAACGATGGAGAACGTGGTAATGGAGAACCTCTATGTGACAAGCATATTCAGGAAGCCCGGTTCTGAAAACATCAGCATGGATAATGTTGTTGTGGAAAATCTGACGGTGACAAACAGCATTCAGATGCCCGGTGGCAGCGTGAGCCCCAGCAATGTAACCTTTTCTCCTGGGGCAGCCACTTTCGTGGTTGCGACATCTCTGGATAACGGTGACTTTACGGATATACAGCAGGCAATCAACGCGCTTCCGAATGAAGGCGGTTCAGTTTACATAAGGGAGGGGACCTATTCGATCGGCTCGGCGATCACCATCTCAAAGTCTAACGTGATGCTGGTAGGATCTGGACTCGGGACCACCATTGTGACCACCTCAGCAATAAATGTGATTTATGTCTCCGGGGTGGAGAACGTCGTGGTGGCGAATATTAGGGTGAGGGGAGGCACAAACGGTATATCGTTCAGCAGCGTTGTGAACTCCAGAATTGTGGGGTGCACGGTTGAGGGTGTGAGCGGTGACGGGATAAAGCTTGATAGTTCGGAGAACAGCATGGTTGTCAACAATATCGTCAGGTATTCAGGAGCAACGGGAATTGTTCTCTGGAACTCAAGATATAATACCATCTCAGGAAATCTCAGCGAAATAAACGCCCAGAACGGGCTGTATGCGGGCGGGGATTCGTACTCAGTGCGCAATGTGATCGCGAACAACGTTTTCAGCCATAATGAAGCAAGCGGAATTTATCTCTGGCAGACAAGCCAGTTCACGATCGCGGGAAATTCGTGCTGCTACAACGCCGGTTACGGACTTTATATGTCAACCAGTTACGAGCACACTGTCGCTGGTAACAGCTTCGTCAGCAATGACAATGGCGTATATCTGACCAATTCCTCCAGAATCGCGATATCCTCGGCAGTGATTTTTGGCAGCGGTGTGAATGGGATTGATATAAACTCCGGTTCTCATAATGTCGTCAGCGGCTGTACGATATATGGATCCGGTTCCGGGACAGGAGTTGTGGTCAACGGAACCTACAACGTAATCAGCGGCAACTACATCGGATCTCACGATTTTGGCCTAGGAATGTGGGGAGGCGACAACAACGCGATATTGTCCAACAAGTTCTATAACAACTCCAGCAAGGGTATTTATATGGACGGGAGTTCGGAGAACAACCTCATATCAAATAATGACCTTTTCGGAGGCGGAGTTATAACGGATGATGGATCAGGTAATTCCTACGGTGCTGGCAACAGAAAGAACAGCGGTGCATGGGAAAATACTGCAGACTAAAAATCCGCAATTTTTACAAAATATTTATAAAGAAATGGTGGAAAATACAATAATGTATGCGCAAGATTCTATCGGTACCGTTAATTTGTACGTGCCTTGTTCTCCTATTAGCAACATCATCCAATTTTGTAGCAGCTGCAGACCTCGTTTACGATGATTTCAATGATGGAAATTTGGGCACTAATCTCGGCGGGATGGTGGGAGCAATGTCTCCCGATACAAATTCTGATGGGGCTGGAGACTATGACCCCACGTTAACCTTTTCGACAGATAAATATGAGGGCAATTACGCTCTTTCCATCTCATATTCGTTTCCATCAGGGCAGTGGTGCGGTTACTGGAGCTATGCGAATGATATTGACCCAGCCGCTCAGCCAAACAGCACAATTGATGTCAGCGGGTACAATGAGCTGAGGATGTATGCCAGAGGCACGTCTGGTAATGAGCAGATGAAGATAGAAATTAATAGCAGTTCTAGTGAAGTCAGCTATACGTACGTCACGGTCCCGGGAACGAGCTGGGGGGAAATAGTTGTTCCTCTTTCCAGTTTTTCAAAGGTTCCTTGGGTGGCTGCACCGGTTGATCTTTCTAGGTTGCGCCAGATCAACATAGTCTTCGACAGATCACCATACAGCAGCACCGTTTACCTCGATTACATACGCTTCACTGGCGGCACCTCTGCTCTGCAGAACCCGACCGCGAGCTTCACCTACTCTCCAGCATCCCCAAGGGCAGGGGATTCGATTACATTCAATGCATCTGGCTCTTCAGATGAGGACGGCACCATCGTCTCGTATTCCTGGAACTTTGGGGACGGCACAACGGGAAGCGGAGTAACAACGTCTCACACCTATCAAACCTCCGGGAACTACAACGTGACTCTGACCGTTACTGATAATGACGGATTAAGCAGCGGACTGACGAGAACCATAAGCGTGGGACAAAGAATTGAAAACACGGGCAATCAGGAGAATATGGGAGACCAGGGAGGCGCCGAAGGGGGTACTGAAGAAGGGGTTGAAGGCGGCTCCGGTGGTTCACAAGGTGGCGCAACTGGGGACAACATATATGCTGGAGGTAGCGATTCAACGAATGGAACCGTTATCGTGCCGGGAGGAATGACAATCATGGGCGTTTTTATCGTGGGGGCTATCGCATCGGTTATAGCGTACATTATCCGAAAAAGAAACAAAGCCACAATAAATTCTGGCTGGGCATAGACGTGCCGCACCACGCCGTCATGTCTTCTTTTGTTTTTCAGCACGCCATTGCAAGACCATCTCGCGGAACTTCTCAATCGGCTTTGTTTTGAGAACACGATCCAGATCCACCAAGATTCTCTCAGCTTTTGGGCTTCCGATTTGCCAGAGATCGACATAAATCTGAGGCAGCGGTGCAACTCCATCCTCACTGAGCGCCCTGAGATGCGGATCTGGAGCCAGCACAATGATGTTCGGGCGTGACACATCTTTTTTTGGATACATTCTTTTTACAGCGCCGGAATCTGCGTAAATGTAAACCTCATTGTACGCCGGAGCTTCGGCGAACTTTCTGGCATAACCAGAGAACGCTGTGAATATCGCATCCTTCGGTAAGTCACGTTCAATTTTACTCGCCGGATCAGGGGAGTAGGTCACGTAGGTTATATCCTTATACATATTTCTGGTGCAGGCCCAGTAAGTCAACAACTTTTGCAGATTAACCACACGAAAACCAAGTGGCTTTTTTTCAACCGCCTTAAAATTATGCAGAGTCTTTACAACCTTATTGGCGGTGTCAAGAGAAACTTTACAAGTTTCTGCTATGGATTTCTGTGTCATATACCATTCGTCTTTTTCAATTACTCTATATAGTATCTCGCGAAATACTATGTTTTTTCTGCCCATTCTCCCAAATAAATCTAGGAATGGTAATTTTAAGCATTTATCAAGCAGATGCTTTGATTCTGATACTTGTGAAGGTTTTACCAGCCCGATGGTCCGCCGCTAGTTTTTCTCCTTGAGATCAAGAAAGCCACGATAATCACTATCACGACTAAAATCACTATACCGATTATCAACTCATTTGTTGATATAATTATCCCGGTGCCCCCACCTGGTTGATTATCGGTCCCAGGCTGTCCACCGCCAGGTTGATTATCACCAGAAGTCTGTCCCAACACTGCCAAAATCGCCGAATATGTGTCGGTCAGCCCGTCATTATCAGTAACGGTCAGAGTCACGTTGTAGTTCCCGGAGGTTTGATAGGTGTGAGACGTTGTTACTCCGCTTCCCGTTGTGCCGTCCCCAAAGTTC
>JAWCLG010000012.1:0-28748 GCA_038851075.1 Hadarchaeales archaeon (SeqCode) | reverse complement strand
CCCCGAAAGCGCCTGGAATCCTATGTCAACCGTCCCGCCGTCCCCAGCAATAACAACCGACTTGATGTCCCTTCTGCCGAGAACCTTCAGCGCCCTCGATACACCCGATGCCACCGCGGCCGCGTTCTCGAATGCAACGTGTATCCAGGGAACCCTCCACGCCGTCTCCGGATACGGTGTGCTTATCACCTCCATGCAGCCCGTGGGAGACGAAACTATGACATTTTTCCCCAGCGCCTTCAGGATGAGCCTTATCGCCAGCGCCTCCCCACAGCCGGCACACGCCCTGTGCCCGGGCGCGAACAGCTCCTCATCCGGCACAGCGGTCATCGCGCTCATTCAATATCACCCACCACGGTCTCCCTCAACCCGAGCCACCTCACCACTTTTTCCGACTTCCCGCTCCTCGCCGCCTCAAACGTCTCCTTCAGGGCCTCTCTTATCTGTTCCTCGGTTACATCTCTCCCTCCGAGCCCGCAGACGAAGTTCAGCATGACCGGGGCATCCCTCCTGTTGACAAACGCCGACGCAACGTCCGAGAATAATCCACCGGTCGCACCGGGTGATATGTCCTTCTCCATCACGCAGACGCCCCTGGCCCCGGAGAGGACCTGCGCCAGCTCCTCGGCCGGGAAGGGCCTGTAGAGCCTGAGCTTTACCAAACCCACCTTGCTCCCTTCCTTCCTGTAATCATCGATGACCTTTCTCAGGGTGCCTGCGAGGGATCCCATCGTCACAGCGATTATCTCCGCGTCTTCGCACCTGTAGCATTCCATGAGTCCATATTTTCTGCCGAACGTCCTTCCGTAGTCGTCACCAACTCTGGCAACGATCCACTTCGCCTGCAACATCGCCTCCTGGAGCTGGTGCCTGAACTCCTCATAGTACTCGGGGACACCGACCGCGCCGATGGTGACCGGACGCTCGGGGTCGAGGGGGTGGGGATATCTGTATGGGGGCAGGAACCCGTCCACATCCTCCTTAGAGGGCACATCCACAGGCTCTGACGTGTGGGATAGTATGTAGCCATCGTAGCACACCATCACGGGAAGAAGCGCCTCCTCCGCTATCCTGAATGCCTGGATCACCGAGTCAAGTATCTCCTGGTTGTTCTCGCAGTAGATCTGGATCCATCCGCTGTCCCTCACCGCCATGGAGTCCTGCTGGTCGTTCCATATTGAGAGTGGAGCGGAAAGGGATCTGTTGGCGTTTGCCATGACAAGGGGGATCCTCAGCCCCGAGGCTATGTACATTATCTCGCTCATCAGTATCAGGCCCTGGGAGGATGTGGCTGTGAATGCCCTGACTCCAGTTGCCGCTGCCCCTATGCAGGCGCTCAGCGCGCTGTGCTCCGACTCCACCTTGATATACTCTGCGTCTAGCTCCCCATCCGCCACGTAGTCGGCCAGCTTCTCAACCACCACCGTCTGCGGGGTTATCGGGTAGGCGGAGATGACCTTCACCCTCGCGAGCTTGGCGCCTAGCGCGGCCGCCTCGTTGCCGTTCATGAACTCCTTCATTTCCCCTCCTCCTCCATCACCATCCTTATCGCCTTGGCAGGACACTCGTTTGCGCATATGCCGCAGCCCTTGCAGTGGCTGTAATCTATTCTCACCGGCTTTTCCTTGCTTATGGCCGCATCCGGGCAATAGAGCCAGCATATGCCGCATCCAGTGCACTTGGACTCATCTACGACCGGCCTCATGCTTCTCCAGCTTCCCGTCTCGTTCCGAACCGTGTTACCGGGCTCCAGCACAACCGCCCCAACAGTTGTCTTCTTCGAGCTCATTCAACCGACCTCGTCCTCTCATATGCTGCCTTCACGGCATTAACGTTCTTCTCAACGATTTTTGAGGGGAAATACTCCTGGATCGCCCTGATGACGGACTCAAGTCCCACCGCTCCGGTCGCCCTGGCGAAGGCCCCCAGCATCGCGGTGTTTGTTATCGGCGCGCCCAGCGTCTCCATGGCGACTCCTGTGGCATCGACTACGTATGTGCTGGCGCCCGGGAACTTCACCGGTTCCTTCGCGTTGAGCACTATCTTTCCATCCCTCTTTATCCCGGACGCCACGTTGACGAACTTCAGAAGAGACGAATCAAGCACGACCACGCAGTCCGGCTCGTATATCTGCGTCCTTATCCCTATCGGCCTGTCATCTATACGCGCAAACGCGAGCACCGGCGCCCCCCTTCTCTCCGCGCCGAAGAAAGGAAATGACTGGGAATATTTTCCCTCGTAAAAGGCGGCCTGGGCCAGAAGCCTTGCGGCGGTTACTGCTCCCTGTCCCCCGCGTCCGTGAAATCTTACCTCTATCATGACGTTAGAGATGGGGCGATGCTACTAATAAAATTTTTGTCCGAGCGCGGCCCGGAGGCAGCTTGGCGTATTTTACTCCTGTTTGAGCCACTTTTTTATCTCCTCAACCTCTGGCACCCTTCCGCTCACCACGAGCCTTCCGTCTACCGCCACCGCAGGGGTGCCCGTGATTCCCCTTTTCACGATCTCCGCAAAGTCGTACACGTGGACTATCTCCGCGTTCAGACCGAGTTCCTTTGCCGCCTTCCTGAAGTTATCCTCGGTCCTTCTGCATTTCAGGCATCCGCTGCCGAACACCTCTATTTTCATTGCTCCTCACCTCCTTTCGTTTTTTACATCTACCCTGCGAAGATCATGAACACGAAACCGGAGACCATCGCCCAGAGGATGGCGAGCACGGCATACGTGAGCACAGTCCTCCATCCTATGATCCTGGAAACTCCCATCATGGAGGGCACCGATGACATGGGGGCACCGAGCAGGAAGGCGAGCGCGGCGCTAGCCGACATGCCGAGTCCAACCAGCGACCTCACAAAGAAAACCTCAACGAGGGTCGGGGTGTACAGCGGGACTCCTATCGCAGCGCCGAGGATCACCCCGAGGGGACCGGTGAAGTACGCGCCGATGATGTCTCTTGGCATGTATGCATCTATGAAGCTAACAACCGCCACACCTATGATGAGGTATGGAAGCACCATCCTCACGAGGACATACGCCTCCCGCACAGCGCTTACGGACTTGTCCCTTAATCCCATATTCACAGTTTCTGCTGACTTGGCGGAGAGTCCTGCGAACCTCTCCTCGACCGACTTCCCCCAAGGAGTTCTCGCTGCGAGGAAGCCTATCACGATGGCCCCCAGAAACGCAAAGCCGAACCTGGCGCCCGCGATCACCGGTGAGATGAGCTCCGAGGTGAAGAGTATGGCCAGGAAGTTTCCGGCCGGTGCCATGAGAAGGAATGTGAGCGCCGGGCCTAGCCCTGCCCCCGCCATCAGTATGCCTCCGAAGATGGGTATCATGCTGCAGGAGCACACCGCGAGCACGGGGGCGAAAAGTGCGGCCAGAACATAGGACCTCGCGCTCCTGCTCGAGAGGTAACCCCTCATCCTCTCCCGAGACACAAAGGCCTCGATGAATCCCCCGAGCATGAAGGCAAACAGGAAAGCGCCCCATGCCCTGCTGATGTAGTTGGCCACGTATACGAGGGGGATCAAGACCGGGTGATACGACTTCAGATCTCCATAGTCGTAAACCGGAAAGAGGGGGCTGCCGGTTACCCTGTGATAGACTATCGTGAACAGGCCGAAGAGCAGGAGTGACCACGCCAGGGCGGCCATCAAGGTTTTTTTGCGCTGCATTTCATCATCACCGTTGGTTAACCGTTCATCAGCCGAGAACATATTTTATTGCCCACATTAAAAAGATACCCAGGATAAAGGCGAAGAAGGATGCGACAACCCTGGTTCTTTCCCTTTCCTTGTGTAGCTCCGGCACGAGATCGGAGGCCGCTATGTACAGGAATCCGCCGGCGGCTAGAGGAAGCAGAAATATCATCAGGTTGCCCAGGTGTGGGTTGAGCCAGTATCCTAAAATGCCACCGGCAACGGCCGCAAGCGCTGTTAGGAAGTTCATACTCAGCGCCTTCTTCGGTTTTATACCGCCGTAGACTATGACGCCGAAGTCCCCCAGCTCCTGCGGGACCTCGTGGGCTGCCACCGCCAGCGTTGCGACCAGACCAAGCTGGAAGTTGGCAATAAAGCTCGCCGCGATTATCAGGCCATCTATGAAGTTGTGTACCCCGTCGCCGAGCAGGTTCAGATAGGCGAAAGTGTGAATAGGGCATTTTCTCTCGTGGCAGTGGCGCCAGAGGAGCTTTTCCATGACGAAAAACAGCACGAATCCAGAGATGAGCACAAGAAAAACATTTATAAGCTGACCTTCGGCCACGCCCTCTATAGTCTCAGGAAGGAGGTGGAGGAAAGCACCGCCTATGAGAGCTCCTGCAGAGAATCCGACGAGAACCAGAAGAAGACGTCTGAGCATTTTCTCTGACAGAACAAGTGTTACCGCGCCGGCGAGGGAAATTAGGCTAACGAAGAAGGTCGCCAGCAGGATCCACAGCAGTTCGGTCATTTTACTCAGTTTACCGTTTGTTTGGTCACTTTAATCTTTTATCGGGCCGGGCTTTACGACTGATACACGGTATTTTCAAAAATAAAAAGAGGAGCGGGATTTTTCAGTCCCACTCCGGATACTCCAGCCCTGAGAGGACATCCTGATTTTCAAACGTCAGGTAATCCTCGATTTCGTCGAGCATGTTGTCGATGTCTCCAAGGTCCAGTGAGGCTCCTGTACCGGTTTCTTGCTGGTTTCCTCCAGTTTCATTTACGCGTGCTCTCTGCGTCAGGACAGCTCCGGCAACAACCAGCGCCACGCCCACGATTATAGCAACTGCCACCAGCTTCTTTCCCATGCATCCCACTCCTAAGTAGAGGTGTAACCGCCCGTTTCCAGGTCAACTGTGTATCCCTCTGCATTCCAGTTTTCCGCCTCGTAGCGGCTAACTCCGTAAGTTCTGAATCCTCCGGTCCCGGTCAGGGTCGCTGTCCCCGTTCCGCAGACGACCAGACGGATGCCAGTCCCGCTGATGTCAACTGTTATCTCATTTCCAGTCACAACCGCACCACCGTATCCTTCGTACTGCACCCAGCCGTTTTCGAGCTCAGTCCTAGTTCCGGTTCCGGATGTCACCACGTTTGCGTCCGGTGAGACAATCATGGTTCCCTCTATTCTTGCCCTGACGTGAACTGCGCCCGTGACGGAGATGTGGGCGCTACCGTTGCCCCAGGCAACGAGCGTGCCGGACCCGCTGACCGTCACAGTGTGGCCGCCGGATATCATCTCAAATATTATCTCTTGCAGGTTTCTGAGCGCCTCCCTGAGGTATCTGATGGCATCCCTGATGTAGGCGTCTGCAGCGGCGAACATCTGCAGAAAGGTTATATTGTCCGTGATCTCCTCAACTTTGGATTTTGCATTTTCTATTCTCTGCTCCGCAGTCTCCAGCCTGGAGTTCAATTCTGCGAGCCAGCTTTCAAGCGCAGAGGTGTCAACGCCGTTTTCCTGTAGCTCCGCAATCTTTGCCTCAATACGCGCCGCAAATGCCTGGACTCTCCAGAGAGCTGCCTCAGCATCCGCGATTAACACCCTGCCGGTAATGTACTTTAGCCTGACGCGGATCTGCAGCCAGTGGTTCCAAAGCGCTCTTGTGGTTGTCCTGATCTCCTGCGCGTTCCCGGCGTTCTGCACCGAGATCTTCATCCCCTCCAGCGCATCAACGTAACCGTCTATTTCATCGCAGAATTCGGTCTTTTCCTCGTCGGACAGCCCTCTTGTGGCCTCTATCCTGATTTTCAGCATCTCCATATACTGGATCATAACGTCCCCCATGGCCGCTACAGAACTCTTGGCCGCCTGCATGACCTGATTCAGATTCGACTCTGTTCGGTTGCCTCTCCAGTTAGATACAGCCTGCAGGAATCCGGCTCTTGCGGTCTCCCATGTGGAAATCTGCTGCAGAAGTTCAGCCCTCTCGGTCAGATATCTGATTCTTGCCTCCTCGTAGGTGTCAGCTCCGACAGCAGGCACAGCTGCCGTCGCTACCAGCACCAGCATCGCAATTGCCCCGATTTTTGCGTTCATTTTTTCACCTTTTTTCTTTCGGGTCAAGCTCCCACCGCGGCCCCTATCGCGCGCGGGTTCATTGATTACGGTTAAACCTCGTCCGAAAAATGATTTAAATAAACTTTATATCCGGGCATAAAAACAAGCGCTAAAAATCCCCTTAATCCTTTACAAAGCTTTATTTCACCCGCGATTACTTTATAATGTGAATAAATTTTTTATGACCGTAAAGGAGGCCAGCCCATTGCGATGGAGAATTCCAGCGCTTGGTTTCATCATGCTCTGCCTGATAGTCCGGTGTGCCCCCGCTGTTTCCTCGCAGGAGAATACCGCAACGGTTTACGGAATAATTTATGATCTCTGGAATTTTGAGCCTCAGAACAACGTCGTGATCGAGGTGTACTCGGAGATGGCTCTCAGGATTCAGACGGTTTCTCTGGATGGCGCATACTCGCTTGAACTACAGCCGGGGGCCTACACGATAAGGGCGTGTCACTACACAGGATCCATCCTCTCCTCCTATGCTGAGGAAAACGTTGTGCTGGCCGGAGGCGAAAACCTCATGCTCGACCTGATCCTGTTTCCTGCTCTGGAAAATGACGAAAATGTGCTCCCTGAAAGTTACGATGATTTGCCGGATGTCGAGGGCGACGGAGATGGGAGCGGGATAATCATCCTGATGATTGCGATTGCCTCTGCGACGGCCGGAGTTGCTGCATCCTATTATGTGAAGGCTCGCCGCAGGAAGCACGCTTTGATTGAAAAGGCTGAGAGACCCGTGAAGGTAGTTACGCTACCGGATGATCTAAGGAGAGTTGTGGATGTGATAAGGGAGAGCGGCGGGAGGATAAATCAGGTGGAGTTACGTGAAAAGTTGCCCTACTCTGAGGCCAAGGTCAGCCTGATGATATCGGACCTAGAAGACCGCGGACTGGTACGAAAGATCAAGAAGGGAAGGGGAAACATCATAGTTCTGAATGAGTAAAATATGTGGCCTCCTGCTGAATTTCGTAAATGTCTGGTCTTCGGCTCCAGCAGAATTGTCCGATTTCACTGCAGATTATCGAGCCTTTTATTGGGCAGTTTTCACATAATTTACAATGCCGGCGAGCTGGTGGGCGACCGTCGGGCGAAGCCTGAGGAAACTCCACCCATCGGGCAGGCCCGCGAGCCCGCAAGGGTCCAGCCGAGAGGTTGGGGCAATGGAACAGAAACGAGACCTCCCGGTCCGTGCATGATGATGCCGGAAGGCTGAAGTTGTTCCGGCGAGGATGAAACGGCCAACCCGCGGGATGCAAGGGCAAGTTTCCGCCGATGAGCGCCTGCCGGAGGCGGGTGGTAGCCCGCTGAGCTGAATGTCGCCTAAAACAAAAGGTGGGTTACGGCCAGCACGCCGGCGCCTCGGAAAAGGCTTTATGTGGTTGCACCAAACGAGCTTGGGATGGATATGAAGAAAACGATTGAAAACCTGGCAAAGGCGTTCATAGGAGAGTCGCAGGCGAGGAACAGGTACACTTTCTACGCAAAGGCCGCTAGGAAGGAGGGATACGAGCAGATCGGCGAGATATTCCTGGTGACCGCGGACAACGAGAGGGAGCACGCCAGCTGGCTGTTCAAGCTGATAAACGAGCTGAAGGCAAAGAGCGGGGAAAAGCTGGAAGAGATAAAGGTTGATGCTGGGGTCCCGACGGTTCTTGGAAACACCGCTCAGAACCTTGAGGCGGCCATAGCCGGAGAGAACTACGAGCACACGAAAATGTATCCAGAGTTCGCGGATGTGGCTGAAAAAGAGGGATTCCCGGAAGTCGCTGCTAGGCTCAGGGCCATAGCAAAGGCAGAAGAGCACCACGAGGAGAGGTTCAGGAAGCTCCTTAAGGAGGTCAAGGAGGGCACGGTGTTCAAGAAGCCTAAGCCGGTGTGGTGGGTCTGCAGGGAGTGCGGTTACGTCCACTACGGCACAGAGCCTCCGGAGGTGTGTCCATCGTGTGGGCACCCGAGGAGCTTCTACCAGGTAAAGTGCGAGGAATACTGAATTTCAGAGAACCCAAATAGTTTATACCTCAAAGCCGGAGTCATTAAGGTGAACTATGGGCAAGAAGTGGGGTCTCTATAAGGCAGGAGGCAGAAGTCAGCCTGTTTCGTGCGTATACTGCGGGCGCATGGTCCCGAGGATAAAAGCTGTACCGGTGAGAAAAAGGTACGGACTGGGAGATCTCAGAAACATTCCTGGACTCGATAGAAGGAGAGTGTTTCTACCTGATGTCAAGGCCTATGCATGCATATCCTGCGCTAAGCACAGGCGCATGATTTAATAGCTTCTATTATCTCACAGAGCATTTTTGTGCGCAGGCCTGCATCTTCCACTATCGTCCCGGTAACTATTATATCGGCACCAGCTTTCACTCTTTCTTTTGCCGCCTCAGGGGTTCTTATACCGCCACCGACTATCAATGTCACATCTGTGTTTTTTCTTACCGCCTCTACCATCTCAATGGGTACGGGAGCGTTAGCCCCAGATCCGGCCTCGAGATAAACAAATCGCATGCCGAAATACTGAGCGGCCAGCGCATACGAAACCGCGAGATCAACGCTTTTTCTCGGGATCAGCTTGGCCTTACCGATCTTTCCCACAGTTCCCCCCGGTTCTATCAAAATGTATCCCATGGGTATCGGCTCTATCCCGAATTTCTTCACGAGCGGGGCCCCCCTCGCCTGTGCCTCCGAGAGAAAGTAGGGGTCTGTTGAGTTCAGCATGCTCATGAAGAATATTGCGTCGGCGTGTTTTGATATCCCGGATTCTCCCGGTGGAAACAGTATCACTGGAAGATCGGTTTTTTTCTTTATGGATAAGACGGTCTGGTCAAGGACCTCTCCGGTCGCGTGAGTGGATCCACCCACCATTATTCCGTTGGTGCCAGCGTCCTCTGCCTCAACCGCAATCATCCCGGCGTCATATGGGTCCTGCTTTTCCGGATCTATCAGAGTGAGGTGGGCGGCTCCGTCTTTTTTTATGACAGAGCGGAGCTTTTCCTCCACACTAGGCACGCTGCTCCCTCGACTTCGGCCTTAGCCCGGAATAACCGCACTTCCTGCACTTCGTGGCCTTCAGCGGGTTGTGTGATTTACAGCGCATGCATATCTTCACGCCGAATATTCGCCTTTCAGCCACTTCGAACTTTGCCACGTTTCTTCCTCCTTACCTCTCTGAACACGTCCGGTATTTTATCCAGTAAATCTGACGCGATGAATTCATAACCCTTTTCCTCCATGCACATATCACCAGCCCTGCCGCATATCCAGGCACCCCCCCATGCAGCCTGGAAAGGAGGAACCTTTTGGGCGAGCAGGGATCCTATTATTCCCGAGAGCACATCCCCTGTGCCTCCAACGGTCATTCCAGGATTACCGGTCCAGTTTAGCCTGACCTCCCCGCGCGGAGATGATATAATGTCAACCCTTCCCTTCAGCAGAATAACGCAGCCGAGGTCTGCGGATGCGTGTTTCACCGCTTTTATTCTCTCGTCGGTTTCTTGCGGCACTGTTCTCCCGGTGAGGATGCTGAACTCGCCGGCATGCGGTGTTAGAACCCAGGGCGCACCTTTAACGACACCTTCAGCAGAAGCCACGGCTTTCAGCGCGTCGGCGTCTATCACCGCCGGCAGTGATGGAAAGTCCAGCCTGATATCGCGCAGCAGGGATCCAACAGCTTTTATCGTTTCAATATCGTTGCCCAGTCCAGGACCCACTACCAGTGAATCTGCCGCTTTTACTTCGTCCATGATCCCGTCGATCGATTCTTGGGATATATTTTCCCCCATGAGCTTTACAGTGATGATGTCTGGAGAAATTGTGTTTATGGCCCAGGCAGTTTTCTCCGGAGCAGCAACTGTTGCAAGGTCGCACCCTGACCTGAGCGAGGCAAGAGCCGCCAGAGCCGGGGCACCAACATATCTTCCGCTGCCTCCAATGACGAGCACCCTTCCAGAATCACCTTTGTGCGAGTTAGGGTCTCTCCTCTTGAGGATCAGCCTCACCATCTCGCACTTTACGTATTCTCCCAATGTGAACCCAGAAAATCTCAGTTCTACAGGTAAATAAAACAACCCAGTGGGCCCTTCATTTTAGGACCTCCACAATATGGGCTTATAGGCAACATCTCCCTGTTTTTTAAATATGCAGAGCAGATTTGTAAGAAGGTGTTGAAGTGAAGCCAAAGTGGCTTGGGAGAGGTCCGAAGATAGTAAAACAGATACCAGGCCCAAAGGCCAAGAAGATTCTTGCCAGGGATCAGAAGGTGATATCGCAGTCATACACACGGGCTGAACCGGTGGTCGCCGAGGAGGGATGGGGATGCTACCTGAGAGACGTGGACGGTAACGTCATACTTGACCTGACCTCAGGAATGTTCGTTGTTAATTATGGTTACTCGAATCCACGTATCATCCGTGCGGCAGAGAGGCAGCTCAGAAAGATCACGCACTTCGCCGGAACTGACTATTACTACGAGGCGCAGGTTGAGCTTGCGGAGCGCCTCGTTAAAATCACTCCAGGGAAGTTCAATAAGCGAGTCTACCTCGGGAACAGCGGAACCGAGGCCGTGGAGGCAGCTTTCAAGTGCGTTAGGTGGCACACCGGGCGCCCGAGGATGATAGCGTTTGAAGGAGGTTTCCACGGACGTACGATGGGCGCGCTCAGCCTGACCAGCAACGTGAAATACTCGGAGAAGTTCGCCCCGCTTGTTCCCGGGGTGAGCTTCATGCCTTTTCCGAATCCTTACAGGCCTCCGATGGGATGGAAGCCATCAGAGGTCTCACATATGTGCATAGAGTACATAATGAAGGCAGTAAAGGACAGGATTCCGGCGGACGAGGTTGCAGCCGTTATAACAGAGCCCGTGCAGGGAACATCCGGATACATCATTCCACCGCCGGACTTTTATCCGATGCTCAAAGAGCTGTGTGAGGAAAACGGCTGGATATTCATAGCAGATGAGGTGCAGGCAGGTCTCGGCCGTTCCGGGAAGATGTTTTCCATAGATCACTGGAAGGTTGTCCCGGACATAATATGCCTGGCGAAGGGACTGGCGGGAGGGATTGCACCGCTCGGAGCCACAGTGGCCTCAGAGGAGGTCATGGACTGGAAGCCTGGAGCGCACGCATCCACCTTCGGCGGCAACATTCTGGCCTGTGCGGTAGCCGTTGAGGGATTGAAGATCATTGAGGAGGAAAATCTTGTTGATAGGGTCGCAAGGCTCGGCAGCAAGGCGTTGAAACGTCTCCAGGAGATTGAGCAGAGTTCAAGGATAGTTGGAGAGGCGAGGGGTCTCGGTTTTCTGATGGCGCTCGAGTTCGTGAGCGACAAAAGGACAAAGGAGCCCGGTGTAGATCAGAGAGAAATGGTCATGCAGGAGGCGCTCAGGCGCGGACTGCTGCTCTTTAGAGGAGGAAAGTCATCCATAAGGATCGCCCCACCTCTAACTATCCCCGAGAGAGATCTGGAGCTTGGCCTTGATATACTGGAGGATTCCATAAGGGAGGTCGAGCGCAGGTGCTGATGCTGAAATCACACTTCAGCGTAAACACCAGCGGACACCTCGTGATAGGCGGGGCGGACGCCGTTGACCTTGCGGAGCGATACGGGACCCCGCTCTACGTCACGGACGAGGACAGAATAAGGGAAAAGTACCGCAGATTTTACAGGGCATTTTCTGAAAGATGGCCGAAAGTGACGGTTTTCTACGCGCTTAAGGCAAATTTCAACAGCGCTATAGTGAAGGTGCTTCAGAGCGAGGGGTCAGGAGCGGATGTGAGCTCGATTAACGAGCTCAGAATAGCGCTTAAGGCCGGAATTCATCCGGATAAAATGGTTTTCAACGGAAACCATAAGACGGAGAGAGAACTTGAGATGGCGATAGCAAACGGGGTGCTTATAAATGTTGACAGTTTTCAGGAGCTTTCTCTTGTCGGCAAAATATCTACCAAGCTCGGAAAGCGCGCCAGGGTGAGTTTTCGCGTAAACCCCGATGTGAGGGTCTCCACGCACCCATACATAGCGACCGGTCTCAGGGAGAGCAAGTTCGGCTTTGATGTTCCCAGCGGACAGGCTTTGGAGGCGTATAGAACGGCCGCGAGAATGAAGGAGGTCGAGGTGGTAGGGATTCATGCTCACATAGGGTCGCAGCTTCTGGATGTGGCCCCGTTTGTGGAGGAGGCGGAGAAGCTGATGGCACTGGTGGTTGAGATCAGGGACAGAGCAGGAATAAATCTCTCTCACGTTGACTTTGGAGGCGGAATAGGAATCCCGTACAGGCCCGAGGATAAGGAGCTGCAGCCCGGTGAAGTGGCAGAGGCGATGGTCGAGGTTGTCAGAAGGGTGGCCGAGGAAAAAGGCATCCGGGACATCACGCTCTGCTTTGAGCCGGGCAGATACATTGTCGGAGACTCCACGGTGCTGCTTGCCAGAGTGGGTTATGTGAAGGAAAGACCGGGAATGCCGGTGTGGGTTTCTGTGGATGGAGGAATAAACGCCCTGATCAGGCCGGCGTTATACGGCGCCTACCACCACATAGAACTTGCAAACAAGATTTCAGATAAAAACGATGTGCTGGCGAACGTTGCCGGGCCCCTGTGCGAGTCAGGCGATTTCTTGGGAAAGGAAAGAATGCTTCAGAGACCTGAGCAAGGAGACATTGCGGCAATATTCGATGTGGGAGCATACGGGCTTTCAATGTCGAACCAGCACACGGCCCAGTCGCGCCCCGCAGCTGTGATGGTTAAAGGTGGAAGGGCCGAGTTGATACGTGAAAGAGAGACGTTTGAATACATAACGCAGCTTGACAGGATACCCCGGTGGTTGTAGTTGAGGACAATATCCGTAAAGTTCGGCGGTACGAGCGTTGGAAATGTTGAACGTGTTCTTCTCTGCGCTAGGGCGGTTGAGAGAGAATACAGGAGGGGAAACAGGGTCGCCGTGGTAGTTTCTGCTATGGGCCACACGACAGATGCCCTTATAGAAGCAGCGAAGAGGTGCGGCGTTGCGGATAGAAAAGACTTGGACTTCATAATGGCCCTCGGGGAAAGGTCCAGCGTCAGGGTGTTTTCAGCAGCATTACAAAGGTTAGGCGTCCCGTCAGAGTTTATTGACCCAAGGGACGGAAGATGGCCGGTGATCACGGATGACGGATTCGGCAGCGCCAATATCGACATAGAGGAGACGGTCAGGAGGACGAGGAAGTACATCGTCCCCCTGCTCAGGAGAGGAATCGTGCCGGTCATATGCGGATTTCTAGGACGCACCAGATCCGGGGACATAACGACGATAGGGAGAGGCGGAAGTGACATCACCGGATTCGTGGTGGGAAAATGCATAGGCGCAGATGAGACGATAATTGTCTCGGATGTTGATGGAGTGATGACCACAGATCCGAATATCGTAAGCGAGGCCAAGATCCTCCCTAAAATAACAGTGGAGGAGCTGAGGGATTTGGCGAGGTTCGGTGCCAAGGTAATGCACCCCAGGGCAATGAACTACAAAGATCCAAAGATAAAAGCAAAGGTTATACACTTCAGGCACGGAAATCTGAGTGCGGAGGGGACTGTTATAGTTGGACCAAAGGAGAATGAGGCCGAGGGAGTCGAGCTTTACGGTAAAATGCTCTCAATGCTGACTGTTGTCGGAGAGGAGATGCAGCGCACTCCGGGCATTCTGACCAAGGTTGCCACACCGCTGAGCCGGGCCGGGGTCAATATATTTGGCGTCTCCATAGGTCCCAGGTCGTTTTCCGTTTACGTTTCAGGCGAGGACGCGGAAAGGGCATTGAAGCTTGTTCACGGGGTTGTGGTAAGGGATAGGCACATGAAGGCAGTTACAAGTGAGGACGGCCTTGCCATGATAACTGCACAGAGCGAGAAGTTCATCTACACTCCTGGAGTTATAGCAAAGCTCACGGAGCCCGTGGCGAGAGCCGGAATCAACATAGTCGAGATACTCTCGAGCAGAGCTTCGATAAGCTTTTTTGTCAAATGGGAGGACAGAGAAAGAGCGCTCAAGCTTTTCAGAGAGGGCATGATGAAGGTTTAGGTGAGGCCCGGTGTTTGAAGGAGCGTATACTGCGATGATTACTCCCTTCGGTCAGGACGGAGAGGTAGACGAAAAAGGGCTTAAAAAGAACGTGGAGTTCCAGATAAAAAACGGCATACATGGCTTGGTTCCGGTTGGGACCACAGGGGAGTGCTCAACTCTATCGTACGAGGAGCACAATCGTGTTGTTGAGCTGGTTGTTGAGGCTGCGAGTGGCAGAGTCCCTGTGCTTGCGGGGACAGGAAGCAACAGCACGTGGGAGGCAATCATGCTTACAAGGCATGCGAAGGAGGTCGGCGCAGATGGTGCTCTGATCGTTGTGCCTTACTACAACAGGCCGACGCAGGCCGGTTTGTATGCGCACTTCAAGAAAATCGCTGAGGAGGTGGACATCCCGCAGGTAATCTACAATATCCCGTCAAGGACAGGAGTGAACATGCTCCCTGAAACAATGGCGAAGCTTGCAGACCTTAAAAACGTCGTCGGGGTTAAGGAGGCCACTGGTGACATGAAGCAGGTTTCTAGGATAATCGAGATTACCAGGGGGAAGGATTTTGTCGTCACGTCAGGAAACGACTCTGACACCCTTGAGATAATGAAACTTGGGGGAGTGGGAGTGGTTTCTGTTGCATCTAACATAGTGCCGGGCGAGATAGTGAATCTTGTAGATTCGTTCAGGTCAGGAAACGTGAAAAAAGCTGAGGAGATAAACAAAAAGCTGGCGCCGCTTTTCAAGGCGCTTTTCATAGAGACGAATCCAGCCCCAATCAAGACTGCTATGAACATGATGGGAATGCCGGCAGGGGGTCTCAGGCTCCCCCTTGTTGAGATGGAGTCTGAAAACAGAGAAAAGCTGCGCAAGCTGCTGGTCGAGATGAAGCTGGTGCGAAAGTGATAGGAGTAGTTGTCTGCGGCGCGTGCGGGCGGATGGGACAGTTAATAATCCGGAGCATATCTAGGCAGAGGGATATGAAGTTGGTTGGCGCAGTTGATGCCCCAGGATGTCAGGACATAGGAAAGGACGCGGGTGAGATGACCGGAGCTGGGAGGCTTGGTGTCAAAATAGTTGGGGCTGATGATCTGGCTTCCGTGATCAGAAAATCAAAGCCTGATGTGCTGGTTGATTTCACCAACGCCACAGCCGCGGTTGAGAACATAAAAACGGCTGCGGATGAAGGAGTCTCCGTGGTGGTTGGAACCACGGGATTCACAAAGGATCAATTCAGAACGATTAGCAGGGCCATCAGGAGGTCAAGGATACGTGCAGTCATATCTCCAAACATGTCTGTCGGCGTAAACGTTTTCTTCAGGTCCGTGGAGAACACGGCCAGGATGCTTGGAGACGAGTACGATGTGGAGATTGTTGAGGTCCACCACATTCACAAAAAGGATGCACCGAGCGGCACTGCAAAAAAAGCTGCGCAAATGATAGCGAGAGCGCTGAAAAAAGACGCTGGAGAAATAAAGATTCGGTCAATCAGAGAAGGAGAGATTGTGGGGGACCATACTGTGATATTCTCGAGGCCGGAGGAGCGAATAGAGGTTACTCACAGGGCGCACAGCAGGGAGGCGTTCGCTGCAGGAGTTATAAGGGCCATCCGTTACGTGGTGAAAAGCGGAAAGCCTGGAGTAGTACACGATATGCAGGACGTCCTTGGACTCAAATAAAACGCACGGCTTTCAGCTCACCGTTTTTCAGCTTTTTTGTGGTATGGACATGGAATCCCGCGCCTGCAGAACCTGCACTTTTCAGGCGGTGGCGGTGTTGGCAGAGGTCCAACCATGTGTCCGTACTTCCTTCGTGGCATTTCTTTTCCCCGTATCTTTTTTATCAGAGGTGTTGTAAATGATTCGGATGTCAATGGATAGGCTCAGAGCGGGAATTCTGGGTGCAACTGGAGAGGTCGGGCAAAAGTTCGTGTTCAATCTTCAGAGGCATCCATGGTTCGAAATAGTTGCGCTGTACGCCTCGGGCAGGTCCGCGGGCAGGTCATACGCGGAAGCCCTTGATTACGGTGGAAAAAATTCAAGGTGGTTCCTGAATGCAAAACCCGAGAGCAATGTGCTTGAGATCAGAGTCGGAAATGTCGGTGAAGTTAAGGCGGATGAGGCGGATGTGTTCTTCTCAGCCCTACCGTCCGAAGTTGCGCTGGAGGTCGAGGGGGAGGTGGCGAAGAAAAAACCGGTGGTCAGCACGGCCTCTGCGTTTCGCTATTTCGATGACAGTTTCACGTATCTTCCCGGGGTTAACGAGTCCCACCTTGACATGATTGAGGTCCAGAGGAAAAACCGAGGCTGGAAGGGATTCGTCGTGCCGCAGCCTAACTGCACGACCATAGGACTAGCCCTTTCGCTCAAGCCGGTTTACGATGCCTTCGGGCTGGAAAGCGTGATCATGGCATCAATGCAGGCGGTTTCAGGAGCTGGTTACGCTGCCGTTTCCAGGTGGGAGGAGCAGAGAATGGCCCAGGGGCCCGGTCTTCCTTTCGAGCAGGATTCCTTTGTTCCGGGTACGTTTGAGGGAAACGTGATACCGTACATCGAGAAGGAGGAAGATAAGGTGAAAAGGGAAACCGTTAGAATACTTGGAAATCTGAAAAATGGCAGAATAGAGCCCGCCGGGTTCAGGATAACCTGCAAGTGCAACAGGGTCCCGGTGCTTCACGGACACACCGAGTCTGTTTTCATTCAGACCTCCAAGAGGTGCGATGTGGCCGACCTGAAAGAGGCATGGATGAATTATGTGAGCGAGCCCCAGAGGTTGAAGCTGCCAAACGCTCCTGAGAGACCAATAGTGGTCATGGAAGAAAGAGACAGGCCGCAGCCAAGGTTCGACTGCATGATCGGTGGAGGAATGGTCGTTGCCATTGGAGGTGTGGAGGCAAATTCATTCGAGAGGGGCTTCCAGTACACGGTACTATCGCACAACACGGAGCTCGGAGCTGCTAGAGGAGCGGTTCTCGCTGCCGAATATCTTTACAGGAAAGACATGCTCAGGTAGATTTCCGCCCATGGCCTATTATTTTATCGAGAGATTTTGCCATTTCTTCAACGACTCTGCGTTCCTTTCCGCTGTTGTACGTCATCACTCCGAGGGCCATGATTAAGCCCGCAACGTAGACCATCCATATGTTGGGCACGAGCCAGGTGAGACCTGAATAAACAGCGGTCCAGAATATCGCCGAGGCTATGGCCCCCGCAGTAACCGACAGAAATATCGTTCTCTCCTTGATGTTCATCATGTATGCGATGAGCGCTGCCCATGAGATGCCGAATACGAAGGTGAACGCGACCGTGCCGAGCCCTAGTCCCCACTGTCCCACTCTCCTCTCGAACTCCTGGATGTTCGAGTTTGCGTTTTTCGTGATTTTCCTCCCGATTTTTACGCGTCTTGAGATCATGTCGATTATTCTCTTGTTGTATCTTAGCGTGTAGTGGATGAGTTCGAAAATTCCAAACCACACCGGAACCAGTCCGGCGTGTATTGCGCTCACGAGCAACATAGTTTCGGCCGGGGGTATACCTTTGCTCAGCGCGATGACCGCCCCTCCTCCTGGACCGAGCAGGAAGATGGCCGGTATCATTATCAGTATGGTTGTCAGCATCAGTCCCACCATTATTGATCGAATGCAGACATGCCGCATTTTGTGGTAGCGGGGGGTGGAATCCCAGAGGACGTTTTTGCCGTCCCCTCTTGAACCACCGACTTCCGGCGCCTGAGATTTACACACAGGCGTCTCCGGGTATCGCAGGAGTGTCGGACACAAAATCCGACGCCTTATGAGCCCGGCGGGCACTCCATGCTGCCTTAGGGGCAGAGAAGCGCGCGCTTCCCGCTCTACCCCGCTGCGACTTCCCCGCTACCGCTGAACCTCTTTCACCTGAGGGTTTAAGAGCTTGCGGATGAGCCCCCCGATTATCGCGCCCAGTGCCGCGAGCGCAAGAAACATGAAGATTGATGATATGGCCCACTGGATCAGATATGAGGTCATCTCTCCCTGCGTGACGGAAAAGACGAACCCGATTAAATCCGGTGGAAGCGTTAGCAGGTAGGCGAGAAGCGTACCCACTATAAACACGATTATGATCCCTGTGGCGATTCCCATCCTCACGTGCTTGCTCCACTCGCGTGAGTTTTTTGACCATATGTATCCGGATATTGCCCCGGCTGCGAGCACTCCAAGTTCTCCGGCACCAAGGTACATCAGCAAAAATCCGATAATTGCTCCGAGCACAGAGATTGCTATGGCGTTCTTTCTTCCAAGGCCAGATGTTATAAGGACGCACAGGATCACGGCTATCACGGCGAGTGCTCCCGAATATCCGAGCAGCAAAGTTACTTTATCTATGGTCGACACGTAAAGCCTCTTAGAAACAGGTTCCTCGTAGTGCAGGTTATCTGTGATCCTGACCCTGTAGCAGTAGATGCCCTGTTCCTGAGGTTGCACCTCCATCGAGAATTCACCGTCGGGCCCGGTTCTGGTGCTTCCGGCGAGAATCTCATTTTCATATACCATCTGGTAAACCTCTAGATCGGACCCGCTGATCGGCAGGTTTTCATCAGCTGTCACGACAGTTCCCGAGATCGTCACTTTCTCACCGGGCATGGCCTCACTTTTTGAAACCGAACAGATGAACAGCGGCTTCACTCTAAGTACGTCCGGTCCTTCGATCTCACCCTCGGATGGAAATCTTATCACATCATCGTTTTCTAAAACGGCCACGAAATAGAACGAATGCGGGCCGACGTTTTCAGCGCCCGGCCGCCATGTGAGCACATAGATTTTTCCATCGGAGGCGTCATTATCAAAAGGATCGTTTTCAGACATCGGAATCCCGACGCTATCAAGGTACAGCAGGGGATATTCAGGTTTAATATCGATTCCAGACTCGCCCCTGTAGCTCATGTAGAACGTGAATTCATAAGTCCACGGTCCGTTCTCTGGGGTCACTCCCGCGTTTTCTACCGAGGCCAAGGCCGCCCCGGACGCTAGCGCGAGAATGAGGAATGAGATGATAAACGCCGGCAGAATCCGCTTCATGGCTGTCAGGCGTCCTTTTTTACAGTACCCCTGTTTGAAGATGATGCGCATGTCTTTTTATCCGCGCGACCGAATGGCATCAACTCGCTTTCGCCCATGTTTCCCCACATTCCTAGTTGCTGTACCTTTTATAGCCATATCCAGCCCGATCCCGCGAAAAACCTGTTTTAATATTTGTGGTGGGCCCGCGGGGATTCGAACCCCGGAACTTCACCGTGTCAGGGTGACGTCATACCACTAGACCACGGGCCCCAATGAATCTAGGCAGTCCGGTATAAATCGTTTTTAAGTTAGGTGGACCGGGCGGGATTTGAACCCGCGACCTCCCGCATGCCAAGCGGACGATCATACCGGGCTGATCTACCGGCCCACCAGAAGAGTGTAGTTCCTTTTATCTTTTGATGGTTTTGGAGGTAAACGATGTTACTTCAGCCGCAGTCCCTGGACCTTTTTGTTCTTCCAGCTGTAGCGTTTTATCTTCCTGGATTTTCCGTAGCCGCATGCCGCGCACACTCCCTTCTGGGCGTGGTAAGCGCGTCTTCCGCATCTCCGGCAACGTATGTGCTGTACCTTGTGACGCTTCCCCATTGAAGGAGTTCCCTTGACCATCCGCCTCAGCCCGCTGGAGAAATGTAAACGACGCTGTCTCCCCTGATAACCATGACCCCATATCTCTTGACGGCCTCTCCGCCCTGTATCTCCTCGGCTTCCTCGAGAACCAGATTAACGTGTACGTCGAATCCGGAGAGCTTTCCCCTCAGCTCCCTTCCTCCTTTGAGTCCGACCAGCACCGAGGACCCGAGCGCCCTGTTCAGCACGTCTAGCGGTCTCTGCGTCATCGAATCATCACATCATCATCAGACCGATATTTTAACCTTTCTGGGAGACCGGGTGGCATATATCCAGAGATATTCTTAAAAGTTAAGTCAGGAGGTGCGAAACTGCCAGTTATCAGGAGGTACAGGCCGAGGAAAAGGGAGATGAAGGAGGTTGTGCTCCTTTCTTCAGGTTTTGGCATAAGGCCGGAAAGTCTTGAGAATGCAGAGATGATGGAGCTGGACAGCGGTGAAATAATAATCGTGGCAGGAAAAAAGCCGTTGCTGTTCGAACATGAGGGCAGATTCTGTCCGACAGTTCATGCGCTTTTGGAAGGAGCCGTACTTCCGAGGGTGACGGTGGACATGGGGGCAGTACCGCACGTTGCGGCAGGTGCGGATGTCATGGCTCCGGGCGTTAGAAGGGCGGATCCCGGGATAGTAGCCGGCGTCTGCGTGGCGGTCGTGGACGAGAGACACGGAAAACCGATCGCCGTCGGGATTGCTCTGGTGGATTCCGGGGAAATGGTTGCGCCGAAAGGCAAGGTTATCAGGACCATACATCACGTTGGTGACCGCATATGGAAACTGTTGGAGTGAGTAGGAGGCACTTCGGTCATGCACAGTAAAGTTAAATAGCAATGAGAGACTTAAAGTGATAGGTGAGAGGTTGAGGGCAATAAGAAGAATTTTTGGCGGTGACTCTCCATCGGTAGGTGCCACGGAGGTTCCGGTCGTGGAAATCGATTCAAAGACCTCAAAGCCAAACGCTGAGATAGAGCCGATATACATAAAGAGCATAGAGATGCGCAGTCTGCTCGATGTGCAGGAGATAGCGGAGGAACTGAAGAACGGAAATATTATGGTAATCGAGATAAGCGCGTTGATGAGCCAGAACCCGGAGGAGCTTAAGAGGGCCATAGATCAGATAAAGGGAATATGCCACGCGATCGGAGGGAACGTCGGCCGCCTGACGGACTCCAAGGTCATTGCGACTCCAAAGTTCGTCAGCATAGAGTTCAAAAAGGCCTCCTGATTTTGGTGAACCGATGAGAAAGCGGGAGTTCGCGCTCCCGGTGGAGAAATGTCCTCTCTGCGGCTCAGAGGGAACATTCAGCGTCAGAGGAAGGATAGACGATATACCGTACTTCGGAGAAATCATGGAAACGCTGGCTTTATGCACGAGGTGCGGCTTCAGGCAGTCCGACGTCATGCAGACCGAGAGCAGGGAACCCCGGGTCTATGAGTTCGAGATAACATCAGAGGACGATATGAAGGTCAGGGTGGTCAAGTCCAGCACCGGAGTGATAAAGATTCCTGAGCTCGAGGTCGTGGTGAAGCCCGGGCCCGCCTCCCAGGGATACGTCTCGAACGTTGAGGGTGTGCTTGACAGAGTCATGGAAGCGATGAGGATAGCTACGCAGAGTGCCGGTCAGGAGGGTCGCAGAAGGGGAAGGGAAAACATGGACAGGATAGAGAGAATAAAGCGGGGAGAGGAGAGAGCCAAGTTGATAATACTGGACCCAAAAGGAAATAGCGCCATAGTTGACGGGAGGGCGACGGTGAAACCCCTCCAGGGCAGTGATCTCGACGATATCTAGCGGAGCCGCACTGTTTCCAGATTTGTCAGCGCTCTGGTTTCTGTTCTGTAAAGTCTGTGCAGCGTGCTTGCCAGGTCAAGGCACTTGCTCTCGTCTCCGTGTATGGTTATTATTTTCTGCGGCTTTGATGACATTCTCCTGACGTAGTTCAGCAGACGCGCCCTGTCCGTGTGGCCGCTGAACCCTTCCACAGTTTTAACATCAAGGTTTACCTTCACCTCCTCAACTTTTCCCCCATTCCCCCTGAGCGGTATCTCCTTCCACCCTCCCTGAATCCTTCTGCCCAGAGATCCCTCCGCCTGGTATCCGACAAATACCAGCGAGTTTTTGGGGTCAGGCGCGAGGTGCTTGAAATACTCTAGTATGGGTCCTCCGGCCATCATTCCGGCCGTTGATATTATCACGCAGGGCTCGCCATCTATGATCTTACTCCTCTGGTCCGGGCCGGTCACCTTCACCAGGTTCTCCGAGAGGAACGGGTTCTCGTCCGCCCTGAATATGCGCTCCCTCAGGTCCTGCGACAGGTACTCCGGGTATGCCGTGTGTATCGCCGTGGCCTCCCATATCATGCCGTCGAGATAAACGGGAACGTTCTCAACTGTTCCGTTTTTTCTCGAGTCTTCCAGGAGCACCATCACCTCCTGAGCCCTCCCCACCGCGAATGCCGGTATCATGACCTTTCCTCCCCTCCTCACGGTGTCATTTATTATGTTGATCAGCTCTCTCTCCGCGTCATCGCGCGGCGGCTGTATGTCCTCGGCCCCTCCGTAGGTGCTCTCAATCACCAGAGTTTCAACCCTCGGAAATGTGCAGATGGCTGGTGACAGCAGCCTTGACCTGTCGAACTTCAGGTCACCGGTGTACACGATGTTGTGCAGCCCCTCCCCTATGTGGAAGTGCACTATTGATGACCCGAGTATGTGTCCGGCGTTGTGCATTGTTATTCTCACGTCAGGAGCGATGTCTGTCACGTCCCCGTATTCGAGTGGTATGCAGTGCGACAGGAAATTTATGATGTCCTTCTTGTCATATGGCAGCGGTTTGTCCTCCCTCTCCGCAATTTCAACGTAGTCGAGCTGCAGGAGGACGGACAGATCCCTCGTGGGAGCGGTGCAGTAAACCGGACCGTCAAATCCGTACTTGAAGAGGTAGGGCGCGAAACCGGAGTGGTCCAGGTGTGCGTGGGAGATGACCAGCGCGTCGAGCTCTGATATTCTGACCTCCGGTATCTCTAGGTGCGGATAAGCCCTGTCCTCGGATGCCACGTTTATCCCGCAGTCTATCATTATCCTGCTCTCCGGAGTCTGGAGGAGGAAACAGGAACGCCCGACCTCACGCGCCCCGCCCATGGCTGTGAGCCTCACCCAGTCTCCGCGGGCCTTGGCTTCCCTGTGTATCCTTCTGCCTATTCTCCTGAGCAGATCCCTCCGGTCAGAGGCGCTCTGCAGCATGGAGAGGCGTATCTTGCGCACGAGATCGGATTTAACGGGCGGCGAGCGTATAACGCGCGGAGTCCATTTTATCCGGTAGTTTATCTCCCTGAGCAACGACCCGCCCTTGCCTATGACCACTCCGGGTTTTTCCGCCTCGATCACGACCTCCCCAACATCACCGTTGAAAATTATGTCGGTTATTCCGGCCTCGGCGGGCACCATCTCTCTGATCTTCTCCTCGGCGTATTTCTGGTCGGTGAGTATTGACGGGTCCGGCCTGAGTATAACCCTCTTCCTGATCTTCCTTGCCAGCTCCTTTATCGCGTCTCCGTTCTCCATGAGAAGGTCCAGGTTCTCGCAGTATAGCACCACCTTCGGACCCTCGAAGTCTATATCTACCACCGAGTCCGAGAATGGCGTCTCTTCCTTGACTATCCTCTTTATCTCCTTCAGCAGTTCTTCAGCGGCCATGGAATCAGCTTGTTTATGCGAGGCTCTTTATCTCATCGGGTGTGAGTTCTCTGTAACCATCACCGGTTATAACGGCGGCCATTACCTCGTTACCGGTTGCTATGTCTCTTTTCATCGCGGTCCTTATCGCCTTTATCGCTATCGGCAGGGCTTCCTTTGTCTTCATGCCCTCACGGAAGCTGTTTTCTAGGAATCCGTACGCCACAGGTGACCCGGATCCGGTCGCCACCATCTTTTCCTCAGTCATGCCTCCGTCCATATCTAGAAAGAAAAGCGCCGGTTTTCCGTTGTCCATTCCTCCGACAAGCAGGTTTGCCAGATAAGGGTAGAACCTGCTGGCGTTCATCAGCATTGCAACCTGCCTTGCGCACGCCCCTGCGCCCATCGGAACTCCCTCTTTCATCTCGTAGTATCCTGCCTCCGCCCTCATCACGTCCACAAGGTGCTGCGTGTCTGCAACCCCTCCGGCGACGGTGAACGCTATGCGGTCAGTTATCCTGTATATTTTTCTTGCTGTCTTGCTGGCGACCTCGTAACCCATGGTGGCTCTGGTGTCGGTCGCCATCACCACTCCGTCCTCGCACACCATCCCTACGGTTGTGGTACCCTTCAGGTATTCCATCTTTTCCTCTTTCAACTCAGTACACCCTCAAAAGCGTTGCATGAAAAGCAACCATAAATGAGCAGGGGCTATTCATATTTAAAGTTTACCGGGTAATTCTGGTCTGGTGTAGTTTTGAAGGAACCAAAGCGGATTCAGCTTCCGCGCGAGGTCTGGATGGGTCCAGGCGTGTTCGAAGACATTGCGGATGTGTGCGGGCGGCTATGCCCTGGGAAGCGCGCCCTGATAATCTCAGACCCGACGACATACAGAATTGCCGGAAGAAGGGCCGGGTTAATGCTCTCACGAAGCGGTTTCAGCGTTTTCCATGAGGTGATAAAAGAGGCCGATACGAAGACCGTGGAGAGAATAAGGAGAACCTGGGGCGGCATGATAGATTTCATGGTAGGCGTTGGGGGAGGGAGGTCAATAGACGTTGCCAAGCTCGCGTCTTTTCTAGAGAACAAGCCCTTCATTTCGGTCCCGACAGCGGCTTCGCACGACGGAATTGCCTCATCAAGAGCCTCGATTCACGGAACCGAGAAGCCAACCTCACTCGAAACCCATCCCCCGATAGCCATTGTCGCGGATACGCTGATAATAAAGCGGGCGCCCCACAGACTTCTCGCTGCCGGTTGCGGCGATCTGATTTCAAACCTCACCGCGGTCAAGGATTGGGAGATGGCACATCGCCTGAAGGGGGAGCCATACAGCGAGTATGCCGCGACCCTTTCCGTGGTAAGCGCGCAGCTGGTGATGGACAGCGCAGCAGTGATAAGGAAACACACCGAGGAGAGCGTGAGAAAGGTTGTAAAATCACTGATATCGAGCAGCGTTGCAATGGCGATTGCAGGAAGCAGCAGGCCGGCCAGCGGGTCGGAACACATGTTCAGCCACGCCCTCGACATAATAGCTCCAAAGCCAGCCCTTCACGGAGAACAGTGCGGTGTGGGTGCGATCATGATTGCCTGCCTTCAAGGAGAGGACTGGGAATCTATAAGGGACGCGCTGCGCGCGATAGGCGCACCCACAACGGCAAGGGAGCTGGGCATAAGCCCGAAGCACGTGATAAAAGCGCTGACAGTTGCCCACAGAATAAGACCGGACAGGTACACTGTTCTCAAAAACGGGCTCAGCAGAAGGGCTGCGGAGAATCTGGCCAGGATGACCGGTGTGATCTAGAACCTTTCCACCTTTATCCTGTCTCCGCTTTTTACGCTCCTAAACTTCTCAATCCCGCCCTCTATGCGCGCAAATGTGTTCACCGGACTTATGGGCTGAGATTTTCCGAAGAATATGCAAAATCCCGGTCCCTCCGGCCAGTAGGACACATCCCCAGCTGAGGTTCTGGGGGTCGGACTCTCGGGTTCGATCTTGGTCGGTATCTCAAAGTACACTTCCTCCTTCCATATCTCGGCATCGGCCTCGAGCGGCAAGGCCTCCCATATACTCATCGCGGTCACCGGTCTGACGTCAAGCATCACCGCGCCGACCGAAAAGTCACGGCAGGTTATCTTTATCCTCCTCACGCTCTCAGGTAAGCTATTTGAATGCCCTGATAAAATTACTTATGCATGCCGGATGAACAGCCTGATACCGGAAGCCTGGAGAAGTTCCTGAACTCCACGGTGATAGTGACCGTGAAGGACGGCAGGAAGTTCAGGGGAAAGCTCGTGCAGTACGATGAGTACATGAACCTTCTTATGGAGAACGTGGAGGAGATCGGGAAGGAGGGCAGGCGCGCAGTGGTCCTGATAAAAGGGGGCAACGTTGGGGAACTCTCGATTTAGATGAGTTCCTGCAGGCGCCCTATGGCCTTTATCCCCTCAACGAGTTTTTTTCCGTTATCCGTCAGAGCGTAAGTGCGTCCCTCCTTTTCAAATATGAGGCCTCTCTTCAGAAGAGCGTCCAGATAAACCTTTACCGGCCACCACTCCTTCGATCCGTAGATCTCCTTTATCTCCCGCGTTGTTCTTCCATTGCCTTCAGCGACGATCAGAAATATTTTTTTCAGTCCTTCTTCGTCGCTCTTCAGCCACTCCATGTCCTCGGTGAATCCCATTTCCGGTCCCATTAGAGAGTTATTCGTTAAAGGTAAAAGTACTCTCCCCTCTCCCTCTGTTCCCGGTCGAGCGCGCTGCCTGGCTTATTCGCGCGGGGTCTGCCCGTCTGCGGGTCCCTGCGGAATGTCACTCCGACGTGGCTGAGGAACATGTTTATGCCGCTGCGCATTTCGAGAGGCCCGTTCGTCCTGCCGTGTTTTCCTGGCGTGCCTGAGAAGACGAGAAGTCTGTCAGATATTATGTCTATGCACAGCATGTCGTGATCCACCACGAATCCGCACGATTCCCTCTTTTCCACGATCCTCCTTATTACCCTGGCCACCTGCAGCCTTTCTTCGGCATCAAGATATGCGCTTGGCTCGTCAAGCAGGTAGATGTCTGCCGGTTTTCCGAGACAGCACGCTATGGCAACCCGCTGGAGTTCTCCGCCGCTGAGTTCTTCCACGCGTCTGTCCATTAGCCGGGAAAGCTCCAGGGGACCAGCGATTTCGGGCTCGAACATCTGATCGAACTCACCGACTGCGGAGAGGATGTAGGATCTCACGTCGGCGTCCGCTCTTTCAAGGTACTGCGGTTTGTGCGATATGCTCAGGTTCGATTTCACGGTTCCGGAGGTGGGCTCTATCTCTCCGGCCATCATCCTTATGAAAGTTGTTTTTCCGATTGCGTTGGGCCCTACCACTCCAATGACCTCTCCCCTGTAAAGCTTTCCGGGCGTGACTTCCAGCTCAAAATCAGGAAATGATTTTCTCAGATCCCCGTAACTGAACAGCTCCTTTCCGCCTCCCTCAGCCCTCAGAGAAGGTCTGACATCGAATTTTATGGGTTCCTTTCTGAACCTAATGTTCTCTGTTTTCAGGTAACCGTCAAGAAATGAATTTATACCGGACCTGACCCCCTGAGGAGAGGATATGACCCCGTAAACTCCAGGCTGTCCGTATACCACGTGGACCTGGTCGCAGACGTAGTCGAGGGCCGCGAGGTCGTGTTCCACAACTATCACCGATGCGGTTTCCGCGATTTTCCTTATCACCCGTGCGGCCTTAAGCCTCTGATAGACATCCAGGTGTGAGCTGGGTTCGTCAAAGTAGTAAACGTCTCCCTCTCTGGCCGCAGCCGCCGCTATTGCGAGCCTCTGGAGCTCTCCGCCGCTCAGGTTTCCAACATCACGATCGGAAATGGCATCCAGCTCCAGGTCTTTCATCAGCTTTTCGACTTCGCCCCTTTCATCCACCCTGCTCAGGATTTCACCCACGCTTCCGCCTGTGAGCCTCGGGATGACGTCAACGTTCTGGGGCTTGTATATCAGCCTCAATTTTTCGATGTCCCTGAAGTAAGCCAGAAGCTCGGATCCTCTGAAGAACTCGTTCAGGTCGTCCTTTTCAGCTCCGTTAGGTCTTCCAAGGTTTGGTCTGAGGGCTCTGGACAGTATCTGCAGGGATGTTGTTTTTCCGGTCCCGTTCTTTCCAACGAGCCCGATCACGCTTCCTTTTCTCGGTATCGGAAGGCCATAAAGCGCGAATCCGTTCGGCATGTACCTGTGAACGCATTTTCCCTCCAGCTCACCCGGAAGGTTGACCACGTGTATGGCATGCAGGGGGCACTTGTGCGTGCAGATCCCACATCCGCTGCACAGGTCTTCGTTTATCCTTGGCTTGCCGCTCTTCTCATCCACCACCACAGTTTCTTCACCGGTTCTCACTCCGGGACAGTAGCTCTGGCACTCATAAGAGCAGCGCCTCGGCTGGCAATCGTCCTTTTTGATGACAGCTATTCTCATCTGCCCACCCTAGCCAAAGTTTTGGAGCGCTCAATTTACCTTTTTGGTCTCGCTAAAGTTTTAATCTATCAGCGAGATTCTCGTTCGGGGCCCGTGGCGCAGCATGGTTAGCGCGTTCGGCTGATAACCCGATGTCGGATACCGGAAGGTCGAGGGTTCGAATCCCTCCGGGCCCACCATTTTTTTTACATAATCGAGCCTCATTTTGGATGGATTAAATGAAGCTTGTCATAGCGTCCAGAGATGATCCCGCAGCCATGAACATAGCGTCGCATGTCGAGGACCTCATCCGTTCACGGGGGGAACACAACTTACGCCTCGCCAGAGTTTCTGGAGACGTCACAAAATTATCCGGGCTCCCTGAGGAGGCGGATGAGGTCATAGTGGCCTCGAGGCATGTGGCCGAGTCCGGCAGGCGGTCCCTGACCGTTCACGTTCCAGGGAATCCTGAAGAGGGCATCTTCGCGGTTGCATCTCCGTGCACGGTGTGGAAAGCGCTCAGGGCTCTGGCACGTGCAAGGGAGGAGCTGGAGCTCCCGCACACGGTTTCGCTGGAGGCCACGCATCACGGCCCATGTGATCTCGAGGTCCCGGTGACTTTTGTGGAAATAGGCAGCATTGCCGAGCACTGGTTGGATCGCAGGGCCGGAGAGGCGGTTGCGCTTGCCATAATTGAAGCGGCCGCGGATGGAAAAATTTTGAGGAATGCGGTCGGTTTTGGCGGACCGCACTACGCCCCGAGACATACCGATGTGGCGCTTAAAACGGATGTTGCGCCCGGGCACATCTTTCCCGGATATTCAAATTTTAATCGCGCGGCAATCGAAGCTGCGGTAAACCGCACTGCAGGCGGAGTGGAG
>JAWCLG010000011.1:0-33669 GCA_038851075.1 Hadarchaeales archaeon (SeqCode) | reverse complement strand
ACATGTCCCTTCTGATAACCACAGCACCGGTCACGGAACGATTTAAAAAGGATGAGGCCGTCCTGAATATTTCCCCAGATGAGGATCCAAACAGGATAGCGAGAAAGCTGGTGTCGCTCTATCTTGTGGGCTACAACACGATCAGGATATTGTCAGACCGGGACCGAATTTCTCCCGCGCAGCGGGAGACCGTAAAAAGTTTCACCAGAACCAAGCTTGCCGGAACCGAGGTGATAATGGACCTGCCGAACGAAATAGTTGTGAAAATCGTTCTGGGCTACCCGGAACTTCCCGTGAAGGACGCGATAAGGAGGATGGCGCTCATCGCCAAATCGATGCTGGAAGATGCCCTGTCCCTGATGAACAACAGGGATCAGAACTTGGCGGAAAGCATCGTGGACAGAGACGACGACGTTGACCGATTCGGCATGTATGTCATAAGACAGCTGAAATCCGCTGTAAAAGATAGGGCGGTGCTGGGCGATATAGGACTGAGAAGCGCACGTGATTGTCTGGGATACCGGTTGATCGTCAAAAGCGTTGAGAGAATAGCCGACCACGCAGCGCTGATATCAAAAAACGCAATGGAAATTGAGCGGAGAGTTGACCCTCAGCTGCAGACAAAATTTGTGGAGATGAAAGATATAGCGTTGAAATACTTCGAGAATGCCATGGAGTCGCTTTTCAAGGAGGACACGGAGCTAGCCGAGGCCGTAATCGAAGGAAAGGGATCAATGGTTGTAGTTGAGAAAGCGATAGCGGACCAGATACACGGCAGAAAATTGCTTGGAGATGCTGTCATGCTGAGGTTTATCGCCGAGAGCCTGCGCAGGGTATACGAGTACAGCTGCGACATAGCTGAGGTCGTTCTCAACCTTGCGGCCGAGAAGATCCTCTCCAGCAGATAAATTAAAATCGTCTGTCCCAGACTTCTACCGTGAGAAGATGCGCGGGGGAATAAGCTTCATCAAATCCCACCAGCTGGCGAGGTTCCGAAGCCCGCTCTGCGGGTTCTCAGAGGTAGAACAGCTGATAGAGATAAGGACCGACCCGCTCACCGGGGAAAGGTGCAGGATAAACGTTGAGAGGACGAAGAGACCAAAGCAGTCACCGGTTGAATCAGAGGACCTTAGGAAGATAGTGAAGGAATCAGAGGGGAGATGTTTTTTCTGTCCCCACAGCATCGAGGAGAAGACTCCAAAGCTTCCAGCGGGGCTTGGTGAGAGGATAAGGGTCGGCAGGGCGGTCGTGTTCCCGAATCTCTTCCCGTTCGGCGGTTTTCACGCCGTCGGTGTTTTTTCTGAGGATCATTATCTTCCCCTAAATAAGTTCCCCGCTGACATGATAGTCGACTGTTTCTCTGCATGCATTCAGTACTTCAGGTCCGTGATGAAGCTCGATCCATCCCAGCGCTTCTGGCAGATAAGCTGGAACTACATGCAGCCTGCAGCGTCCAGCATAATCCACCCTCATGTTCAGATACTCGCGGAGCCGCTACCCTCTCCCTATCTGGAGAACCTCTTGAAGAGGAGCATGGAGTACCGGAAGAGACATGGCTCAAACTACTGGATGGACCTCGTGCGGCTCGAGGAAGAGAAGGGCGAGAGGTACATAGGGAGAACTGGGCGGGTGCACTGGCTTGCCGGCTACGCTCCCAGAGCAAGCCGTGAGGTGATAGGAATAGCGGAGGGAGCCTCGTCCCTTGATCAGCTCGGAGACGGACTGAAGGATCTGTGCGATGGGCTCTCTGCACTTCTCAGAGGATATCACGATATGGGCGTGAGGAGCATGAACTTCACGACCTTTTCAGGACCATCGGATGAGGATCTTTCAGAATACTACTGGTTAAATGCGAGGATCATAAGCAGGCCGGCTCCTGCCCCATTCCACATAAGCGACTGCGGCTTCATGGAAAGGCTCCAGCTAGAACCAGTTATAGAGGCGATGCCTGAGGATGTGGCGGTCACGATGAGGGACTATTTATGAACGCCCAGTCGGCTGTTCTCATGACGCATGTGTGATACCCGCTGAAGGGCGAGGTTACAGATTGATCCACAACAAGTTCGGGTGAATCCCGAATCACGGGACAAATAAATTTAAACCACTCCGTGTCCATTAACACAGGGGATACCGGTGAACATCCTGTACTTCTCATATGAATATCCGCCTTTCTTCGTGGGCGGACTGGGCACCTACGCCTACGAGATGAGCAGACGATTCGTGCGACTCGGGCATAATGTCACGGTTTTCTCCAACAAGGTGGAAGGAGCACCGACAAAGCAGATCGTCGATGGCGTTGAGGTCCACAGGCCGATAACCGTGGATGTGACAGAGCTTCTAGCCGCGCTTATCCCGGATGAGGTCAAGCGCTGGCCACTGGACTCCCAAAGGTACTTCGCGGGGGTCCTCCTTTACAACATCCTCTCGACAACAAAGGCGGTGAACCTGCTCTCAGAGGTCGAGGGAAGAAAGTTCGATCTTGTTGTGGCGCACGACTGGCTCTCCGCCGTGGCCGGCATTGTGACCAAAAGGGCGCTGAAGAAGCCCATGGTCATACACCTGCACTCGGTGGAGGAGGGAAGGGTCGGGGACGGATCTCCATCCATCAAGGCGCTGGAGAGGGGAGGGGCAAAAGCGGCCGATATAGTGATAACAGTTAGCTACGCTATGCGTGATCAGCTCATCTCCCTCGGTTACGACGAGAAGAAGATAAGGGTGGTGTACAACGGAGTTGACGAGCAGAAATACAACCCTGACAACGTGCCGCCTGAAAAAGTAGCCGAACTCAGACAGAAGCTGGGTGTGGGAAACGACCCGATGCTCCTGTTTATAGGAAGACTGACATGGGTGAAGGGCGCCGATACCTTAGTCAGGGCCATGCCCGCAATACTCAGCGAGGTGCCCAACGCCAAGCTCGTCCTCGTGGGGAAGGGCGACCAGGAGAACATGATAAAGGAGATGATCTCCCACATGGGCATCCAGAACAGCGTAAAGTGCGTCTTTAGCTACGTGCCAGAGGAGGAGAGGATAACCTACTACGCGGCTTGCGATGTGGCGGTTTTCCCCTCAAAATATGAGCCGTTTGGTATAGTCTGCACAGAGGCGATGAGCATGGGTAAGCCTGTGATAGTGGGCGCTAAGGGAACATCGGGCTTCAGGGAGCAGGTGATACCCTTCGGCCCGAAGAGGTGCGGCTCCCACATAAACCCCGATGACCCGAACGACATCGCCAAGTTTGCTGTTGAGCTGCTGAAGGATGAAGGGCTGAGAAAAAAGCTAGGAAATAACGCGAGGAACAGGGTTCTGGAGGAGTTTGCGCTGGACAAGGTCGTCGATAGGACACTTCACGTCTACTGGCAGGCGATCTCGGACGCCGGTGGATAGGTGGTGAGGTGGAGTTCGGCCCGTTCAGCGGCCTAGACGAAATGCTCTCACGCGAGTGGATAATCACGAACGGGCTTGGAGGATACGCATCCTCAACCGTTGCAGGAATAAACACCAGAAGGTACCACGGGCTTCTCGCGGCCCCTTTCTCCGAACCGCCTTTTGGCAGGATGATGGTACTAACCGGCATTGAAGAGGAGATCTCCGGAGATGCATCTTTCCACCTATCGTCCTCGGAATATCCGTCCTCCATCCATCCCGATGGATACAAACACCTCGTAAAGTTCTCGCTCAGACCGTTTCCCACATTCCGCTACGAACACGACGGCGTCAGAATTAAAAAGACGGTAACCATGCCGCACGGAAAGAACGCAACGGTGATCAGGTACGAAGTCGAGAACCCAGGAGGGCTCAGACTGAAGCTCGTTCTCAGACCACTGGTTAGCTTCAGGGACATTCATTCCCTGATGAGGTACGGCCAAGTGCAGTTTCATCAGTGGGAGACCCATAACTCCATCGAACTGTCCTTCAGGGGAACTCCGTTCCTTATCATGAGCGTTCCGGGCATGCTGTACATCAGGTCAAGCCTGCCTGAGGAGCAGAGGTGGTACAGAAACGTCCTGCACCGAGAAGAAAGGGAGCGCGGTTACGATTTTCTGGAGGACTGCTACTGCCCGGGGTATTTTGAGTCCAGGTTAAGGTCATCCGCGGACTTCACCATGATAGCGGTCTGCGGGAGCAGGGCCCACTCCACCCTTGAAGATATCCTATCCAAACTGTCTCGCGGTCCGGCTGCCATACAGTCGGATGAAGAGGCCCGGCTGGAAGGTCTTGTGAGGGACAGCGGCATGAGGGAGCTCGCTCCGCTTGTCCACGCCTCAGACTCCTTTCTGACCAGCGGCAGGGTGATCGCGGGATACCACTGGTTCGGATGCTGGGGCAGGGACACGCTGATCAGCCTTCCCGGGCTGACGCTTGTGACCCGCAGGCACAGCGAGGCAAGAAAGATACTGCTCGATATGGCGGCGCGCGACAGGGACGGGATTCTGCCAAACTGGTTCGACGAAAAAAGCGCGGAGTACGGACCGATAGATGTGTCCCTGCTGTACATCTACGCGTTCTATAAATACCTCTGTTACACCTACGACCTCGAGCTCGCGAGAAGGATGTGGAATTTTATGGTGAGAATCACGGACATCCTGGTGAAAGGGAGGGAGGGTGTGGCAAGGATTGACGGAGACTGTCTGGTGGTCAACGAGGGTAGAACCTGGATGGACGCGGTTGTTGGGGGAAGGGAGGTGACCCCAAGGCGCGGAAAGGCGGTGGAGATAAACTCCATGTGGTACAACGCCCTGAGAAGCATGGAGGAGATTGGGAGGACCATAGGGGAGAAATTCCCGTACTCCGGACTCTCAGAGACGGTGAGGGAGAGCTTCGCGAATGTCTTCTGGAATCCGTCCGGAGGATATCTTTACGATGTGGTCTCGGACGATGGAGCAGACGGCAGGGTGAGGCCAAATCAGATATTCGCGGTTAGTATGCCTTTCCCGGTAATCGAAGGAAATATGGCAGCTTCAGTCGTGGACGCGGTCCGGACGAAGCTCCTCACACGGGTCGGGCTCAGGAGTCTCGCGCAGGGGGATCCGGGATACAGGGGGAGGTGCGCCGGAAACCAGGAGGAGCGCGATTTCGCATATCACCAGGGAACAGTCTGGGGCTGGCTGATCGGTCCGTTCATCACCGCATTTGTGAGGACTGGAGGAAGCAGGCAGGAGGCGGCAGGATACCTGAAATACCTCGCGGGACAACACCTCACAGAGGCAGGACTCGGCACGATATCCGAGATATTCGACGGAGATGAACCGCACGTGCCGAGGGGATGCATCTCACAGGCATGGAGCGTGGCTGAGGTGCTGCGGGCTTATTGTGAGGACATACTCCGGCGCAGACCGGAATATGAGTTAAGGTTGGGTGCCAGACGTGACTGAGATATGTCTCGGCTTCGAGGTGCATCAGCCGTTCAGGTTAAACCGGAAATTCAGCGAAGAAATGGCGAGAGGTAAAAAACCCTCCGAACTTATGGAAACCTACTTCGACAACTCTCTAAACAAAGAAATATTTCTCAGGGTCGTCAGAAAGTGCTACCTCCCAGCCACGAACATAATTCTGGAGAACCTGGAGAGATACAGAAAGGAGAGGAGGAAGTTCAAGGTGGCATTCAGCCTCTCAGGGACCCTAATCGAGCAGTGCGAGCGCTGGTCCCCCGAGGTGCTGGATTGCTTCAGGGAAGTGGCGAGGACCGGATGCGCAGAGTTCCTATCCCAGACATACTATCACTCGCTGTCAAGCATCTTCTCATCCGACAGAACGGAATTCATCGAACAGGTGGACATGCACAGAAAAAAGGTAGCGGAAATAACTGGAATGAAACCAACCGTTTTTGAGAACACGGAGTTCATCTACAACAACTCGATCGCAAAGACAGTCGAATCGATGGGCTTCAGAGGGATATTCACCGAGGGTGCGGAGAGGATCCTGGGCTGGAGGTCCCCGAACTATGTCTATCGGGCGAGCTCCGCAGACATAAAAGTGCTGCTCAGGAACTTTAGGCTCTCCGACGATGTGGCGTTCAAGTTCTCCAACAGAGACTGGGGAGGATGGCCGCTCACGGCTGGCAGATACGCATTCTGGCTTTCCGCCACCCCTGGGGTATGCATAAACATATTCATGGACTATGAAACCATGGGGGAACACCAGTGGCCCGAAACGGGCATACACGAGTTCCTGCGCTGGCTACCGGGCGAGGTCCTTAACCACAGTCACCTGGAGTTCTCCCTTCCATCCGATCTTCTGAGACATGAACCCGTCGGGGAGATAGACGTCCACGACTTCGCGACAATCTCATGGGCGGACGCGGAGCGCAGCGCAAACGCGTGGCTCGGAAACGACATGCAGAGAACTGCCTTCAGACACATAAAGTCGCTGGAACCATGGATCAGAAAAGTTCGTGAACCGGATCTGACAAAGGTCTGGAGATACCTTCAGACTAGCGATCTGGTATATTACATGTACTCAACTCCAGGTCCGTCTGGCATGGTTCACGGGTACTTCAGCCAGCAGTTCCCCTCTGAGGCATTCTGGGTGATGATGAGGGTTTTATCCGACTTTTACGCCAAGGTATCAGAAAGGTCGGGGGACGCCGGGGAGCATCTCAGACTGCTCAGACCGCTTCCCCCGGACAGGGCGTTTCACTTCTTTGAGGGCGGCAGGTACATAAACCTCTCTGCCCACAGCCTGATGGAACTTTACGAAGTTGTACAGATTGTCCCTGAAAAATCGATTGTTCAACACTTGGAAAACGGGGATCTTGAAAGATGGGTGGCTGAAACGGTGGGGGACCGGAAACTTGCAGGAGAAATATCAAAAATCAAAGCTGATGCTGACGTCAGAAAAGCTCTGTCAGAAAAAATCGGAGCCAGAATAAACGAACTCGCCTGTTATCGATGAAACTGCAATTCCATTTAAATACGTTGGCGCAGAATTGAATTGGTGAATAACTTGAAAATAGCCCACCTTGCATGGGAATCCTTACACTCCATACGAGTGGGAGGCCTTGCCACGGTCGTCTCAAAGCTCGCGGAGGAAACGGCAAAGCGCGGCAATGAGGTACACGTTTTCACCAGGTGGTCGGAGGGTTATCCGGAGTACGAGTATATAAACGGCGTGAACTACCACAGGTGCAAGTTCAACCCCGGGTCAAACATTCTCGAACTCGCACGCAACATGTCCAAGGCAATGGTGAGCGCGGTACAGGAAACTGAAAGATACCGCGGAAGATTTGACATCATCCACGGCCACGACTGGCACGTGGTGGACGCACTTAACGATCTGAAGCAGATGGGCAGAAAAATCGTCATAACCTTTCACTCCACGGAGTACGGAAGGAACGGCGGGATATTCGGGGACTGGTGGGAGTTCGGTGAAATTTCTGGAAAGGAGTGGTACGGTGGATACATCGCAGATAGAATAACGACAGTATCCAACGCGATGAAGAACGAGCTCTCATGGCTCTATAAGGTCCCGACTGAAAAAATAGATGTGATACCAAACGCCGTTGAGCCGAGGGAGTACCAGATGCATGTCGACCCCGGCAGGGTGAAAGAGAAATACGGCATACATCCGCTGGCGCCGACTGTTGGATTTCTAGGGCGGATGACCTACCAGAAGGGGCCAGATCTCCTGATGGAGGCGATTCCTCGTGTCATCGCAAACAGGTGGGACGTTAAGTTCATATTCGCTGGTGAGGGTGGAATGAGGCCTCACCTAGAGCGCAGGGCGCACGAGCTCGGAGTGGCTCACGCTACAAGGTTCCTCGGTTTCATACCCTTCTGGGCGCACCTCGAACTGCTCAACACATGCGATATAATATGCATACCCAGCAGGAACGAGCCCTTTGGCATAGTGCTGCTGGAGGCCTGGGCCACCGGAAGACCTGTGGTCGCAACCGAGGTGGGGGGTCTGGGTGAGAACATAGAAAACTTTGTTGACGGGGTGAAGGTGTACGTGAACCCCGACTCTGTCGCGTGGGGAATAAACTACCTCATCAACAGCGCAAACGAGATGAAGCGAATATCCGCTGGCGCGCTGGAGAAGGTGAAAAAGTTCAACTGGCGCGCCACAATGGATGCCCTGAACAGCACATACCACAAGGTCATCGGCTGACTTCTCTCTTTACGGTTTTCACCGGCTTCAACAGCAATGCAGAGACGAGCATTCCAGATACCGACATGATTGCAGTTGTTATGAATGCAAGATGATACGCTCCGGTCGCCTGATATATGTAACCTGCCACTGAGGGACCTATCAGAGCGCCGGCACCGTAAGCCGTGAACACAATCCCGTAGTTCATGCTCTGGTTTCTAAGACCGAAAAAGCCGGCGGTGGCTGTGGGCGCTATGGCGAGCCATCCTCCAAACGTGAACCACAGTATCGCAAAAGAGAGCAGATAGAGCGGCAGGGTACTGGACTGTGTTGCGGTGAGCGAGGCGATGAGTATCAGAACAAATGATACCACTGCCCCGATTCTCACCCCGGCCTTATCACAGAGAGATCCGAATGCCGGCCTGCCGATCCCGTTGAACACGGCAAAAAGTGAGGTTGCCGCTGCGGCCATGGAGGAATCCAGCCCCACCACGTTCTCACCGTACTGCGATGACAGGGAGATCGCTATGAAGCCGCCCATTGTCCCCAGCACGTACGCCAGCCAGACCCCGTAAAATGTTCCCGTCCTCAACATTTCCCCGGGCTTCATCCCAGACGCACTCGCCACTCCGGCACCTGCCGACACCTGTTTGCCCGGGAACACCATCAGCATCGATAAGAAAACGAGAGCCGCGAAAAAGACCAAACCCAGGTACAGGAACGTGTTGAGAACTCCCGATGAATTTATCACGTACCTGGCGACCGGGGCTGTTATGAGTGGAGAGAGTCCAAACCCCATGACCGTGAGCCCGACAGCGAGACCCCTCCTCTCAGGGACCCACCTGCTGGAAACCGCTATGGGCACGCCATATATTATGCCGACCCCGGCCCCACCTATTATGCCGTAGGTCAGAACCATCATAAGCAGCGATGGACCCATTGACGGAAGCACGCCCCCCAATATCCATCCGGACCCAACGAGCGCCCCCCCGAGAATGGCTGTCCTTCTTGGTCCGATCTTCTCGATGAGCCTTCCGCCAACCGGCATCAGAATCGCAAACATGAAAAGAAAGAAAGTGAAAGGAAGTGATGATTCAAACTGGTTCCACCCAAGCGTTCCCTGCAGCGGGTTCCTGAAAACGCTCCAGCTGTATATCGTGCCGAGCAGGATGTTGATAACCAGACCAACAGCTACATAAGCCCACTTGAGCACCGCTCTGCCCTTTCTCTCCTGATTTTTCTCATCGGATGTCATCTTTTTAGGTAATGTCCTGGGGATTTAATCCTAACGAAATTTGGCCGGACCTTACCTTAAACTGATTTATGGGATGCGGCGACATAGTCTATGGTGTCGGTATGTTCGAGAAATACATCAGGGACCCGGTGCACGGGTACATCGGGATGACCGACACTGAGAAGAGAGTTGTGGACTCGTGGCCGGTCCAGAGGCTCAGGGGGATAAAACAGCTTTCCGTGGCCTCAGCGGTGTATCCAGGAGCGGACCACACCAGATTCTCACACTCAGTTGGCACCATGCACGTGGCCGGAATGATGGCAGATGCGCTCTCGAAGAGCGCCGACATACCGGAGGAGGAGAAGCAGCTGCTCAGGCTGGCAGCGCTCCTGCACGACATAGGGCACGGGCCCTTCTCTCACTCCTCCGAGGAGGTGCTGGTAAAACACGAAAAAATGAACCACGAGGAGATTGGCAGGTGGTTGATATCCAGAACCGAGCTGTCCGACGTGCTGAGGGGCTGCGGCTATGAGCCAAAGGAAATTGTCGGACTATGGACGAACACCGGAAAGAAGAGATACCTGAGGCAGGCCATCTCCAGCCAGTTCGACTCGGACAGGATGGACTTTCTTGTGCGCGATTCATACTTCACAGGAGTGGAGTACGGAAGGATCGACATAAACAGGATAATTCAGGCGATGGAGGTCGTGCGCGGATCGATAGCGGTTGATCTGAAGGCACTTTACGCCCTGGAGGCCCTGATGATTGCAAGGTACGAGATGTTCCTCGCGGTCTACTACCACCACGCTGTCAGGGCCGCTGAAATACTTCTTGGCAGGGCGATGGACAGCGTGCACGACATCATAGGGCTCACCACGTTTTCCGGACCTGAGGAGTACCTGCAGCTGAACGACGCGCTTGTCATGAGCAGGATGAGGACCCTGAACCCATCCGAGCACCGTGACCGGAGGGATGACGTGAAACGGGCGCGTCTCATGATAGACATGCTGGAGCGCAGAAGGCTGCTGAAGCCGGCGTATCAGAGGGAGGTCCACATAAGCGATCCATTCGTGGCAAAGCTCCTCAGCGATGATGAGGTCAGAAGGCAGAACGAGATGGAGATTGCTGAAAAGGCTGGAGTTAGTCCGGAGAGGATCTTCGTTGATGTGCCCACACTTGCCTCGGTTCCGCTCTACCCGAAGGAGGGGGACCCGCGCGAGATAGCCGTGTTTTCAGGAAGCGGCAGGTCGAAAGTACTTTCACGCCTATCGGATCACTCCAGGCTGGTCAAAGTGATCGGAGGATACGTGGACGTAATCCGGGTATACACCTTCCCGGAGGACAGAAAAAAGGTGGAGCGCGCGGCATCAAGGATTTTCAAGGAGAGACCGCTGTCAGACAGAATCAGCATGTGAGCTGCGCTCCCCGATCCGGAGTAGCCTTCCGACCGCAGCCCTTATCTCCCGCTGAACCTCGTCACGCGGTCTGGTTGAATCGACCACCATCAGCCCTTCGTGCCTCGCCAGCCTGATGTAGTTCTCCCTCACCTTTCTCTGGAGGTCCGCACTGCTCTCGAAGACATCAGGCCTCTTCGAGCTGACCCTTCGCATTGTCTCGACCGTTGGAACGTCCAGTATCACCGTGAGGTCCGGTCTAGGCATTCCGCGGTTGAGGGCCAGTACCCATTTCTCGGACACACCTCTGGCAGGCTGATAGGCAAGGGAGGAGTGCACATACCTCGCCGTTACCACAATCCGGCCGGCCCTCAACGCAGGTTTTATCACTCTGGAGACATGGTATGCACGATCCGCTGCGAAAAGCACTGCCTCGACATCGGCGGGCAGGCTGAACTCACCACGGAGCGCCTTTTTTATCGTCGATCCGAAAACGCTATCGGTCGGCTCCTCGGTGAGGACGACTGAATATCCTCTGAGCCTCAACCACCTCGCGAGCAACCTGGCGTGCGTGCTCTTTCCGCATCCGTCGGGGCCGTCCAGAGATATGAACCTGCCGCGCAAGCCCATCACTCAGAGTTCCTCTCCCCGGATATTTATGCGTGCGGATTCAGACCAGAGGAACCGGAAGGCAGAGGGCGAAAACCGCGAACGCGATTGCCCCAAGAACCCGGTGGCTCCTGGAGAGATCTGAGACATCATCCAGGGCTCCCGGATGGTAGGTACGGAAAAACAGCAGTATGAGAAAACCCCAGAACCAGAACGGCATACCCGGGAAGAGAATTCCAGTTATGAAAAGCCCAAAACCGACCGAGCGCGTGAGGATGTAGTGGGTCTCCTTTCTCATCAGTCCTCTCGCAACGTGCCCGCCGTCAAGCTGTCCCGCCGGCATCATGTTAAGCATCGTCAGGAGCAGCATCACCCAGCCGGAGAATATCAGAGGGTTCAGCCTTATCGCCGGAGGCACATAGCCGAAGGTCGCAATCTGCATGAGCGCGAAAACGGCCGGAACGAAGCCGAATGACACGCCGCTCGGGTCTGGAGACGACATAAACAGCCCGACGAGAATTATGGGAACCGCCACAGCGAAACCTGCCAGAGGACCCGCAACCCCCATCTCTATCAGAGACTCCTTGGTCGGTATCGGGCTCTTCACGTTAATGACCGCGCCCATTGTTCCGAGAAGGTTCGGAGCAGGTATGAAGTAAGGCAGGGTGGACTCAACGCCGCTCCTCCTCGCTGCGATCTTGTGCCCCAGCTCGTGCACCCCAAGCATCAGCATTATCGAGACGGAGAAGAGGGCGGCGTCAGGTATCTCGCCGAATATGAAGTAATACCCGGCGAGGAAGGTGCTGGCGCATGTGGCGGCAAGAAGCGCGATGTTGACGACGGGATTGGCGCGCTTCTGCTTGGGGTATTTCATCACGAAAAGTCTCAGCGACCCGTCCTTTCCGCGCATTACCGGGAGATACCCGGCGGTCCTGACCCTCTTCATGAGATTTCTGAACGATTTTTTGGGGTTTTTTGACCTCACCTCGGCCTCGAGACCGTTCTCCAAAGCCACAAAATCAACCAGCTCGAACTCTCTGGAAACATGATCAAGAACGCTCAGGAGCCAGAGTGGGTTGTCGCTGTCTCTGACCACCATTCCGCTCCTGCACTTGGGGCACTCTCCAGGGAGAAGCTCACCTATATCTCTAGAGGACATCCTGTAATCCGAATACCCGCAGCTTCCGCACTCGTACTTCCTGACAGGTATCTTGTCCATCTAAGGTGCTCTCCGATCCCAAGCCCGGTAAAGATCGTGTTTTATGCCCAGCATTTCTAAGGCCCTCCCCACAATGTAGTCCACCAGATCATCTATCTTCTCGGGGCTGTGGTAAAAGGCGGGAGAGGCCGGAAGGACCACCGCTCCAGCTCGCTTAAGCTTCAGCATGTTCTCAATGTGTATCAGGCTCAGAGGGGTTTCTCGAGGGACGAGCACGAGAGGGCGTCCTTGCTTCAGCGTGACGTCCGCAGCTCTGGATATCAGATCCGCTGTGAAACCGGAGGCAACCGCAGCCATGGTCTTCATGCTGCACGGGATAATGACCATTCCGTCAAGCTGACATGACCCGCTGGATATCGGTGCCGTGAGCTCATCCGGACCGTAGCTCCTCGTCGAAAGCTTTCTCACGTCATCAATCCTCATCTTCAGCTCGTGCTCGATTATGGTCTCCGCGGCCCTCGAGATGATAAGGTCGGTTTCGACACCCAGTCTGGAGCATGCCCTCAGGAACCTGAGCCCGTAAACTGCTCCGCTGGATCCCGTTATGGCGACTATCACCCTCATCGAAATCCTCACGCACCCTCAGAGATCTTTGCAGCAACAGCGTCTCCAACTTCTGATGTCTTTGACTCTCCACCGAGATCCCTTGTGAGAACCCTGCCCTCCCTGAGCACAGCCTCGACCGCCCGCTCAACAACGTTCGCGGCGTCACGCTCCCCCATGATCTCCAGCATCAGGGCCCCTGCGAGGATGGATGCCAGAGGGTTGGCCACGTTCTTGCCGGCGTACTTGGGTGCGCTTCCGTGAATGGGCTCAAACATGCTGATGCCGTTCGGATTTATGTTGCCTCCCGGAGCAAGACCAAGACCTCCCTGTATCATCGCCGCTAGATCCGTGATTATATCGCCAAACATGTTGGGCGTCACCACCACCTGATACCACTCCGGATTCTTCACGAACCACATGGTTATGGCATCTACAAAAGCGAATTCGGTCTCTATGTCTGGGTACTCCTTTGCCACGCTCTCAAATACCTCCCTCCAGAGGCCGTATATGTGCGTGAGCACGTTCGCCTTATCCACGGATGTAACCCTCTTTTTTCCCTTTTTCCTCGCAAGTTCGAACGCATACCTGATGACTCGCTCCGCACCCTTTCTGCTTATCAGCCCTATCTGATATGCCACCTCGTCCCTGTCCACCTCGAGATCTAGGCCGAATTTTGCGCTGTATATGGACCTGACGATCTCGAGTTCGTTACGCGACCTGCCCGACCCTGCTCTTCCGCCAACGCCAACATAAAAGTCCTCGGTGTTCTCCCTCACCACGTAGAAGTTGACGTGCTCGGGACCCTTTCCCTCGATTGGGCACCTCACGCCGTGATAGAGCTTCACGGGACGGAGGTTAACGTACTGATCGAAGTAAAACCTCAGCGTTAGCAGTACTCCCTTCTCCAGGACCCCGGGTTTCACTCTGGGGTCGCCGAGCGCTCCGAGATATATCGCATCAGCTTTTTTCATTTCCTTTAGCCCTTCCTCAGGGAGAAGCTCGCCCGTTTTGAGATAGTGCTCGGCGCCGTACGGGTACTCCACAAAATCTAACTTCAGCCCCGGGGTGGAGTCTGCCGCTGCGTTCAGGACCTTTATGCCCTCCCGTACCACCTCGGGTCCAATCCCGTCACCGGGTATCACCGCTATCCTGCGCTTCATTGATTTACCGTTCGCCTATCCACCACACAGGCTTAAAATTTTGTGGCGCCGCGGAGAACCGCTAGAACGGCACTCTACGCACGTTCCAGATGCCTTACCACCGCTCTTGCCATCTCGCTCGTGCCGACCGCCGAAGGGTCTCCCGGATTTTCCTTCATGTCATACGTAACGTATCTTCCCTCGGCGATCACCGCTGCGACCGCCATCTCCAGCGCTGCAGCTCTTTCGACCTCGCCAATATGCCTCAGCATCATCACACCCGAGAGAATCGCGGCCGTGGGGTTGACCTTGTTCTTGCCGGCATACTTCGGTGCGCTACCGTGCGTTGGCTCAAATACCGCGAACTCATCACCTATATTCGCCCCAGGTGCCACACCTAGGCCACCAACAAGGCCGGCACAGAGATCCGACAGTATATCCCCATATAGATTTGGGGCAACTATAACATCGTAGAGCTGGGGCTTCTGTACAAGCTGCATGCACATGTTGTCCACTATCCTGTCCTCAAACTCAATGTCTGGAAACTCCTGCGCCACTCTGCGCGCAGCGTCCAGAAATAGCCCATCGGAAAACTTCATTATATTGGCCTTGTGAACTGCGGTGACCTTTCTCCTGCGGTTCTCCCTCGCATATCTGAATGCGAACCTCACTACCCTCTCAGACCCGAAACGGGAGATCGCCTTCAGGCTTACCCCTGAATCTCCCCTCACGGCACCCCTTCCCCTCACGGAAACGAATTCAATGAGATCCCTTGTGTCCTTCTCTCCCTCTGGGAACTCTACGCCAGCATAAAGGTCCTCGGTGTTTTCTCGCACTATGATCAGATCCACGCCCTCATAGTTCGACCTCACGCCCCTGTACCACCTGCAAGGGCGCACACACGCGTAAAGATCGAGGGCCTTTCTTATGGCAACATTCACGCTCCTGAATCCCTCCCCAACCGGAGTGGTTATCGGGCCCTTCAGCGCGACCCGGTTTTTTCTTATGGACTCAAGCACATGTTCCGGCAGTGGAGTCCCGTATTTTTCCACAACGCCGGCCCCCGCCTCGACAACATCCCACTCCACTTTTGCACCGGTGGCCTCTATGCAGGCCCTGGCCGCATCTATGACCTCAGGCCCAACACCGTCGCCGGGTATTAAGGTGACTCGCATAGCCTCACGCTTTAACCTTGGCGTCATGCTCTTTTAACCTGACCGAATGTCAGCGCCTGGAGCCCCTGCCCTTCTTCATGTACGGGACGAGACCCCCGGCCCGCAGTATGTCCAGCATGAACTTCGGGAAGGGCTCGAACCTGAATATCTTGCCTGTGCTCAGGTTCCTGACTGTGCCCGCCCTCAGGTCAATCCTAGCCTCATCGCCATTCTTGAACTCCCCTTTTATTCCCTTGCACGAGAGAACCGGCAGTCCCTGATTTATAGCGTTGCGGTAGAATATCCTGGCGAACGACTCCGCGACCACCGCTGAAACCCCTGCAGCCTTCAGCGTTATGGGCGCCTGTTCCCTGCTTGACCCGCAACCGAAGTTCTTACCACCCACGATCACGTCCCCCTGCCTCACCTTTTTTGAGAAAGTGGGATCTATATTCTCCATCGCATGTGCTCCGAGCTCCTTCGGGTCGTGCTTGACCAGATATCTTCCTGCGATTATGTCGTCAGTGCTTATGTCGTCACCGAAAACCCACGCTCTTGACATCAGAGATCCCTCGGGTCGATTATTTCTCCCTTCACGGCGGATGCAGCCACCGTGGCCGGAGAGGCGAGATAGACCTTTGCATCCGGGCTGCCCTGCCTTCCCTTGAAGTTTCTGTTCGATGAAGATATCGAAACCTCCCCCGGACCGATGACTCCCACGTGGCATCCCATGCAGGCGGCGCAGGAAGGAGGAACTATTATCGCTCCGGACTCTGCCAGAATCTGGATGATCCCCTCTTTAAGCGCTTTCTGCATCACCTCGGCAGAAGCGGGGGAAACTATGAACCTCACACCTCTCGCGACCTTTCTCCCCTTGACTATTCTCGCCGCCTCGACCAGATCTTCCATCCTTCCGTTGGTGCAGCTCCCTATGAAAGCCTGGTCCACCTTAACTCCCTGAACCTCACGAGCGGTGTACACGTTGTCGACCCTGTGGGGGCACGCAACCTGGGGCTCTATCTTTGATAAGTCGTATTCCATGGTTTCCACGTACTCGGCATCAGGATCGCTGAAAACCTCATTATACTTCTGAGATGTTCTTCCCGATAGGTATTCCCTGGTGAGCTTATCCGGAGGAACTATTGCTGTCTTGGCGCCCATCTCCACCCCCATGTTGCACATAGTCAGCCTCCCGGAAACGCTGATGTTCTTCAAACCGTCACCCGAGAACTCGACCGATCTGTAGGTGGCTCCGTCCACGCCGACGTCCCCTATTATCCGCAGTATCAGATCCTTGGCTGAGACCGGCCTGCGGAACTCGCCCTCAAGCCTGAAGAGCATGCTCTCTGGTACTTTAAACCAGAGCTTTCCTGTGGCGAAAACCGCAGCCATGTCGGTGGATCCCACCCCTGTTGCAAAACACCCCAGAGCACCATAGGTGCATGTATGCGAGTCCGCTCCGACGACCAAAAGCCCTGGCAAGGCGAAACCACCCTCGGGCATGACCTGATGACAGACACCCCTGTGGTCGTAAAAATGCTCTATGCCGTTGTCCTCAACAAACTTTCTAAGCGCGGCGTGGTCCCTTGCCATGTCTATCGTTGTGGGCGGGGCTTGGTGATCGAGGACTATTACGATCTTTGACGGGTCCCATACCTCATCCACGCCCATCTCTTTGAGGACTTCGATGGCAAGTGGCGCGGTAAGGTCGTGGGCCATGCAGTAATCCACCTTTGCCTCAACGATCTCTCCGGGCGACACCTTTTTTCTCCCGGAAGCCCTTCCCAGAATCTTCTCCGCTATTGTCATCGCCATACTGGTCTTTTTTTCTTGATTGGAGCCTGATTTAATACTATCGCTCGGCATCACTGGACCTGTGAGAAAACGCTTGCATCCCAACATGCCAGCCATAAATCAAGCCGTGCCGGCGGGAAAAAACGCCTGGCTGCGGAAAGAACTTGAGGTTCGTGGAAGGCTTTTGAACTGCGGTGCGGCAGACAAACCGGCAATTTCCGCATGTTTCATCTACGTTTGTCATCTCATGGGAAGTGCCCTTTCTGTAAGCAACGGTGAATATTTTTAACATCCCCTCTGACATTCTCTGAATATTATCATAGTATACTTACAGGAGTCATCATAGTAGAGATCAGGCGCATTCGCCAATAATGCGAAAAAACGCCGATTTTTCGTTGAAAACGTTGCACGCATAAAAATCGCAAAAATAGCGTTTTTTCCAAGGTTTTTATGGATACTACTTTTAATTCTTTCGATAAAGAGCGAACTATTACTATGATGGAGAGAGAGCTGAAATCATCATAGTAGCAAAAAACAACCCTTAAATAAGTTGGGGGGACTAGATTTAAGTGTATGAGGTGCCCCCGCTGTGGATATGAGTGGAACCCGAGGGTGCAACACCCGAAGGAATGCCCGCGTTGCAAGGGGAGACTTGATTTTATGCCCGGACCTCTGGCGAGGGCACCAATAAAAAAAATGGAGGTGGAAAAAAGAATGGCACAGTGGAAATGGGTTACCGCAGCTGTTGCAATAGTGATAGTGGCAGGGCTAGCTGGATGGGCACTGTCCACACCATCAACGGTTTCTGGACAGGGGACCGTTTCGCTGATCTCGGGGCAGCTGCTGACCGCCGATGGACAGTTTCTGCTTGGCTTTACCGCAGGCGTACCTGAAAACAGTGGGATAGAGAACGTGCTCATCTGCGACAATCTTGCACCAAACTCAACCAATTTCGGCAGGCACATATCCGGGGAAAACAATGACAACTGGTTGCTGGATGGAGCCTCTGACGCTATAATAACCGCAAACTCTGACACAGCAACGATTCCGTACGAGTATCCGTTCACCATAGTCATGGCTTGCAAGGTTAAGGCCGACGCAGGCTACACCGGAAACAAGCAGGATGCGAAGCTCGTGGCATACGTGAACATGGACAATATGTATGGGTATCTCAGCTTCAGCGGGGCACACTCAGGGACTGAAAACACGCAGAACACTGGCTATGAGTTCGTCTTTGACAACAACGTGCCGTGGACACAGAACGGAGCGTATGCTAGTGGATATGCAAGGGTCAACTGCGTGTTCAACAATGGAGGGGCTGGCTTCAAACTACCGGCCGGCGGAACCCTTAGCTTGGACACAATTGCGCTGTATATCTGGAGCTAGTCCAGCAGCGCATTTCTTTTTTTTATTTTTTTATTTGATCAGCTGGGGCTGGGTACACTGAGGTGCAACTTAAAGTCTTCCAGGATATCTCCAGGTGTAGAAGCCCAGCAACATTATCTTCAGGTTATCCTGCGGCATGAGCTCGTAACCGTTCCCGTCGTTGTCCCACACAACGTTCACGCGCATGTATCCCTCGGTAGTCCCGTAACCCGACTGCTCGAACACGTATTCCTTACGGTCGGTTGAATTTTCGGGACCTATGGTGAACCCGTTTACCGTCGCGGCAAGCGTCACCCACATGTTTTCCCTCGCCACGTAGGCTATTTCCGGAGTCTTCGCCCTGACCGCAATGACTATGTCGAACCGCCTGTTCGCCCATATCTGCACGCACTGCCCGCTGGAGCTTATCACCCCGTCAACCGCACCTGCCTGTGCGGCTAGGTCTTCCCTCGGATTGTACGCGGGCCCATATTTTCCCCATGCCGCGAGGTATATATTCTCGATCCCGGTGTTCTCACCAACCGCGGCGAGAAGGCCGTTTTCTCCCGGCTGGTTGAAAATCGGCCCTGACACCCAGGCTGGCTGTGGCTCAGGCGGCTTGAATACAAGCCAGAACACGAAGGACAGGACCGCGATACACGCACCAGCGAGGATCAGGTGCTTCCAACGCTTCTTCACGAAAAGTTTAATCAGGTCCTTTTTACCAATCTTTACTTCCTCAGCGGGAGCTGACATAACCTCACCTCTCGTAAATCACTCCGATAATCTGTCCGACGATGTCTGTAAAAGAAACTGAATAAGTCTCACTTCCCAGCGAGTCTCCCCTGACTTGAAAGCATCCGTTATCGGTTGAAATTACCCTGCGTGCGATAACTGAATTATCTTCATCCCTGCACAGCACCAGGTCACCGGTTCCAACCTTTCCCTGATCAGGCCGTACCCACATGACCATATCGCCCTCCCTGATGGTCTGCCCCATGTCCCAGTTTCCAGCGGATGTTATATTGATCTCATCACTGAGCAGAACCCTGAAGTTGTCAAAATATTCCGACACGTCATTCAGCTTCTGCTCGGAAAACAGCCTCGAAACAGCAAATATCCAGCTGAAAGTCGTTGCGAAAAGTAAAACTAGGACAATCCCGCTCTCAATCTTTTTAACAGTTGCTCTCCTCATGCTCTCACCTCTCCCACGATCCGGAGGATGTGAACAGGACGCCCCTAACAAGACCTATAAAATCTCCCGGTCTCACTTTGTAAGCATCAGGGCTGGAGAGATTGTCTCCCTTCGTGAAAACTCCGTCCTCCACTGTGTTAATGATCCTGTGAACGACTATGAAGATCTGACCCCTGTTCTCTCCTACTGTGACGGTATGTGAGTAAACGATGACATCTCCAACTTGAAGATTTTCAAATGGAACTTTGACCCATATAGCCGTATCTCCGGTCCTGAGGGCCGGCTCCATGCTCGACCCTGTGGTGAAACAGAGGCCCAGCGAGTTATCCATATATGCCCGATAACCCCTGAAAAGGGATGTTCTGTCCAACAGGCCTTCCAGATTATCATTTGAGGTGCCGGCGCCAAACGAACCGCCCCATAGCCAGACAGCCCACGCGCAGGCCAGCATGGCTAGGAGCAGAACTATCGCTATTTCGTTTCGCTCCATCAATTCAAATCCTGTTTCTGTGGTATTAAGCCCCTCCGCTGGAGGATAACCAAGCCCGAGAGATTTGCCAACCAGCGGTAAAGATAAAATGCCAGTGCCCATAGATTATGGTGAATGAAGATGCTGAAAAAACGCGGTAAAAAGAAGGAGGCATCCTCAGAAAAGCCCGAAGAACAGAAAAAACCTGAGGAATCTCCCGCGCCCGAGCCTGCATTGGAATCTAAGATTGACAAGGCACTAAAGGTCAAAATGGATCAGCTGGAGGCCAGCGTGATGGGTCTCATGGCACTCAGGGAACCGACCGACACGAGAATATCCATGCTCAACGAGAAGGTCGGTGAGCTGAGGTCCATGATCCTCAGCCAGGCAAAGGACAGCGCTGATGCCAAGGCCAAGGCTGAGAGAGCCTTGGGTGCTCTCGAGGGCATAAAGCCCGAGGAGTTCAGGTCAATGATAATGAAGAGGGATAACGACATAGAGGGTCTGAAGACGAAGTTCTCCCTAGTGAGCGAGGAGATAAAGGAACTGAGAAAGGAGATTGGCGGTTACAGGGAGACCATGGCCAAGTTCAAGGGGTTCGAAACGGTCGTGGGTATGGCGGACGATGCTAGGAGAAACATAATGCGGATACAGAAACTCAGGGATGAAGTCGAGCTGATGTCTGACAAGGTGATGAGCGCCTTTATGGAGTTTCAGAGAAGGCTGAAGGAGGTTACAGACATGCTGGTGAGGCTCGGAGTCGTGGAGGAGAGCGTGAAAAACATGTCGAAGACCCTCAGCCAGGTGGACACTGCTGTTAAGCAGGCCTTGCCCAAAGCTGATTTTGAAAAGTTCGTCTCCACCCAGCTGGCCGCCAAAGTGAAGTCCGAGCTTGACCCGGTGGAGTTCGCAAAGCTAAAGGAGATGGTGGAGACCCTTAAGGAAAACGATGAGAAAAATCAGAGGAGACTAGACAGGATCGAGAGGGAGATCAAGGTGGTCGAGACCGGGATATCAAAGCTGCTCGACGCCCTCGTCTGATAGACCAGCGCTGCTACCAAATTAATTTTATAGAAGAAAGACAAAATTTTCACTGAAATAATGTCGCTGTTGAAAAAACCGCGCGCGACGAGAAAACTGAAAGTCCTGCTGGACGGCAGGAAGATGGATTCCCCATTCATAGAAAAGCGCGAGGCAAGAGTCATAGGCGTTTTTTCCTGCAAGGGGGGCGTAGGAAAAACCACCACAGTGGTAAACACCGGCATTGCGCTCGCGAACATGTGGGGTGAGGACAGGGTGCTGCTGCTGGACGCCAACTTCGGCGCCCCAAACCTCTGTCTCCACTTCGGAGAGCTCACCCCCGAGATAACCGTGCACGATGTGGTCTCCAGGGGACTTCCGATTCAGGACGCCATAACTGAAAGCCAGGGCGTAAAGGCGGTGTTCGGATCAATAGCGTTCGAGGATGAGATATACGTTTCTGACCTCGGGGAGCTGATAGAACCCCTCAAGCGCATGTTCAAGCTCATCCTGATAGACACCGCTCCGGGCATAGGCAAGGAAGTGGTCGTGGCGCTGAAAGCCTGCGACGAGATGATAATAGTAACAAATCCATATGTTCCCACGATAGCCAGCACTCTCAAGACATTCCGGGCGGCAGAGAAGTACAAAATTCCGATATTCGGCGTGGTCGTAAACAGGGTGGCAGGATACCCGTTTGAGCTGTCCATCACGGAGGTGAAAAAATCATTAGGGTGGCCGGTGGTCGCCCAGATTCCCGAAAGCAGGCTGGTGCAGGAGGCCACCGCGGCAGGAATACCTGTCGTGAAGCACAGACCCAGGTGCAGGGCATCCAGAGGATTTGTAAATCTGGCTGGAGAGATTCTGAAGCACATTGGCAGGACCCGGTAGAAACGCGGGCTGCTTACCAAACGTGGAAAAATCCACGGATTGGTGGGTATCTAGTCAACTGAAGTATCTTTACCTCAATCTCCAGTTCTCCGATCTGTACCATCCAGCCGGTGCCCCGACTTCCCCGCTCCACTCATCGACCATCCTCCCGCCGTGAATGTACTCGCTTGGAACGTTGACGAAGGCTGGGAACACCATACCTGCGACTTCTTCACCGTCAATGTCCTCGGCGACGAGCTTGAATCCGTGGTATCCTGGTGAAAGCGACGGTCCACTCCACTCCACGGTCAGATTGTCCTCGGCACCAGGCATTATCCATCTGTCCACAATTCCCTCTCCAGCAGGCTCCCACTCGGTTGAAGTCCCTCCAACGAGTCTTCCGTCCAGCAGACCGCTTATCCTGTACACATGCGCTGGTAGCCCTCCTCCGTTGCTTATCTGGACAGCCAAGCACTTGATGGTGCTCAGGCCGGCATCAGGATCCCAGCCCCACTCCACTATGCCAATGAGCTTTAGCTGGACAACCGGCATCGAGAAACCACCGGTCCAGATAACTCTGCCACCCTGTTCTATTATCAGAAAAACCGGCTCTTTGGGATTGCTGCGGTTCTCTGTTATTTTAATTTCGGCATGGTCTGATCCAGAAGGCAGCTCCACCTCCTCCAGCACCCTGTTATCATATGACAAAAGCCTAGCAACCGCGGGGCGGTTCGTGTGGTAACTGACCCGGATAAAACAGTCGCCATCTGCCACGAAATCCAACCCTGCCAGCTCAAAAGTCACCTTAAGCGATAGATAGACCCCGGTGAAGACCAGTGCGGCCACCGCAGATATCGCCAGCACTTTAACCGCCGCCCTCATTCAACCACACGTTAAAAGTGGGCGCATTTTATTATAAGGGTTGGCCGCCAATGACACAAACGCATCATTCTACCTTCTGCCTTTACCGTTGGACTTTTTCGCAGCGCCGTTTTTCGCCTTGGCCTTTGCGGCCGGTTTCTTCTCCTCTTTTGCCTTTTTGACCTGCTCCTCTTTCTCCTCCACGACCTTCTTCTCAGCCGCCTCTTTCGGCTTTTCAATCTCCTCCATCTGTTTCTCTATCTCCTCCTCGCTCTTTGGCGGTCCCTTCTCCGCCATCGGATGCACCACCTCTTCCTCCTTGAGCGGCTTCCCTGTCTCTCCTGTTGCCACCGGAGTTGCGCGCGCGAGCAGTTCCTTGTAGGCTTCCACAATCTCCGGCGGGCGTCTGGCAACCGCTCCGAGCCTGCGCTCACGCTCTCTGAGCGCCGCCATCTGCGTCTCCTTTATCTCCTTCTCCGACCTCAGCTCAATCTCCCGCTTCAATCCGGCCATCTTGTGCTGGGCGCACACGCTCTCCACCCTCGGCTCGAGCGACTCGAGATAAGCGTCAACCATGTCGAACGAAGCCTCCTCAAGCTTGCGCATTGCCAGCCCGAGTTCAATGCGCAGATCGAAGACATCAACTCCTTTCTCCTCCAGCTTCTTCAGCTTGTACTTGATGTTCTCTATCCTCTCATCGGCCGCGTAGTACCTGTCGAGCTGCTTTGGATCCAGCCTCTGAACCTCGTGCAGAATCGGCCTGAAGTTGATGTAGTAAGGCCTGCCTCTGTTGTAATCCGGATTGACTAGCATGCCGAATCCAACCGGGGCCTTGGAGACCGAACGCATGTGCTCCTCTCCGTATGTCCTTGATATCCTGTCAAGTTCCTCCTTCTCCCTGGTCCAGAACTGAACCTGAGTCCTTATGTTTGATCTTATCTCCTCCTCAAAGTCTCCCATGACCTGGGACACGAGCATCACTCCTATTCCCCACTTTCTGAACTCACGGACGGCGCGCTCGAGCTGTATGACTCCGGCACCGGTCCCTCCGAACCTCGGGAGAAGCCTGTGTACCTCGTCGAATATGAGCAGGGTCTTCAGCCCCGGATACTCCATCGGCTGTGACTCGAATATGGACTGTATTACGTTGGTTACGAACACGTCCATATCTCCCGGCTTCAGACGCTCTATCACGAACACGGTGATCTTTCCTCTTGCCTCCTCACCGAGCAGCTCCTTCATGTCCAGCTTCTGCCTCGGGTTTGTTACAAGCTTGACCACACCAGGGAATCCCCTGGCATCGCTATCCTTCATCCCAAAGTTCTTGTAATATGACAGCATCTTCTCGGAGGTACACTTCTTCAGGAACCCGGTCCACTGTGCGGTCGGGTCGAAGACAATCACGTTCCTGCCCTTCAGCAGCGCCTCCTCGGCAATTACCATCGACGAGATAGTTTTTCCGCCTCCGGTGGCGCCTGCCGTCATGACATGCATTCTCAGGTCATTTATGTCAAGGTGAGCGTCTCCAGGTGCCTCCGCGAGCTTTCCTATCTTAATGGCGTCCGGCCCGGGTTTCGGAAGCTCGGCGGTAAACAGTCTCGCCTCAAACCTGCGCCTTGCAGCTTTTCTCTTCTGGTAGTACCTGTATCCAAACCTTCCAGCGATACCCGCGGCCACTATTGCCACGGCCGAGATTATCAACCAGGGTATTGAGATGCCGAAGAAGGTGAACGGCGGGCTTTTCACCTGAACCTCTGCCTCTGCCTCGGTGATTGAAATCGCCTTTTCCAGCCACACGTATTCGCCGGATGCCGTGAGCACGAACGTTCCTCCAGCGGTGTCTGATGGTACATCCGCCTCATACGTTCTTCTCTCAACAGAGTTTGGCTCGAGAGATATTCTGACAGATTCCGACCAGCAGGGCTCTCCAGCCGGTGTCAGGAGCTGCAGCTTAACGTTGACCTCGGTCCACTCCGACCCGGTATTTCTGAACTCCGCCTCAAAAGGAATCTTTCCGCCGGGCTCAACCTCGCGCGCCAGCGTTCTAAGCGTGACTTTTATGAACTTTTCAATCTCCACCGTGTCCACTCCTGAAATCGTCACATTATCTCCGTTCCAGTGATAAACCGCAACGGCTTTGATAACGTACTGCCCCTCCTCTATATCAACCGGCACCTCGATCTCGTATGTCTGAACCTTGGTCTCGCTCACATCCACCTTGACCGTCTCGCCCATCACGGTGGCCAGCCTAGCACCTGATACGCTCTCCAGGGTGACAGTTACCTCGGCGTCAGCGGCCTGGATACCCATGTTCTTCAGCTGTACCTCCACCGGGACCTTTCCTCCAGGATAGCTGGTCCTGACAAGCGAGGTCACGCTGAGGTCAAAGAGTCCCCTAGCCCACGGACGCACTCTCATGGCAACGGGGAGCGCCTTCTCCACGCCTGTGCCCTTGATCAGCACCTCTCCGGAGTATACGCCCGCCGGCACGTTCGTTCCGGCCACTACCGTTACCGTCAGCGTGCGGGTTTCCGCTGACTTCAGGCTCAGGACAGAGGGATCGAAAGACATCCTGATAGATCTGTCGAGCTCAAGAGACTCAGGCCAGTTTCTGACGCCCTTCTCAGGATGAACCGACAGGTCCGATGTGGACGTGTTTGTTATTCTGACGAAGAACTCCGTGGTCTCACCCTGGTAGATTTCAAGCCAGGCTATGGATGGGTCTATGCTCAGAGACTCTCTGGGAGCCAGGCCCTGAAGCACCGCAAATGCCTGGGAGAGCTGCTCCCTTATCTCGTCGACCTGAGAGCTTCTGGACGCGTTCTCGAGAAGCTGTGACAGCTGGATGAACGCGCTCCAGAGGTTCTCTGTAAGCCCCAGTGAAGAGTTTTCGAGATTCACAATCTGGTTGAGGATGCCGGAGACGTTGTCCAGGATGTTTGCTATCTGCCCCTGTATATCCGCCAGTGCCGCGATGTTCTCCTGTGTCGCGAGATTGCCCACGGTCTGCTTCAGATTATCCACAACGCTGGCGAGCAGGAGGGCGTTATCCATGAGGCTCTGCGACATCTCTCCAAGAAGCCCGGCGGTTTCCTGAATTGTGGAAACCGCATTTTCAAAAGTGAGGAGAACCGCGGAGAGCGGGTCGTACTCCGCCACGACGTACGCCACCGCGGGCGGGTCCTCGTTGTCTATCGCGGTGATCTTGTAGTTGGCAACATCCAGAGTCCCTCCCAGTTCCTTCCAGCCTCCCTCCACCATACGGTTCTCAAGCTGGTATCCCTTGGTCCTGTACACTCTTAGGAACCATATGTCTCCCACCTGCTGGATGTAGCTGCTGTACGTGAATGTGACGACCAGCCTGCTGTAGTTCTCTGTGAACACCTGATGTGGACGGATCGCGATTCCCCTGAGAGTGCCCCTGGTTCCCGGAACTGAAACATACGCCGAAGGCGGTGTGTCGGCCTCTATGAATCTGCTTATCTCATCCCAGGCGCTGAACCCGTCAAGGTTTAAGTTCTCATATTTCAGGGTCACGGCCTGGCTTGGGAAGCTTATCTCCAGATCGAAGTATCCTGCGAATCCCCAGACGTCATAGGTACCGTCCGAGGATGTGGTGATCTGAAAAGCGACATTCGAGGTGCCCTGCTCGTAGAACTTCATCGTAGCCTGTATAGGCGTGCCAGAAACGTCCTTTATGCCAACGTTGTCCCAGATGCGCAGCGGCCTGCCAGCGATTACACTCCTGTAGTTCTCCCCGACTATACCATCAGCGTCGACAATCTCCACTCTGATCTCGTATATTCCGCGCGTCGTGAAGGTGTGTATGATTTCATACGCACCATTTGTGCCGGTATACACGCTCTTGATGTATGAGTTGTCAATGTAGAACTTCACCTCAGTGTTTTGAACAGGAGTATTTTCTGGCCTGCGCAACGCAGTTCCATACATTCTGAACGGCTGCCCCTCTCCTGCTATCTCAGTCTCCGGGATTAACGATATATCTATTGACCCTACCGTTATCGTCACCGTGTTCTCCATCTCAAGCCCTCTGGAGTCCACTATGCTCGCCCTCAGGTTCTCAACTCTGGAGGTCATTGGGATGTTCAGAACGCATGAGTAGTATCCGTTATCGGCCGTGGTTAACAGATAGTTTTCACCGGCAAACGATATCGCCACGTTTTCTCCAGCGACCGGAGTCCCATCCGGAACAAGCCTGACCGTGCCGTATGCAACCACATTCTGCTGGCCTGGGTTCACCGTGTAGTCGGTGGCGCGCAGCTCCAGTGAGAGAGTCTTGACATAGTAGAACATCTGCAGGCCGTAAGCGGGCGTGGTTATCCCGTTCTCGCTGGAACCCATGACGTCGATCATGATATAGTACTGTCCGGGAGAGCTCGGTGCGGTTTGGAGGCTGGGCACCTTCCAGCGACCTTCCCTTATGTGCGACATCACGTAGACGTTTGCTCCGACCTTGGCCCTCAACAGGTCGGTGTCCAGAGATTTCTGAACTTTGAAAGCCTGTGTCCCGTTATTCTCTTCGATCAGGACGCTCGGGTAGAAGTTCTCTCCCGGATTCAGCACGCTGTCGAACTGATCGTGGGAGTCGTATGACACGAGCTGCTCGTACTGAAGGACGCGCTTTTCGAAGTACTGCGTGTTTTCGCACACTATTCCCTCCGGGCTTACCGCAACTACCTTTATTGTGCGTTTTTCGGGAGTGATCGAGTCCTCGGTGTACTTATACGAGTACTGTCCGTTTTCGTTCGTGACCGTGTTGTCGTACAGTATTCCGTCCCTGTATATCTTCACCTCTGCGTTTGCGACCGGAGCGTTGTCTGGCAGCACTCTGGCTGTTCCGGAAATCCAGAAGTCCTGCGTCAGGTTCACAACGTTGTCGTCGAAGTACAGCGGGATAACGCCCGCCTTCACGTAGAGATACCTCACCGTAACCGCCGAAAACACCTGATAGGTGATGCTGACCATTCCTCTGTAGACTCCATAGACGTTGGGCGTGGTGAAGCTGATGGCGTACGCTCCGGTCGGGCCGGTGTATCCCGTTGCCCCTCCAACGATCCTGCCCTGATCATCCTCAAGCGTGAACGTGAGCTGCTGTCCTACCACCGGCTCGTTGTCTGGCAGGAGGAAAGCGGTTCCGTAAATCTGGTTCGGCTCCCCGGGGTTCACCGTGTTGTCATCGTAAAACGCTACTAGATCTATTCTCTTCACGGTGACCAGCGCGGTGTTCTCTCCCTTTATCCAGTCGTCTGCCCAGAGTTTTGCCGTGTACTGGTACGTGTCGAGTTCCTCGGGTACTATGACCTCGCCCGAGTAGCTCCCGTCTGGGTTGGTCTGGGCGGTGCTCTTGAGGGTGTCCCCCAGCCAGACCTCGACCGTCTTGCCGCTCACCTTGGTCCCGTCCGGCAGTAGGGTAGCCACACCTGAGTACCTCAGCCTCTCGGCAGGGTTGGCCATGCTGCGTTCGAATGAGAACGTGAGGTGCACGGTTTTGACCTGGAAGTTGGTCTGGTTATCTCCCGTGATGCCGTCCGGATTCTCGATGTCCACATACACTGTGTGCGCTCCCAGGTTTTCAGGAGCCGTGATCTCTCCGCTGTAGTTTCCATTTTCATCAGGGTGAAGCGTGGTCTGATAGTTCTCATCAACGTATATCACAATGTCAGTCGCGCTCCTGTTCTCTGGAACAGCATTTTCCCAGTCCAGCCAGCGAAGGACCTGGCCGGATATCGCGATGCTCTCTCCGGGGTTGGCCACGTAATCGTCCAGCATTATTGTCACAGTGAGCGTCTCGACGCTGAAGGTCACCACGTTTTCCTCATATACTCCGTGGTTGTCAGTTATCGCCACCTTGACCTGATGCGTACCGAGGGCGTTCGTCAGGTAAGAGGTGGAGTAGCATCCGTAGTTGTCGGTGTACAACGTATCGATGAGATTGTCATCAACGTACACATACACCGGTCTGTTGTCAACGGGCAGGTTCTCGGGTTGCCAGCTCGCCCTTCCGGAGATCGCGAAGTTCTCCCCTGGGTTGACGATGTTGTCAGATAGCGCGAGAGTCAGGACCAAATCCGTGATGTTTATCCTGAAGTTCTCCGACCAGTCGCCCTGGTTCCCGGCCCTGTCGACAGCGCACACCCTCCAGTACCATGCGCCGACCGCGAGGGAATTGTCGGCCGGGATGGTGAGCATATTCTCCTGCGTGACGAAGCTGGCAGGAGAGGTGAACGCCGGGCTGTCATCTATCTGAAGGACGTAGTTTTCCACACCGCTCACATGTGGAGTTGTCTCTGTGTTGTCCTCAACGCTGGTCCAGTGGAAAGTCGGAGTATTATCCGAAGTGAGATAGTTGTCCACCGGCGTGAGAGGATCGGGTACCGGCGGCTTCACACAGTCAATCACAACCTCCCAGGTTTCTGACCAGGCACTCTCCTTCCCAGCTTTGTCGATCGCTTTAACGTGCCAGTAGTATCTGCCATCCTCAGGAAATGTCACCACCACTGCTGTGGTCTTTAGGTTCGTGGGATCATCAGAGAAGAACCCGGGATCGAGCGGCGTCAGGAAGCTAGGATCATCATCCACCTCTATGTAATAGTGGTCCACGCCCGTTGCGTCATAGGAATCGTACCATTCAAGGGATGCCATGCCCACGTTTTCCGCGGCATTGTTATCCGGTGCCTTGAGTTCAGGAACCGTGGGAGGTGTCGTGTCAACTATGAAACTCCAGATGGGGCTCCAGTCCCCGTGGTTCCCTGCCCAGTCCCAGACCCTGATCCTGAAGGAGTAGTTTTCATCCGGGAACCCGGCTCCGACCGGGTAGTTATCGTCCAGGTAGTTGAAGACGTTGTCGGATGTGAAGCAACGATATTCGACCGACGTGAAGCCGTTGTCGTTATCTATCTCCAGCTCGTAATACCTCACCCCTGAGACCTCTCCTGTCGGAGAGTACGAGAGGTCTGTGACCATGTTCCAGTGGACGGACGGCTGGTTGTCTCCGGTTATAAGCCCGTCTCCGGCATACCACTTGCCCTCTATCTGTACCACAGGAGAGGAACTCGGAGCCGGCGGTCCTCTCGTGTCCAGCAGCAGGGAATTTATTCCAGAAAACGGTCCGGGCTTTCTGATCTCGCTCCAGTTCTTTCCATCCCACGCCCTGACCTTCCAGTAGTAGTTCTCGTCCGTGAGCGCGTTCTCGAGGCTAAGAGCATAGAACGTGTTTTCCGTGTTGTCCACGAACGGGTTATCGTCAAAGGTCGGAACGTTATCGATCCATATCTCGTATGTCACTCCGGTCACATCATATACCTCTGTCCAGGTGAATGTGGGTCTGTTGTCGTTCATCATGGTCAGGTTATCTGGCGAAACCAGATCCGGTGCGGAAGGTGGCGTGTTGTCCACTGTGAACTTCCACGCGGTTTCGAAGCCTCCGGGGTTGCCCGCCCTGTCCCAGGCTCTGACGCGCCAGTAGTATACGTTGTCCGGCAGGGAAATTTCGAACTCCACGGATCCCGTTCCAGTCGGGGAGAAGTTCTCGACGAGATATGGCGAGCCAAAGTTCAGATCTTCATCTATCCATATCTCATAGGTCTCGATTCCCGCCACCTCACCAGTTGGAGAGTAAGACTGGTCATTAGTCTCGCCCCAGACGAATAGGACGGTTGATGATGTTATGTTTTCATTGTCCACAGGTTGATACTTTCCAGGAGACATCGGTGCTCTGGTGTCTATCATCACACACCAAACCTGAGACCAGTCGCCTTCGTTTCCGGCGATGTCGTAAGCCTTCACGCGCCAGCAGTAGTTCTCATCCTTGGGGTCATAGATGAAGTACTTTGTGATGTAGTTGACGGTGGGATATGTATTCGTTTTGTTCGGATGGTTCCCAGGAAAGCTCTGGTCGTTGTCTATCTGAACCCAGTACTTCCAGATGTTGTCGGAGTTCGCCATGTTCTCCCACTGGAACAGGAGGGCCGATGTCTGTTTCGTTGCGGAGTTGTTGGCCGGCGTTATTAGTGAGGGAGGAGCGGGAGGCGTGAAGTCGACGATCAGCGTCCATGGAGCCTCGTTTTCGCTCACGTTGCCGGCCCAGTCCCAGGCCCTGACTATCCACTTCCACGTGCCCTCCGGAACCTCTATGTAAATCTCCTGCCCCGCCACATTTTCTGCAATTTCGTACGGAGGCAACAAATCATCGTCAACAATTATCTCGTACCATCTGATTCCTGCCTTTTCTCCGGTTGGTGAGTTTGAACTATCAGAGGAGGCGCCCCACATGAACTTTATGTTGTCGTCATTGGTTATCATGTCAGAGTCAGATTTTCCTGTGTCCTCTGCTATGTCAGACTTCAACGGCACGGTCGGCCTGACTGTGTCTATGAGCACGGAATACGTTGTGAAGGGAGATGCGGACGGACCGAGCCAGCCACGCACGCGCCAGTAATAGTTCTCATCTCCAAGCTGGGGCGAGTTGAAGAAGTTATTGACCGTGTTCTCCACGAATACCGGAGTGTCGAAGTTGCTGTCATTGTCGACCCATATCTCCCAGTTGTCCGCGACCCAAGTGTTGTCCCATGTGAACGTTGGGGCGTTATCGTGTACGGCTGAGTTGTTGGACGGGTAAATCAGGGTTGGTGCGGGACCGGGCGCGTATACCTTTCCGGCCCAAGTTTCCGTGTTCACCCAAGCCACCGGAGCCCCTATCGCGCCTGCCCAAGTTTCTCCGACGTTCCATGAAACTACCACTCCGACGTACCCGTTCCATGACTCGGCAACTGACCATTGGGACGGAGCACTCACCGTCCCGCTCCATGTCATCGTCTGCACCCAAGCAACCGGAACTAGAACGGCCCCTGACCAGCTCTGCACGAGGCACCAGCCCGGGGTGAACGTTCCCAAGCTCCCGGACCAGGTTTCGGCGTTCATCCACCCAACAGGCGCGTTCAAAGCACCGGACCATACCTCGGCCTGCAGCCATGAAACGGGAGCGTTAACTGATCCATTCCAGGACTCAACATTCAGCCAGCTGACGGGAGCGTTAACTGATCCATTCCAGGACTCCGTCTCGCTCCAAGCAACCGGTGCCCCCATCGCTCCGCTCCAGAATTCGGCTGTGAACCATGAAACAGGCACTACAACTGATCCCGCCCATGTATCCGTGCTCACCCATCCCACGGGCGCGTTCACATCCCCGGACCATCCCTCCGCCTGCAGCCATGAAACCAGCACCCCCATCGTCCCGCTCCAGTTCTCTGCAAGATGCCACATGCCAACTGTGAACACGTAGTTGTCCGACCATTCTCCGATGTTCCCCGCGTTGTCGTATGCGCAGACCCTCCAGACATACAGTCCTGTCCGCGGGGCCGTGAACTGGTAAATGTTCTCCTTCAGCTTGTCGTTATCCACCAGCATTTCGAAGTTTGATCCGGCTCCAACTTGGAGATGATAAGTTATGCCCGATTCGTCTGTGAGATGAGACCACTCCAGCTCAACTGATAGATTTTCGGTTGAAGTGTTATTCGCAGGCCTGTACAGGTCTGGCTTTGGCGGCTTGGTCACGTCGATTCTGAACCAGGAATAGTCGGAGTTCTCACCGATGTTTCCGAGGTTGTCCATTATCCCGACCTTCCAGTAGTAGACGTTGTCGGGAAGTTCTGTTCCAACCTCCACTTCGTTCTCCTCGATCCATGCCCCTGTTTCCCAGTAAATCTGCGTGAACCCCTGATCTTTCGCCACCCACACGTAGTAGAGCACCGGCTGGGCTGGGTCCTCTATGTTGTCCACCCAGCGCAGGGTTGGTTTGTTGTCCTTCATGTTCTCCCCCTCAACTGGTGCCAGAAGCTGGGTCTTTCCGGGAGCCTGCGTGTCCACCAGGAATCTTCTGGCGTCTGCATTTTCGCTCAGGTTTCCAGCGTTATCCATTGCCTGCACTCTCCACCAGTACCAGTTGTCCACAAGCGGCGGGGAGATCTTCCACCAGTTCTCGGTTCTCCATCCGGAGTCCCTGTCCACCATCGTGAACTCCTCATCGCGAGCGACCCATACCCTGTAAACGACGGGTTTCGAGTTGTCCTCAACAGATGTCCACTGGAGGTTCTCGGTCGATGACACCCACCAGTTGTTTTCCGGAGAGACGGGATCCGGCTTAGGCGGTTTGACTGTATCGATCCAGAATATCCACACCTCGGAGTTCTCCCCGACGTTTCCGGCCGCGTCCTTGATTCCCACCTTCCAGTAGTAGTGGTTGACGTTGTCCGGGAGGAGGTTCTCAACGGGCACCTCCCAGTTCTCATTCACGTCCTCGAGGTTTGGATCTGCCATCCAACCCGAGTCCAAAACTAGTTCTGTGAAGTCGACATCGTGTGCGATCCAGACTCTGTATGAGGCGGGCTTCGACTTCTCGTTTCCGCCTCCGACCTCGCCCCCCGCGTAATCGTACGTCCACCTGAGGTTAGGCGTGCTGTCGTTCACGTTTTCGCCGTAGGTTGGCCAGCTGAGGGAAGGAGCAACCGGTGGCTTGGTGTCCACCCTGAACCACGTGTCCCCGCAGTCTTCTCCAACGTTTCCCGCGTCGTCCTTCGCTTTCACCCTCCAGTAGTACTCCTCGTCGACAAGCTCTCCAGGATACTTGAAATTCTCACCCTGCACCCAGCTGCTGGTGTAGAATGGAGACTTCAGTGCGTTGAGCAGGGTCACCTGGT
>JAWCLG010000010.1:0-36225 GCA_038851075.1 Hadarchaeales archaeon (SeqCode) | reverse complement strand
ATGGTTGACGGAAGGGTTGTTGTGAAGGGAGGAAAGCTGGTTACGATGGATCTGGGCAGCATCATCAGAAAGCACGGTGAGCTTGCGGCCGACCTGCTGGAGAGGAGAAAGGAGTTCATCAAACCACTGCCGTTCTAGTTATCCAGATATGGCAGCACTGTAGAGACTAAATAAATCCTCCTTCTTCGTTGGCCTGGGGTTTGATGGAATCAGAACTGTATTTTCTACCAGATATGGTATGTCATCCTCTTTTACGCCTATCTCTGAGAGCTTCTTTGGCAGGCACAGTTTCTCCCGCAGGCCATCTATCAGCTTTATCGCAAATTCAGCGCTTTCTTCAGTTGATGCATCCTCCGAATAAAGACCAAAAATGGCGGCCATCCTTGCCAGTTTATCGCGGCAGTAGTCCAAGTTGTATTTCATCACTACGGGCAGGAGGGCACCGCAGAGGAGTCCGTGTGGAAGGTCGTATTTACCGCCGATAGCGTGTGCGAGCGCGTGAACGTTTCCAAGCCGGGCGTTCGCCGTTGATATCCCCGCCATCAGACTTCCGAGCAGCATGTTAGTCCTCGCCTCGATGTCGCTCCCGTTTTTTACCGCCCTCTCCAGGTTTTTGTATATTAACTCGGTGGCTTTTTCGGCGAAAACATCCGTGAGCGGGTTAGACATGTTGGAAACGTATGATTCAACAGCGTGTGAGAGGGCATCCATCCCTGACCACACGGTTATCTTTTGGGGAAGACCCAGTGTGAGTTCCGGATCCAGTACAGCTGTTCTGGCAGTGAGATACCAGCTCAAAAACAGGGTCTTCCGGTGCGTCACGCTGTTCGTTATCATCGCGGCTCTGCTGACCTCGCTGCCGGTGCCTGCTGTTGTTGGCACCAGTATCAGGGGAAGCGGGGGGGTTCTGAACTTATCGGCGCCCTCATATTCCCAGATATTTCCGCTGTTGGTCATCATTGCGGCGATCATCTTGGCAACGTCCATAGGGCTCCCGCCGCCGATTCCCAGAACAGCCTCGCATTTTCTATCTTTGGCAACTCTGAGACCCTCTTCCACTGCCGGCTCCTTGGGATTAGGCGCAACCCTGCTGAAGACTGTAACCTCAAGGTTTTCCAGCAGGTCGAGAATTTTTTTCAATATTTCTGTCTCAGCAAGCCCCTCATCCGTAACTAAAAGTATCTTTTTTGCTCCAGTGTTTTCTATCTCAGCAGGGATTTTCTCTACACTTTTGGACCCGAAAATTATTTTTGGGGATAACCTGAATTCAAACGTCATTTCTGTCCCTTCGCCCTCAACCTGTTCTCAATTAAACCTTTTCACTGATAAGTCATTCGAAGTAGGCGGTTGCTTTTATAACGAGCATCCATTTTTCTGATAATAACCCGCTAACCTCAACAATGTTGCAGACCGGCCAGTAATCCTTGAAATAATGCCTCCTCACCTTTCTGAAACTGTCAACGTTTTTCATGTCGGTAAGATAAACAGTCATCTCCACAATATTGCTGAGGTCTCCGCCTGCGGCATCCATGATTTTTTTCAGGTTCTCAAACACCTGTTTCGCCTGTGACTCGAAATTTTCATCGATTGGTTTCCCTTCTGGATCTTCAGGTGTCTGAGCGCATATAAAAAGGAAGTTCCCGGCCCTTATCGCCCTGGAATATCCAACAGCAGGTGGAAAACCGCCTGGAGATATGATCTTTTTCATGGGCTTATTTCCCCGTTTAATCTCAGCAGATATGCCAGGTAAAGCTTGGCCGCACTCAGAAGTTCATCAACAGTGATCTTTTCGTTTATCATGTGGGCATCCTCTATCCTGCCGGGGCCGCATATGACGGAAGGTATTCCAAATTTGTGGAACCATCCGGCGTCAGACACCGATGGCCAGACAGATGTTTCTGATCTCTTACGAAGAACCTTTTCCCGTGTTTCAAGCAGCATTTTCACATATGGGTTTTTTTCGTCCACATGTGAGGACGGAAATACCTCTCCTCTCTCGCGTACAAGGGATTCTCCGCCCCACGTTATTTCAGGAGGGTTATTCCTGAGCCATACGTCTGATTTTGCAATATTCATCACGTGTTTGGTTATTTCTCTTTTTACATCGTCAACATCCTCGTTCGGCAGCAGGTGCGCCGTGTACCATATCCTGCACTCGTCAGGTATGAATATCGGGTTCCTGCCACCCTCGATAACAGACGGATTTATAGTGTTGGCTCCGGGCGTCATCCTCGGGTATCTTTTCATCACAGCCCAGTGTCGCTCGAGCTCCTGCATTCCCTCCATAATCTTACACATTTTCTCTATCGTGTTCGCCGCATAGACTCCGCCACCGGCGTGGATCATCTTGTGCCTGACGGCGTCGTGGTAAGTTTTTGGGCTTTTTATTTTTATCCAGAATGTTATCACTCCCCCCTGCTCTTGAACTTCTAAGCTGTTCGGTTCAGGGATTATTGCGAAATCGCATCTGTATCCTTTTTCCAGCAGTCTCTTGGTGCCTGGTTCACCGGCCTCCTCACCTATTACCGATTGAATCATCAGTCCGTGCTTCGGCGCAGCTTTTTCAAGAAACAGCTTCACCGCAAAGAAGGCCGATGCAAATCCCCCCTTCATGTCAGTAGATCCGCGGCCGTACAGATATCGCTCATCGTAAGTTCCCCTGAATGGATCAAAGTCCCATTTTTCGTCTTTTTTAACTTCAGCCACGTCAATATGGCCGTTGAAGGCTATGGTTTTTCCGCCGCGCTTTCCACGGAGAGTCCCGACGGCGTCTGTTTCTCCTGGATAAACGTCTACCATTTCGACTTCCATACCTATCCTTTTCATCTCTGAGGCAATCCACTTCTGGGCCGGGAGGGTGTTTTTGGCAGGGGGGTTCGGTGTCTTGAATGATATCAACCTCGCTGCGAATTTCAAGAGCTCATCCTTTCTCTCGTCAACTTCATTTAAAATGCGAGCGAGATTCTTCTCCATAGCCTCCCCTCGATTTTTATGATTCACGCTGATAAAAGTCTGATTGTCGCCCATATGAAGAGGCGCACGCACCTATTTTTCAAGAACCGCGATGGCGTCTATCTCTATCATAAGTTCGTCAGAAATCAGACTGTTTACCTCAATTAGAGTGCTCGCCGGATAGTAGTCCTTGAAATATTCTCCCCTCACCTCTCTGAACGCCTGCAGATTTTTGATGTCGGTGAGATGTACCGTTATCTTGACAATATCTCTCATGGATCCGCCTTCGGCCTTGAGCACGGCCTTTATGTTCTCGAAAACCTGACGCGCCTGTTTTTTGAAATCACCCTTTCCAACAATCTCCCCCTTGGCGTTCTCAGATATCTGGCCAGATATGAACAGCATGTTCCCGGCCCTTACGGCCTGGGAATATCCCACTGTCTTTGGTAGCTCTGGCGGATAAACCATCTTTTTCGGCATACGGTCACAAAAAAAGAGGGTGCATTTTCTTATATTTTTTTCTGGTGCGCTGAAGTTTGACCACCGTGAGCCTGGTTTTTACCCACAGAAAACCTATTTTAAGCGTTAAAAATAACGGGAAAAGGGCGATTCAATGGCTGATGTCACTGTTAGAGGATTGAAAGCGAGAAGGATATTCGACAGCCGGGGGAACCCCACGGTTGAGGTCGAAATATCGGTGGAGAGCGGGAAGAGGTACACCGGGAGAGCAGCCGCCCCGAGCGGTGCCAGCACGGGCAAGTATGAGGTCGTCGCTTTCCCGAAGGGCGGGGCGGAAGAGTCTGTTAGGCTCCTCATGCGTGATCTTTCAAAGAAGCTTGCAGGCTTTGACGCGGAGGATCAGGAGGGAGTGGACGAGATTCTCCATGAGGTCGACGGAACACCAAATTTTTCGAGGATAGGAGGAAACGCGGCTGTTGCCACATCAATGGCTGTCGCAAAGGCAGCAGCGCTGGCGTTGGGCTTGCCGCTCTACCGGTACCTCGGTGGAGAGAAGGCCTGCCATCTTCCATACCCGATAGGTAACGTTCTTGGAGGAGGGGCCCATGCTGGGAAGATGGCTCCGGATATTCAGGAATATATCTCAATGCCGGTCGGTGCTAGAAGGTTTTCGGATGCCGTGTTTGCAAACACAAGGGTCCACAAGGCGGTGAGAGCTGGAATAGAAAAGAGAGACAGGACGTTTTCAGGAGGAAAGGGGGATGAAGGGGCTTGGGCTCCAAATCTGGATTCAATTCAGGCTATGGAGGTGGTGGCGGAGGCCTGTAAATCAGCAGGTGAAGAGGTCGGTTTCACGGTAAGACCATCGCTTGACATAGCCGCAAGCAGCCTGTACGACGAGGAGAAGAAAGTCTATGTCTATGAGCGTGAGGAGAAAACAAGGGATCCGGAAGAGCAGATAGACTTTATGGTGGATCTTGTTGACAGATATGGAATTTTCTATCTCGAGGATCCGCTTCAAGAGGAGGACTTTGACGGATTTTCAGAGCTCACCAGAAAAGTTGGAAAAAAGTGCATCGTGTGTGGTGATGATCTGTATGTGACGAACGTGAAGCGCATCAGCGTTGGAATCAAGAAAAAGGCGACGAACGCCGTGCTTATAAAGCCCAATCAGATAGGAACCCTGACAGACACCCTTGCTGCGGTTAGGCTCACAAAGAAGAGCGAATGTATCCCGGTTATCTCTCACAGGTCCGGAGAGACCACAGATGAGACGATAGCCCATCTTGCGGTGGCCTGGGGCTGCCCGATGATAAAGACGGGCGCTGTCGGTGGGGAGAGAATAGCAAAGCTAAACGAGCTGATTCGTATAGAGGAAGAACTCGGAGAAAAAGCTAGGATGGCGAGCATAAGATGAGCGCTGAGTTCCCTGAGGGAACGGTTGGGTTGGCGGATTTTGAGACTTATCTTTCCAGCGGAGTTCACATAGGCACGAGGCAGAAGACCGGAGCGATGAGAGAGTTCATATACAGGGTCCGCCCCGATGGTCTTTACATACTGGATGTCAGAAAGACGGACGAGCGCATAGCGGTAGCCGGCAAGTTCCTTTCAACGTTTGAACCGAAAAAAGTCGTAGTCGTTTCCGCAAGACAGTACGGCCAGCGCCCCGCTCAAAAGTTTGCCGAGGTGACCGGCGCGACCCCGATGGTAGGCAGGTTTATACCTGGAACTTTCACAAACCCGAGGTACAGTGGATACATGAAAGCATCCGCGCTGGTTTTAACAGATCCGCTGGCGGATGAGCAGCCGCTTAAGGAGGCTGCCATGACAGGAACACCTGTGGTCGGATTCTGCGATACTGATAACGAGACAGCAGACATTGATATAGTGATACCCACCAACAACAAGGGCAGAAAGGCGCTTGCCCTGGTTTACTGGCTTCTTGCCAGACAGGTTCTAAGGGAGAGAGGAACGCTGGCAGCTGACGCACCTTTCGAGGTGAAGGTCGAGGAATTTGAAACAAAGCCAGATGCTGGTGAATAGGTGAGGTATCCGTCCAGATTTGAGATGATGGCAACAGCCCAGGGAAAATCCGCTCTTTTAAAACAGATTGAGAGGTGTTACACTCATCCTCTAGGTCCAGGCAGGGTTCCATCGCTGAGGTCCGGAGGAAAGCGAAGCATTGTGGGGGCCGTTGTGCCGCACGCCGGATATGAGTATTCAGGCCCAGTTGCGGCTCACGTTTACAGTGCCCTAGCCGAGGATGGATTCCCTGAAAAATTTATTATCATCGGTGGAGATCATGTTGGACACGATGAGGCAGTTATTACAACTGAGACCTTCGTTACTCCTCTTGGCAAAGTTCCGGTCGATATGGAAACTGCGGGGGAGATAGGTCTGATGGAAAACAAGGAAGTGCACGAATACGAGCATGCCATAGGGATGCAGCTCCCTTTTCTGCAGCATTTGAGCTCAGAAATAAAGTTCGTCCCCGTTTACGTGCCATCCCATTATCCGGAAGTTGCGAAGGAAGCTGGTGAAAAAATTGGAAAGGCCATAAGAGGAAAAAACGTGGTGGTAATTGCGGCCACGGACTTCACCCACGCCGGTCCGGACTACGGTCAGATTCCGCCTGAGGGAATCAGAGTAGATGAGTTCGTGAAAAGGCAGGACATGCTCGCGATAGATGCTATACTGAAGCTTTCGCATGAAGAGCTCCTGAAAGCAGTGATGGAGCACGACATATCCATGTGCGGGGTGGGCAGCGTTGTGGCAATGCTTGTTGCGATCAGAAAGATCGCCAGTGGGGCGAGGCTTCTTAAGCACGCTTCCTCGCACGATATAGTGCCAGGTCCAGATGCGGTCGGATACGGGGCCATAGTAATTCAGTGAGGTGAAAAGTCTGATTGGGTTTCATGGGGAAATGTTGGTCGGATGCGGATTGCCGGATACCAGGGCAGCCGCCGCGGGGGGAGAGCGCGTTCTTTCGGGAGGATGTGTGTGGCAATACTGATCGTGAAGCTTGGAGGAAGCGTTATAACTGACAAGCGCAGGAGATTCTCCGTAAGACGCAAGGTGCTCAAACGTCTGGCCGGAGAGATATACGCTTCCGGAGTAAGGCCGGTTGTGGTTCACGGCGGGGGTTCTTTCGGGCACCCTCTGGCCTCACGTTACCGTATAGCTGAAGGATACCGCTCGCGGGAGCAGCTTGTTGGGGCCTCATTGACACACTCGGCAATGGTCAGACTGAATGAAGAGGTGGTAAGCGCTTTCAGAGACAGAGGATTGCCCGCGTTCCCGGTTCAGCCATCAGCCTGCATGCGGGTCAGTGACGGGAGAATAGTTTCCGTGGAGCTTGGTCCAATAAGGAAAATTATCGATCTTAAGATGGTCCCAGTGTTTTACGGAGATGTGGTCCCAGACACAAAGAGGGGTTTATCGATACTTTCAGGAGATCAGATAACATCTAGGCTTGCCATCGAGCTCGGGGCAAGGAGGGTGATAATGGCAGCAGATGTTGACGGAATTTTCACCGCCGACCCGAAGGTTCACCGTAAGGCAAAGTTGCTCGAGACTGTCACGCCGAAAACAGCGCCGAGAATAGGAAGGATAAAAGATGTTGACGTAACAGGTGGAATGGGGAACAAGCTGGCCGAACTTATTGAACTTGCAAAAAATGGGGTTGAGGGACAGATAGTGAACGCGCTGAAACCAGGCCTGCTTTTGGAGGCCATCAGAGGAAAAAGAAGGATAGGAACGATCGTGAGGGCTGGTTAGGTGACGAGAAAGACTGTTAAGAGAAAGGATGACCACGTTAAAATCTGCCTCACCGAAAACGTGGAGAGCATCTTCAAGACCACCGGGTTCGAGGACATCGATTTTGTCCATGTTGCCGTCCCTGAGATAAATTACGAGGACCTCGACATCAGCACGTTCTTCCTCGGGGTTCATCTGGAGGCGCCCATCATGATCACAGCGATGACTGGAGGAAGCGAGTCCACTAGGAAGTTGAACCTGAATATGGCGCGTGTAGCGCAGAAGTTTGGGATTGCGTATTCCGTCGGAAGTCAGCGGTCTGCTATTGAGGACTCGATGGTCATTGACACTTATAAAGTCAGGGAGGTGGCTCCCGACATACTTCTGGTTGGCAATATAGGGCTTTCCCAGATAGCAGCAGGATACGGAATCGATCAGTTGAAAGCGACTCTTGAAACAATAGATGCAGACGCGCTATCCGTTCACATGAATGTACTTCAGGAACTTGTGCAGCCTGAGGGGGAGCCGAGGTACAGGGGGGCGCTTGAAAAGTTGTCGGCACTGTGTAAAAATCTTGGATACCCGGTGATCGCAAAGGAAACCGGTTGCGGCATAAACCTTGATGTTGCGAAGAAGCTCGTCAAATCTGGAGTTTCTGCCATAGACGTAAGCGGAGCTGGCGGCACATCATGGTCCGCTGTTGAGTCGTACAGGAGGGGCGGACCTCCTCTCTGTTTGGACCTCTGGGACTGGGGAATACCGACGGCTGTATGCACTGCAGAGGTCGCCCGTGGGGTGAACGTGCCTCTTATATCAAGCGGAGGCATAAGGTCAGGGGTCGACGCTGCAAAGGCCATAGCACTCGGAGCCGACATAGTTGGCATTGCGCTTCCGGTTTTAAGGGCATTGTCATCGAAGGACGGACTTGAAAGTTTTCTTAAGAATTTTATTTTCGAGCTTAAGGCGGCAATTTTGCTCACCGGTTGTCAGACTGTGGGTGACCTGAGGAAGGTGCCATTGATGATAACGGGTAGGACAAGGGAGTGGATGGAGTCCAGAGGCATCGATGTCAGTGCAGTTAGGGCGGCAAGAAAATGAGCGTGGAGATAATTCCGGTCGGCGGACTGGGCGAGGTAGGCAAGAACATGACTGCGGTGGGGTTTGACGGGAATTACATTATAGTTGACATGGGCATCAGGCTGGACAGCATAATGGCTTTTGAGGATGCAAACATCGGGGAAATGGGAAGGGAAGAACTGATAAGCATCAATGGCATTCCAGACGATTCTGTTATTAGAGGGCGCAAGGTTTCCGCGATAGTTCTGACACACGGGCATCTTGATCATGTCGGCGCGATAGGAAAGCTTGCGAGTTCGTACCGTGCCCCAATTTACGGAACGCCATTCACAGTTGAGATAGCGAAGAGGCTTCTGAGGGAGGAGAGAACTTCAAGTATCAAGAACGATTTCATAACGGTAGAGCCAGGCGACAGGGTTGCGGTTGATGGAGTGGGTGTGGAATTCGTCGGAGTGACCCATAGCATACTTCAAACATCAGCGGTGCTTCTGGACTGCGGGGATTCATCGGTGCTTTGCGCGACAGACTTCAAGCTGGACGAGGAGCCGATACTGGGCCCCAGAACTGACAGAAAAAGGCTGGAGGAAATAGGCAGGGAGGGACTCCTCGCAGCTCTTGTGGGCACCGTCAGGGTTGACAATCAGGGCCCCACTCCTTCAGAAACATGGGTTAGGGATAGGTTGAGAGAGGTCATGAAGGAAGCTACGGCAACGAGCGGTCTCGTCATCGTGACAACATTTTCATCCCACATGGTCCGGCTGAAGTCCATAGTCGACATAGCTCTTGAGCTCGGAAGGTCTCCGGTGATGCTCGGAAGGTCCCTGAGAAACTACTGCACCGCGGCGATGGACCTTGGGATGGTTGAATTTCCGGAGAGCATACCAATTCACGGCAGGCCAAACACTGTTAAAAACCTGATGAACAGAATTCAGGCCTCAAAAGGGGACTTTGTACTGATATGCACCGGACACCAGGGAGAGCCTGCGTCGGTCCTCACCAGAATCGCAGACCGGCAGCTCCCGATAGAGATATCAAATGGAGACGAGGTGATTTTTTCGGCAAGCGTGATACCTAATCCGATAAACGAGTCAAATAGGGCCATCCTGGAAACGAAGCTGATGGCCCAAGGAGCCCACATATACAGGGACGTGCACGCCTCGGGACACGCGGGGAGAGTCGACACTGAGGAATTCCTGAGAATGATCAGGCCCGAACACATAATTCCGTCTCATGGCACCTCTGACAAACTCAGAAGAATGATGGAGATAGCGGTCGAGATGGGATATCCACCGTCTAACCTTCACCAGATGAGAAACGGTTCGTCTTTGGTGTTGAGGTGATAGGCTTGAACATTCACAGTTACGTCAGAAAAAGGTTGCACATGGTTGAAAGAGAGATTGACAGATGGATCCCGAAAAACATGAAGCCGGATACGTTGGCAAGAGCAGCGAGGCACCTGATAGAGGCAGGTGGGAAAAGACTGCGTCCGTGCCTTGTTCTCGCAGCCTGTGAGGCGGTTGGCGGGAAGCCGGGAGACGCCTTAGAGTCTGCAGCGGCCATAGAGATGCTGCACAACTTCACGCTCATCCACGACGATATAATGGACAGGGATGAGCTGAGACGTAACGTGAAGACCGTTCATACAATCTGGGGCGAGCCAATGGCAATAATAGCAGGTGATGCGCTTTTTGCAAGAGTTTTTGAGGCAGCTGCAGAGAACGCGAGAAGGCTCGGGCTTGACGGCGCCCGCACGGTTGAATTGCTGTCTGCATTCAGCAGGGCGAGCTTCGAGGTGTGTAGGGGACAGGCAATGGATATGCTCTTTGAGGGCCGCAAGGACGTGGTCGAAAAGGAGTACATGGAAATGGTAAGCAAGAAGACCGGGGCGCTCACCGAGGCGTCTGCAAGGGTCGGTGCCATTCTGGGAGGAGGAAGCAGAAATCAGGTGGATTCTCTCTCATCTTACGGCAGACAGATAGGAATCGCCTTTCAGATTCAGGATGACGTGCTCGGAATTATTGGAAAGGAGGAGAAGTTTGGAAAGCCAATAGGAAGCGACATCCAGGAGGGAAAGATGACCCTGTTGGTTATAAGGGCGCTGTCGGTTTCAGATGAAAAAAAAGAAATTCTGCGGGTGCTCGGAAACAAAAATGCGTCTAGGGAGGAGATATTGCGGACCATGCGTCTGATCAGGGACTCTGGAGCTGTCGATTACGCCTTTGATACAGCAAAAAAAATTGTGGCCTCGGCGAAGAAGGAACTCGATACTCTGCCAGACACCGAGGCCAGAGAATTCCTGTTGCACCTCGCGGACTTTGTGATAAGGAGAGATTTCTAGACCGCAACAGGTTAGTATTTTCACGCTCCATGTTCAGTTAAAAAGGGGTACGGTTATGGAAGACCTTAGAAAAGAGGCAACGCGGTGGGCGCTAGTTAATGCAATGGAGCACGGGGGCAGGGCCAGCAGCAAGGCTGTTCTTGGCAAACTGATCGCTGAATATCCGAGCCTCAAATCAGATATACATGAGGTTTCCAGGATGCTTGAGGATGTTGTCTCAGAGGTGAATTCGTGGAGCGCCGAGGAGCAGAGGCTCCGCCTAGAAATAATAGGAAAGCCGAGGATGAGGGAGCACGTGAGCAGGGCAGAGCCCGACCTGCCAGATGTGGAAAAATGGGGGAGGGTGGTGACCAGATTTGCACCGAATCCAAACGGACCTCTTCATCTGGGGCACGTCAGGACCGCGCTTTTGAGCCACTTTTACGCCAGGAAGCACGGCGGTAAGTTCATACTCAGATTCGAGGACACGAATCCTGAGAACACGCTCCTGGAGATGTACGACAGAATAAAGGCAGATCTCAAGTGGATAGGAATAACGTGGGACGAAGAGTACATACAGTCAGACCGGATCGAGCTTTACTACGGTTATGCGGAGGAACTTCTGAAGGGAGGAAAGGCCTATGTCTGCACATGTGAGGTCGAGCTGTTTCGTTCGCTCAGGGACAGGATGGAGCCGTGCCCGTGCCGGGAACTCGGGCCTGATGAGCATCTGTCCAGGTGGGAGAGAATGCTTTCAGGCGGGATGTCAAAAGGAAGTGCCGTTGTCAGAATCAAGACAGATATCTCCCACCCGAATCCCGCGGTCAGAGACTGGCCCGCTCTTCGACCCGTGGATAGGCCCCATCCAAGAGTCGGATCCAGATATCATGTATGGCCTCTTTACAACTTCTCGGCCGCTATAGATGATCACGAGATGGGGATAACCCACATACTCCGGGGTAAGGAGCATGAGGTGAATGAGGAGCGTCAGAGGTCTCTCTACACCCATATGGGCTGGGAGTACCCAACGGCAGTTCAGCACGGGAGGCTTTCCATACCAGGGACAGAGCTCAGCAAGACCCAGACAATGGCGGCAATACGCAGGGGGGAACTCACGGGCCCCGACGATGTGAGGCTCGCAACAGTAGCCGCCCTGAGGAGGAGGGGCTTCATGCCGGACTCCATAAAGGCCCTGATAATGGACATCGGCCTGACTCTTGTTGACTCCACGCTGAGCTGGGAGACCCTCTACTCCTACAACAGAAAGGTTCTGGACAGCATTGCAAACAGGTACTTTTTTGTTCCATCTCCGGTCAGACTCAGGGTATCAGGTGTCCCGGCGTTGGATGAGGTCAGAATAAGACTGCACCCGGACAGGACTGAGTCCGGTGAGAGGATAGTGCCGATAGAGAGGGATGGGGACTCTGCGCTTTTCTGGGTCCCATCCGCAGACATTTCGAAAATGAGGGAGGGGGATCTGTTCAGGCTTAAGGATCTCATGAATGTCAGAATAACTGAGATGGCGCCTGAGACTGGTGGAAAGTTTGAAGGTTTTGAGCTGCTCGACGTTCCCAAGATGCAGTGGGTTTCAAGAGGTGCGGTCATGACCGAGGTGCTGATGCCGAACGGAAGAATCGATCGCGGGATGGCGGAGCCTGCGGTTGCCGGGCTTCAGCATGGGGATGTGGTTCAGTTTGAAAGGTACGGTTTTGTGCGGATAGACAGGCAAGGCCCGGTTCTCAGGGCGGTGTACGCCCACAGGTGAATTTTAAATAATTGGAACTCTTGCGCAACCCTTTTTAGGGGGGTGGGTTCTAGTTGAACACCGGAGCAAGTCCGGATGAATGATGAGGTAAAAAAACCGAAGGAGGGATGTTGTGCCAAAATCAGCATACGTCAGGTTTGAGGTCCCGAAGGATCTTGCCGAGAAGGCGTACGAGGCGGTTGAGCAGGCCAGAGAGACAGGAAAAATCAGAAAGGGGACAAACGAGGCCACAAAGGCAATAGAGAGAAAGCAGGCGGTGCTGGTCGTGATAGCAGAGGATGTGGAGCCAATGGAGATAGTGGCCCATCTTCCGCCGCTATGCGATGAGAAGGGAATTCCGTACGTCTATGTCCCGAGCAAGAAGGAGCTCGGGGCAGCTGCCGGTGTCGAGGTCGGCTGTTCGGCAATTGCAATATCGGCAGCCGGAGGGGCCGATGCGGCAGTGAAGGAGATAGTGGAACGGGTTAAAGAGCTCAAGAAGTGAGCCCGATGCCTGGCGAGGAAATAAGTTATCCTGCAGAGGTTATAGAGATAAGAGCGCGCACCGGGGTCACCGGGGAGATACTGCAGGTAAAATGCAGGGTCATGGAAGGCAGAGATAAGGGGAGAATAATAACAAGAAATGTTAAGGGGCCGGTGAGAGTCGGTGACATACTGATGCTCCGGGAGACCGAGAGGGAAGCCAGAGAGATAAGGGTGCCTTAGATGCCTGTTGCCCGAAAGTGTTCTTTCTGCGGGGGAAGAATTGAACCTGGAAGCGGCCTTATGTTCGTTCGGAAGGATGGGACGATAAACTATTTCTGTTCTTCAAAGTGCGAGAGGAACATGAAGCTTGGAAGAAAGCCGCACAAAATAAGATGGACCGAGCGTTACCTTAAGATGAGGGGTAAGGAGTGACTGAGAGAACCCTTGTGGTAGTAAAACCAGACGGCGTTAGAATGGGCCTTGTTGAAGAGATCAAAAGAAGGATAACTAGCTCTGGCCTGAGAATAGAGGCTTCGCGTAGGATCAGGCTGACGCGCGAGCTCGCGGAGAGGCTTTACGAGCCCCATGCTGGCAAGGATTTTTTCGGTCCCCTCGTTGAGTTCATGACGTCCGGGGATATTGTGGTCATGAAGGTTGAAGGTTGCAGGGCAATATCAAGAATGCGCGAGATGATTGGCCCAACCAACCCAAAGCTGGCCCCGAAGGGGACCATAAGGGGGGACTTTGGAACAGACACCACGCGGAACGCGGTGCACGCGTCCGATTCAGAGGAAAGCGCGGAAAGAGAGATAAAAATATTTTTTGATTAGTTTTTTATACCGGTTCATGATGATGATTTTTGTCAGAGAGGGGAGAAACAATGACGATGTGTTCTGAGTGCGGCAGGGATGTGGAGGAAGAGAATAAGGTGAAGTGCAGGGAGTGCGGCAGGGTTTACTGTGAGGAATGCGCATCGAATGAGGACAGCATGAATGAGTTCGGTGTGTGCCCGGACTGCGAAGAAAAGTGGGAATCAGATGAGGAAGAGGAGGGCTAGTCCCCCAGTTTTTATTTCAGTATTTTTGTAAAATGCTCCTGTTTTTTAGGTCCGCTGTGATTATCTTAAAACAGTTGGATGGTGTGGAATATGAAAGCTGGGGGCAGAATAAGGCAGCCCATAGTTTCTATCCTCGGGCATGTGGATCACGGAAAAACTCTACTGCTCGACGCGATCAGGGGCACCGCGGTCGCTTCCCGGGAGGCGGGGGGTATCACCCAGCACATCGGGGCATCCGAGGTTCCGGCTGAAGCAATAAAAAAAATATGCGGGGGGCTTCTCAAGAGGTTCATGATAGACGTTAAGATACCGGGGCTCATGTTTATAGACACTCCCGGGCACGAGGCCTTCACAAATCTTCGGAGAAGGGGTGGAGCACTTGCAGACCTCGCGGTGCTTGTCATAGACGTACGGGAGGGGTTCATGCCCCAGACCCTTGAGTCCGTGGAAATACTGAAGACATACAGAACTCCTTTCATGGTGGCGGCAAACAAAATAGATCTTGTTCAGGGGTGGGATTCCAGACCGGGGTCATGTTTTCTAGATTCTTTATCATCCCAGCGCCAGGAGGTGGGAAATGCCCTCGACTCTCTCATCTATGAACTTGTTGGAAAGCTGCATGGGCTAGGGTTTGAATCGGAGAGATTTGACAGGGTCACAGATTTTAGAAAACAGGTCTGCATCGTGCCGGTCAGTGCAAAGACCGGAGAAGGCATTCCTGAGGTGCTCGTCATACTCGCCGGACTGGCGCAACGTTTTCTTGAAAAGGAGCTCGAGACCGAAGTGACCGGACCGGCAAGGGGAACCGTTCTTGAGGTTAGGGAGGAGGTGGGCCTTGGAAAAACTTTGGATCTCATAATATATGATGGCGCTCTTTCCCGGGGAGACACATTCGCGGTGGGAGGCATGAATAAGCTGATAGTCTCAAAAGTTCGCGCGATATTGAGACCAAAACCAATGGACGAGATAAGGGATCCAGAGGACAGGTTCACCCAGGTGGACAGGGTTTATGCCGCGGCGGGGGTTAAGGTGGCCGCACCAGATATAGATGCGGTGGTGGCAGGGGCTCCGTTTCAGACAATACGTGACCAGTCAGAGGCATCGGCTGTGTGGGAGACCATGCGTCAGGAGCTGGAGCGCATCAGAATCTTATCCGAGTCCGACGGCGTGGTTGTGAAGGCCGATGCGCTCGGTTCGCTGGAGGCCCTTGAGCTCCAGCTTAAGTCAAAGAACGTACCGATAAAGCTTGCTGATGTGGGCGATGTGTCCAGGCGGGACGTCATAGAGGCATCCGCGGTGGCGAAGAGCAACCCGCTTCTCGCGGTTGTTCTCGGCTTCAACGTTGATGTGCTCCCCGAGGTCGAAGCTGAGGCTCAGCGTCAAGGAGTTGCGATACTGATAGACCAGGTGATATATCGACTTCTTGAAAAATATGATGAGTGGTCAAAAGTAAAGCGTGAGGAACTCAGGGAAATGGAGCTGGCTTCTTATGTGAGACCCGCGAAGATAGCGGTGAAACCGGGCTGCGTTTTCAGGCGCAGCGATCCGGCAATAGTCGGTGTGGATGTGCTGGGAGGGGTGCTGAAACCAAAGTCGCCTTTGATGCGCCCAGATGGAAAACAGATTGGAACTGTCAGGGAAATCCAGAAAGATAAAAAGTCTGTTAAGGAGGCAAGGATGGGAGATGAGCTTGCGGTGTCTATTGACGGACCTCTTGTGGGCAGGCACTTTAGTGAGGGGGATGTGCTCTACACCGATATCCCCAGAGATCACGTGCTGGTCATGAAGCGGGATCTCAAGGACCTTTTAAGCGGGGATGAGCTTTCTGTCCTCGACGAGATAATTTCAATCAAGCAGCGTCAGGACTCCACATACGGGGTCATGTAGTACATACCAAATATTTTTATACTGCTGTGGTCGAGGTGAGATGATTTTGAGGTGAGGATGCTAAAATAAGAGATCTGCTGTTACGTTAGATGGTGATAAAATGGACATCAACATGTTCGTCCCGGTCGCGGGCGCCGCTGCGCTTATTGTGGCCGGCATATCCGCACATCTTGTTCTCAAGCAGGATGAGGGATCCCCACGCATAAAAGAGATAGCAAGGGCGATTCGCGAGGGTGCGGGCGCTTACCTAAAAAGGCAGTACGTTTCGATATGGATCTTTGCCATTGTTGTGGCCGCGGTGCTTTTACTAATCCCTTCCTGGGGATGGCGAGCGTCACTTTCCTTCCTGTTGGGTGCGGCCTGTTCCACGTTGGCCGGTTTTATCGGCATGAGCATTGCTGTGAGGGCCAACTCCCGCACAGCCAACGCCGCAGTTAAGGGGATAAACAGAGCCCTCAGCGTTGCATTTCGCGGCGGATTGGTTATGGGAATGTCCGTCGTGGGCATAGGCATAGTCGGAGTTTTTCTGTTCCACGTCATTTTCGGGGACCCAACATTCATAATGCCCTACGGTTTCGGTGCCAGCTTCGTAGCGCTTTTCGCAAGGGTCGGCGGAGGAATATACACAAAGACTGCAGATGTCGGCGCGGACTTGGTTGGCAAGGTTGAGGCCGGGATTCCTGAGGACGATCCGAGAAATCCGGCCGTGATAGCGGACAACGTTGGCGACAACGTCGGGGACGTGGCTGGAATGGGGGCTGACCTCTTCGAGTCGTACGTGGCTAGCATAATTGCGACCATGATAGTCGGTGTCACGGTTCAGGCGACATATGGGGCGTCCGCGATCACTTTTCCGCTCTGGATTTCAATGATCGGCATATTTTCTTCAATGATCGCGGTCCTCTTCGTCAGGGTCAGAGAAGGTAAGGACCCAAGTCGCGCTCTCAACAACGCGAGCATAGCCGCAATAGTTATCACAGCCGCCGGCTCGGCTGCAATGGCATTTTACACGTTTGGCTCCGAGAAGGGGGTCAGTCTGTTCGTTGCCGTGCTGTCCGGCCTGATCTCAGGTCTTGTTGTTGGTCTTACATCGGACTACTTCACTAACAGGATGTACGGGCCTGCAAAATTTGTGGCGCGGTCCGATCAGTCTGGCGCAGCAATCGGGCTCCTCAACGGATTTTCGGTCGGGTTGATAAGCGTTGTGCTTCCGATAGTTGCGATATCGGTGTCGGTAGTGGTCTCATACTCCGCGCTGGGAGGAGGGGCGGCCGGGCTGTACGGAATATGTCTCGCTGGGGTAGGCATGCTCTCTGTCACGGGAATGATAGTTTCCTCGGATGCCTACGGGCCAATAGCTGACAACGCTGGCGGGATCGTGGAGCAGTCAAAGATGCCTGAGAAGGTCAGGAACGTCACCGACACGCTCGACTCGGTCGGAAACACAACCAAGGCCATATGCAAGGGATTCGCCATAGGTTCCGCCGCCCTCACAGCCATAGCGCTCTTTGCAACCTATACCTCAGGCAGCTTCGCCGGCCTGCCGCAGCTCGACCTGATGTCCCCGAGCGTTCTTGCAGGCCTGTTTCTAGGGGGAGCCACCGTTTCTCTCTTCTGTGCGATGACGATTCTGTCAGTTGGCAGGAATTCTTTCAGGATGGTTGAGGAGGTCCGCAGGCAGTTCAGGGAAATCAGGGGGCTCATGCAGGGAAAGGCGAGGCCGGATTATGCACGATGCGTGGACATAGCCACAAAAGGCGCGCTCAGGGAACTCGTGATCCCAAGTATTCTGGCGCTTCTGATACCTGTGGCAGTCGGGTTCTTGCTCGGAAAAGCTGCGCTTGGTGGATTCCTTGCAGGCAGCGTCGGAGTGGGGCTGGTTTTTGCCCTCCTGATGGCAAACGCTGGCGCTGTCTGGGATAACGCGAAGAAGTACGTCGAGCTCGGCAACTTTGGAGGAAAGGGTTCCAGCACGCACGCAGCCGCGGTGACCGGGGACACAGTCGGGGATCCGTTTAAAGACACCGCCGGACCTTCCATCAATATACTGATAAAGCTGATGTCATGGGTGGCGCTGATATGCGCCCCGCTCCTCCTGTTTTGAGCCGTTTGGATCTCCGGTCTCTTGCGGAAAAGGTTTTTATGAGGTCTGGAGCTAGTAAGGTTGATTTTGGGGTGAACGCATGCCGTTCAAGGTCGTGATATCAGATCCAAAAACCGGTAAAAGTTACCAGGTCGAGGCAAGGGAGCCGGAGTCCAGGAAGCTAATCGGGCTGAAGATAGGGGACAATTTCTCCGGCGATTTTCTGGGTCTTTCTGGGTATGAGCTCCAGGTGTCCGGTGGAACCGATCGTGATGGGGTCCCAATGAGAAAGGATATAGGCGGTACCGGAAGGGCCAGCGTTCTCATTGCCGGAGGCACCGGTTTCTCACCGAGGAGAAGGGGGGAGCGCAGAAGAAAACTTGTGCGCGGAAACAGAATTTCCGAGGCGATTGTTCAGATCAACGCGAAGATAGTCAAGACCGGAGAAAAACCGGTTGATGAAATACTTGGTAAGAAGGAGCAGAGCGAAAAGGAAAAGTGATTCTCCGGAACAGGTAATTTTTAGACTGTTCGAGCGAAGATATTGCAGGTGTTGTGGTGCCTCAGGCAAGCGTGAATATCGGTCTGGTCGGTCACGTGGACCATGGCAAGACCACACTCACCGAGGCCCTCTCCGGGGTCTGGACCGATGTTCACAGCGAGGAGATAAGGAGAGGAATATCGATAAAGCTGGGATATGCTGACACGTCCTTCATGCAGTGTCAGAGCTGCGGAAGATACAGCACGAAGAAGAAGTGTCCGTACTGCGGCGAAAAAACGGAGTTCAGGCGCAGAGTCTCTTTTGTTGACTCTCCCGGTCACGAGATGCTGATGGCAACAATGCTCTCCGGAGCCGCGCTCATGGATGGAGCCATGCTGGTCATTGCGGCCAACGAAAAGTGCCCGCAACCACAGACGAAGGAGCACCTCATGGCTCTGGACATCATCGGAGTAAAAAATATGGTTGTTGTGCAGAACAAGATAGAGCTTGTTCCCAGAGATAAGGTCATCGAAAACTACAGGCAGATACGTGATTTCCTCTCAGGTACTCCATACAGTGATGCTCCCATAATCCCGGTTTCGGCAATCCACAGGGCAAACATCGACAAATTAATTGAAGCCATAGAAAAACGCATCCCCACCCCGAAGAGAGATCCCGACAGCCCGCCGCTCATGTATGTGGCCCGTTCTTTCGACGTAAACCACCCGGGCGTGAGGCCGGAGGAGCTAAAAGGAGGCGTGGTTGGGGGGTCCCTGGTGAGAGGTAAGATTTCGGTCGGAGATGAGATCGAGATAAGGCCAGGGCTCAAGTTTTCGCAGGAGGGGAGGCAGTGGTGGAAGCCGATTTTCACGAAGGTGGTCAGCATAAGGACCATGGACGGAGAACTCGAGGAAGCAGTACCCGGGGGGTTGATTGGAATCGGAACACTTCTGGATCCTTCGATGACAAAGGGAGACTCGCTTGTTGGGTCGGTTGTGGGACATCCCGGAAAGCTGCCGAGCACCAGAGAAACACTGGAGATGGAATTTCACCTTATGAAAAGAGTCGTTGGGATGGAGGAGGAGCAGGAGGTAAAACCCCTTGCGATAGGAGAGCCACTGGTCGTGAACGTGGGAACAGCAACAACCGTTGGGACCGTGGCCAGCGCAAGAAGGGATGTGGCGGTCCTCAAGCTGAAGCATCACGTGTGCGTTGAGACCGGGGCCAGGGCGGCCATCAGCAGAAGGGTCTCCGGCAGGTGGAGGCTAATAGGACACGGGATAGTCAGGTGATCGTGAGCTGGATGAAAATAGTGGCAGATACGAGCTTCCTGATGGTTCCAGGCTTTTTCAATATCGATGTGTCTGAGGAGCTCGGGAGAGTTGTTGAGGAAAAATTTGAGCTCATTGTGCCTTCATGCGTTGTCGAAGAGCTAAAACGGATTTCCGAGTCAGGCAGCCCCAGGGAGAGAGCTGCCGCGAGGATCGGGCTTAAACTCGTTTCCCGTGCCGAGGTTCTGAATGTGAGGGGAAATGCGGACGATGCGATACTGGATATCGCCGCGAAAAACGGGTGGGCGGTGGCGACAAATGACGGCGAACTAAAAAGAAAACTCAGAGAAAAAGGCGTAACGGTTATTTTTCTGAGAGGAATGTCGCGTCTGGCGGTCAGTCGCGGCTCCGGTGCCGGAAAATGATGGACAACGACCCTTTATAAGGATGCGGATAAAAGAAAAAGGGATATTTGGAAGCATATTCAGGCATAGGGAGGCAGAATATGGGGTTCAGGATAATAACGGTTGAGGACACGGTGCGTGTTCCTCCAAACAGGTTCTCTGAGCCAGTCGAGGAGGTTATAGTGGATCTGCTCAACAAGAACTACTGCGGGGCCGCAGACAAAGATGTGGGTGTTGTACTGGCAATAACCGGGCTTAAGGAGGTCGGGGTGGGCCGTGTCATAATGGGTGACGGGGCGAGCTATCATGATGTGGTTTTCGAGGCGCTGGTCTACAAGCCCGAGGTCAACGAGCTGGTGATGGGTGAGGTTGTGGAGATAGTGGAGTTCGGGGCTTTCATCAGAATTGGCCCCGTGGACGGACTCGTGCACGTCTCTCAGGTGATGGACGATTTCGTCGGTTATGACAAGAAGAAGGGAGTTCTCTACGGAAAGGAGTCCAAAAGGGTGTTGAAGGAGGGTGACCGTGTCCTGGCGCGCATAGTCACTGTCAGCCTGAAGCGCGGCGCCAAGGGGGAGAAGATAGGGCTCACGATGAGACAACCTGGTCTGGGAAAGCCGGAGTGGAGTGAAAAGGGCAAGGAGGGCAAAGCGTGATTGAAAGAGCCTGCAAGAACTGCAAGTTCGTCACAGAGGAAAAAGTCTGCCCCAACTGCGGGAGCAACTCTCTTTCGAAGGACTGGACCGGATACGTTGTAGTCCTCGATCCTTCTGGTTCTGAAATCGCAAAAAGACTCGGAGTTGACAAACCGGGAAGATATGCGCTCAAAGTTAGGTGAGGGTGCCCGGCCATCTATCTCGGGTGTGATTATCTTGGAGAGAAAGCACCTGACCAGAGCGCTCAGGAAGGCAGGATGTCCCGTCGAGGTTATAGAGCACTGCAAAGCAGTTGAGCGACTGGCCAACAGGATCGCGGATGAAATTGCGGAGAACGGTCATGAGGTTGACAGAGCGCTCGTCAGTATGGGAGCGCTGGTCCACGATATCGGGCGGTCCGAGACTCATGGAATAGAGCACGGCGTGACAGGGGCCAAGATACTGAGAGAAATGGGTCTGGGATCTCTCTCCAGTTTTGCGGAGAGGCACATCGGAGCAGGCATACCAGCTGAAGAGGCGGAGGCTCTCGGCCTCAAGAGGAAGGACTACATTCCCACCACGATTGAGGAGAAAATTGTGGCGTATGCAGACAAGCTGGTTGACGGAAAAAGGGTCGTTTCCTACGAGAAGGTCCTTGAGAGGTTCAGGGAGGAACTTGGACCGGATCATCCCGCGATAGAGCGCTTGAAGCGCCTGCACGGAGAAATTGAAGAATTGCGCTCCGGCAAGCGCTCACCTTAACCTCGGAATGGTTTCAGCTTCAAAAACTTCATCCGCCCGGGCCGCCACGTTCTCGCACATTTTCTCTCCCGCAACCCAGAGCTCGTTTCTGAATGTCGAGATCGATGCTTTGATCCTAATCCTGAAAGCGTTTTCAGTTTTCCACAGGATCACCACGACATCGTTAAAGTCAGGATTCCACCTTTCACCGTTTTCCCACTTTAATTCATAGTGATAGTCCTCAAAGTAGTACGCCCACATGTTGGGGGTAATTTGCTTTATCCTGCACCAATTTTCGTCGTCAGCAGCCGTTTCGTCCACGAATCCGGTTTTCTCCGGATTGAAGTCGTAGGATTTTATCATAAGGTCGTATACCGGAACGTTTTCAGGAGTGGGCGGCAGGATCCCGGGATCTATATCATCAGGGTGCCTGAAATCCACGGTCACTGGCTCGTAAAATATGAAAATTGCTCCCTCAGCAACATTTTCACCGCCAGGAAAGTTGCCATCGTTTTCTCCTCCGGAGACGTTTTCCCCCGGAAGCATCTTTCCAAAAGCGAGAAGGATGAACGCGGCCACGGCGATCAGGGCCAGAATGGCGGCGGTAATGAGGTATTTTTTGTTTTTCATCCAATTGTTTTTATTAGGTATCGGTCAGTTAAAAGCCCCTGATGGGCCCGCGGGGATTCGAACCCCGGATCTCTACCTTGTAAGGGTAGCGTCTTGACCACTGGACTACGGGCCCGGTTGAAATTCTGTGCCCATCCTTAAACGATTTTTCGGTTTTTTAGATCTTCTGCAGCACCATCAGTATCTCCAGTATAACAAGCGAGATTATGAGCAGTATGACGAGGAACTCAAGGCTGGTCGCCCTGTGGACATCGACCCGCTCCATGGCGATTGCGTACAGGTCCTGCAGCTGGTCGAGCTTTTTATCGACCAGAACCAGCCAGTCCCCGACCCTGAACCTTTCGCTTGCGGCACGGTAGAGTTTGCCAAGGTACCACTCACCGGTGAACTTTAGTATATTTCGCAGGTCTCCAACGTAGTCCATGACCTCGATCCTCAGTTCGGCGAGCTCGCTTGCGGTTTTTGACAGCTCCCCGTATGTCCTGCTCAGCCAGGCTATTCCGATACGGGACCCGGTGAAAACCGAGCGGAGTGATTCGTACGCTTTCTCGATTCTTCTGTCAAGGAGTCTGTCGTAGGTTTTGAGCTCCAGAAGCTGTATCTTCGCAAGCTCCATCATTCCCACGAGTTCATCCACGTACTCCGATCCACCGCTTACAAGCGCAGAGTACCAGTCAACTATCACTATCTCTTTGTCGGAGTAGCTCAGGTAGAACTTCAGAGCGTCGTCCACTTCCCTGTCGCTCAGCGAGAGCCACTCCTTCTCGCCTCTCAGTATTCCCGCTGTCATTTTTCTGTACCTCTTCATGAAATCCTTTGCGCGCATCTGCGGTTCCGTTTCAGACAGAACGACAACTGTGTATACCTCCGGGTTCTCGAACTGGGGATACGGGTATACAATTGCACGTTTTATGGTCGACTTAATTTCCCTGAAGAATTCCAGGGGAACCTCGTCGAAATCCTTTTCCGAGCTTCCGCTCCTGATCTTCTCCTCATTAACGCATACAAGCTTTATCAGATCCTCGATTCCGATACCCTTGAAGTCTGTTGAAAGGCATATCTCTATCACCCCTATCGGAAAGATTTTACCACTCACCGCGAACTTTAAGCCGCTCATTTCAACTTGTCCCAGGTTTACCTCCACTGGTTTTAGTCCGATCTCTTCATACTTTGGGGCCAGAATACGCGTGGTTTTAGGGCGCGTTCTCTCCACCACGTTGAGTTTTTCTGAAGGAAGATTTTCGAGATCAATGTCTCCTCCGATATCGTAAAAGTACTGGAACAGCACCTTCCCCGTGAACGACTGACCTTTTGGCATTTCCTGCACCTGAGCGTGAGTGGCGCCGGGGGTGGGATTTGAACCCACGATGCGCGAGAGCGCAACAGGGTATTTGCGGCTTCCATAGCAACCCTGCGCCTTACCTGGCTGGGCCACCCCGGCTTGATATAAAATCAAACAGTTTATTCTTTATAAGTAACCCATATGCAGATTTTTGGTCGATATGGCAGGTACCCGGTACCGAAATTTTCGATTTTAAAGCGGCGACGAGCGCGCCCGGGGTCGACGCCTTCTCCGCACGCCGGTTACCGGCTCCAAGCTCCGCCCCGTTGGCTGCCAGCGCCAAACGTCCTGACTACCCTTGCTGATTCGGATCGGTTTTTCCGATCTTCCGCCCCTGGGGGATTCGCCAGGTGAGGGCGGTTCTCCCTGACCCTGCGGACAGGGCCCCGCCTCCGCCGGCCCGGCAGGACGTGGCATCCACGCCGGAAACCGGGCCTAGCGTGCAGTTCCAGCGCCTTCCTCAAGCTTCGGCCCACCGTGAACCCCATTTGTGGTTACAGGCCAGGGGTAGCGGCCCGCCTAGCTCGTCGCCGTTTTTAGCTTGAACTCCTGATAATAAGGTCTTTGCTGGTCAGGCCCAGCTCCCGAGAAAGCGAGCACGCCTTGCACAGCCGTGATGGGGTTGGCTCCCCGCAGACCTCGCATTCCCCCAGATCAGCCTTTCCGGCGGCCTTTGAGAGAAAAGGCTTCATCCGGTCGAACATCCTCAGGATCATGAATTTTGAGTTCGGGTGGTTTTCCTCGAGCGAGTTAAGAAAGTCCCTTATCTCTGAGTGGAGGCCTCCCGAGTAGGGGCATGTTCCAAGATGGACCTCGATTCCGCTCAGCATCGCGTAGAGCGCCATCTCCTTTTCTGGGATCTCTCTCAGCGGTTTAATCCTCGGAACAAAACCCCTCTTGGCCTCATATTTGGGCCCCAGTCTGTAGAGCCTGGAAAAGTCGGATCTCACGTAGTTCAGCATTATGGCCTGAACCTCATCGTCCATGTTGTGGGCTGTCGCCAGCTTCTGCGCGTCCAGCTTTTTAGCGGCGCGATTGAGGAGGGCCCTGCGTATCACCCCGCACAGCGTGCAGGGGTTCATGCCGCTTTTATGCGCGGATTTTTTAACCATCGCGTCCAGGGTTGACCCCAGCACGTCCCTGAACCTGACCGTGAAGTGCTCAACGCCGAGTTCTCTGGCGTTTTTTATCGCGAGCCTTAGCCCTTCGCTCCTGTAACCTTTTATTCCCTCATCAACGGTTATCGCGACCAGCTCGCACCTCTTACCTGAGCAGTATCCGGCCAGCAGACGCATGCAGCTAACGCTGTCCTTTCCGCCTGAGACGGCAACAGCGATCCTGTCCCCGGGATTTATGAGCCTGTGCATCGCCACGGTTTTCCTGAACCTGCTCTCCACGGTTCTGATCAGGCACCTGTCGCAGAGAAAAATCCCGGCATATCTCATGTGATAAACGGCGCGTCGCCCGCATTTCGAGCAGGTCAACATCCTTATCCACCTGTGACTACCTTTACTATCTCCACATCTTCCCCGCCCTTCAGAGTTTCCTCTTCAGGGCATACACGCCCGTTTATCATCACGACAACGGTTTCCCTGTTCAGTCCAAGACATTTGATCAGGTCCACCGCCGTTGAACCCTTTTTTATGCGCAGGGTTTTTTTACCGCTTCCGGCGATTTTCACCCTCACGGAAACGCGTTTCATATAATCACCTCAAAAATGACGGAACGAAGTTCAGAACTATCAGAATCAGCACGACGAATGAGATCAGACGGACAGCCTTTTTCGCAGCGCTCTTTGATGCCCTTTTTTCGAGCAGCGCCCTGAGCATGTAGCCTCCGTCAAGCGGAACCGCGGGGAGCATGTTGAAGAGCCCCACACCCAGGTTAAGTATGAATATCCACTTCAGAATGTCGATCAGCAACCACGGCACGGCACTGTTGTATATGTACTGGTGGAATACGGGTGATCCGGTCAGCTCTGCCATCGCAGCTCCGGCGGCGTACAGCGGGTTCAGGAAGTTGGATGACGGCGGTGCCGACATTATCGCTACCGGCAGATATATTCTGTTCTCGTTGTCGGGAACATGTTCCAGCGTCAGGGTCAGTTCTCTTTCTTCCACGATCAGCGACACGTTATCACCGGGCATCAGACCTTTGAAAGCGCTTGAGAAGTTATCGATGCTGTTAATCTGGATCCCGTTGACCGAGTATATCCTTGCCCCCGGAGGAAAGATATCTGCGTACTCAGTGGAGGACGCCCAGACGTAAACTCCGGGTTTGGGCGTGAGCAGCACGAGGATAAGCGCGAGCGAGATGAATGCTAGGAGAATGTTGGCCATTGATCCTGCGGCGTATACTCTCATCCTTTTGGACGGTGCTGAGTTCTCGAGCTGTTTTTCGTCGGGCTCCACAAAAGCCCCGAAAAGTACGAAGATAACCATTCCTCCTATAGACTTGGTCCTCAGGTCCTGCGCCCTCAGGAGAATTCCGTGTGAGAACTCGTGGACCACAAGAAGGAAACCAACCGCGACCAGCCAAGGCACTATGGGGAGCCAGGGGATCAGCCCCGGGTAGACCAGCATTACTCCGGGTGTCCTCAGCGGCGTTGTAAGCATTAAAATGAAGTTGAGTATCAGCATGACGAATATGAAACCCATCATCACGAATCCGCAGATCGCCGCAAGGTCACCGTAAGCTATCCAGCCTCTTTTGGAGAAGCAGGCGATGCGGTCGATGAAGCTGAGCCCTCTCTCCGTCTTCCACATTATGTACCCCGGTGCCACAGTAAAACCGTGCTTTTTCAGGGAGAACCACCTGTCGATGAGCCCCACGGCATTCCAGCACATTATCAGGATGGCCAGTATGAACAGCACGTCCATCATTTTGCCACCAATCAATTATATGCACAAAACTTAAACAGATTCCAGTGCACGGGTTTACTGATGTTCTGCGTAGTTCTGTCGTCAGCCGGTAGTCGTTCCGAAGCCATGCGCATAGGAAGGACTCTTGTGGAGGAGAGGCTGGCCGCGTGCGTCACCGTTATCCCGGCGGGAGTTTCGATTTATCGCTGGCGGGGCAGAGTTGAGAGGAGCAGGGAGGCGCTGCTTCTGATAAAAACAAGAAAGAGCAGGATTAAGAACCTCATGAGGAGGCTGAGGGAGAAGCACAGCTATGAGCTGCCTGAAGTTCTCGTGCTAGACGTTTCCGGAGGTTCTAAAGAATATCTCAAGTGGCTGAAGGCCGAGACCGGAAAGGGCTGAGTTCATGGTGAAACCTGCGAGGGTGCCGGACGCCAGGGAGGTCGTTTATCTGGGCGAGAGGTGGAAAACTCTGGAGGAGCTGAGAAGAGAGGCGGCGTCCATAATGAAGCCGCTTCAGGATGCTGGCCTTAACCCGATCATTCACGGTAGCCTGGCCCGCGGCGACGTTGATAAGGACAGCGATGTGGACGTTTTCATTCCGTCTGATGTTCCATCGTTCAGGGTGCAGCTTGCCCTAGAAGACGCTGGGTTCACTCCCCTGAAACGAGAGATAGTCATGGCCACCCCGTGGCAGCTCCCCAAGGCCCACCTGTACCTGGAAGAGAACAGATCGGTCACATTCCCTCTGATAAGACCAGAAGCGCTCGAAATAGAGTTTTACAGGTTCGGCGGATCGATAGGGTTTGACAGCCTTGTGTGGAATCACAGAGTACCTGGCGTGGATAAGAGGCTGATGCTGATCGAGCCTACGCCGGAGGGACATGTTGAGAGCAGCGTCATCGGCAGGGAGGCCGAGGTTGCGGAGAAGGTCGGGGTCAGCCTGGGGATAGTGAGGGAAAGGGTCCAAGTGCTCACCAGGAGGGCGAACATTGGCCACACCGGGATATTTCTGAGGAGGGAGCTGGCCCCTGATGAGAGCTTTGAAAACGTGTTCAGCGAACTGATAAGAAAAAAACCTGCCATCAAGATAAGGCTCAGGAAGAGACCTCGTTGAACCTTGATATTACCAGCTCGCGGTCAAGCACGGACAGCAGGGTCCCGGCTTTCGGGCCAGAGCTTCTGCCGAGCAGCGTCATGTATATTGCCCTGAAAAGATCTGCCGGCTCGGCTCCAATTTTCTTGGCGATTGCGTATATCAAATTGTGCAGCTCCAGCGGCGCGTGATCTCCCTTGGACAGCTCTTCGGCGATGATGCGAAGTCCCGTCTTCTGCTTTTCACTTAGCTCGCGTGCTGCAGGGGGAACTTCCTCGGATATCCGGAATCGCATGAACTCAGGCGCGTATTTTGTTACCCAGCCCCCGGCGCACCTCAGACGTTTCACCGCCAGCGAGATGTCGAGCTCGGTTGGATTGATCAAGATTTTTCGGCGTTTCATGATCTCCACGGCCTGGCTTTCGTCCTTAACCACCTGCGCCAGGGTTGCAGCCAGCCTGAATGGCAGGCGCTGCAGCGGGCCGTGTGGGGGTTTTTCAACCTGAGATAGTTCGTAGATCCTCTTCAGCTGATCCAGCTTTCTTCCACCGAGCCTCCCCAGCCCGAAGTACACCTTCTCCACCTCATCGAACTCCTCGTAGAGCTCTACAATACCCATCGATGGATCGAATTCCTTTGCCTTCATGGATTTGCTCCTGAATATGAAGTATCTCAGCAGCTCTGGCTCAGCCACCTCCAGCCACTGTGAGAGAGTGAACACAATCCCCCTCGAGGAGGACATGTGCTTTCCTCCGAGACCCACCCACTCATAGGGAACCGGGTATGGTGCCCTGTACTTGAATACCAACCGCGCTATCTGCTTCCCAGTCTCGTAGCTGCCCCCGGCGGCCGCGTGGTCCTTTCCGAAAGGCTCGCACGTGACGCCCAGCAGCTTCCATCTGGCGGGCCATTCCACCCTCCATGTCAGCTTTCCCTCTCCCTTTGTGAAGTCCGCCTCACCGGTATGTCCACACCCTTCGACGTATTCTGATCCTTCGCATCTGTAGTTCACCAGATCTCCCTTCCACGAATAGGCCCGTGTGGTCGATATCCTTCCGCAATTAGCGCATATTGGGTCGTACGGAAGCCAGTCGTCCGGAAGAGGTCTGTTCCTGTATCTGTTCAGTATCTTTCTTATCCTGTCCGATGATGCGAGCGCGGTCCTTGTCAGCTCCGCCATTCTCCCGCTTCTGTAGACCTCCGCGCCCGAGTAAATGGTCACATTTATTCCAAACTCTTTCAGGGCATTCACGAAATCCCTCGAGAAGTAGTCAACGAAGCTGCTGTAAGATGGGTCCGGGGACGGAATGTTGGCGTAAGGGAATCCCAGGTAATGCTTGTACCTGTTTTCCAGTTCCCCCTGATTGAGCGGCCACGGAACCCTGCGCATCGGGTCATAGTCATCTGCGTACCATATCGCCTCTGCCTCCCCCCCGAGCTCCTCCACGGCCCTTCTAACGCCATCCGCGATGAACACGTCATTGCAGTGACCGATATGCACATGTCCGGATATGGATATTCCGCTGGCTATGACGTGTTTTTTTCCATTTTTCATGATGGCCTTTGCGATTCTGTCAATCCAGTGCATGCGGACCGAAGTAGTTTTCTCCCAGTACCTAAAAATTGTTGAGTAGGCGTCGGTGTTCAGTCCTCGCGGTAGGCGGATGACAGGACGACACGTATCCCGTGCGCCTTTTTCTTGCCTATCCCAGGCACCTTCATCAGCTCCTCCTGTGAGGCCCGCATAATCCTCTCAACAGTTCCGAAGTGCTTGAGCAGCCTTTTTGCAAGAACGCATGATATTCCCGGAAGTCCCTCAACAACAAACTTCTGCATTTTTTGGATTCCGTCCGCTTTTGGTTTCGCCCTGAGGACAGGTTCTCTTCCGTCCTTTGTCTGTTCTCTCCTGGCAAGGGCCGCTATTATTCTCGCCGTGTCCTCCTCCCCCTCGGATGGAATAACTGAAACTCCAAGGTCCGTGACAAGCGAGGCCAGCGCCCCTCTTATGGCATTCGGATGTATCGACCTGCGGGAGAACAGATCGCCTCCCTCCAGTATCAGGACTGGTTTTTCGTAAAGCTTGGCGATATCCCGCATCTGTCTGGCGAGCCTTCGGTCAACGATGGACTGCAGAAAATCTCCGGCGGATTTTCTTTCTATGCAGATACGATCGCTGACCACATAGTCTCCTGCGTCGATTGTACTCAGCCTCACATCGGCGATTTCACGGAGCCACCGCAGGACCCCGGACCCGCTCTCCCTTCGGTCAGCTATTACCTTTATCCTGTTTGCGTCCATGATTACACCGTGATTCTTACAGGAAATTTATCGCCACGGTGTAAGCGAGCACCCATATGATGAGCCACAGAATGAAGAACGGCCATATTCCGCTTGTTATTATCCTCAGATTTTTCTTCACCTCGGATTCCGGAAGTGAGGCCGTTAGATATCTGGACCTGAATTTTTCAAGGCTGGCCAACTTATATGAGATGTAAAACAGAAATACAGCAAGGATGAGACAGAGGGCGCCCGTTCCGGTTCCCATTGTTAGGCTGATGACGGCGGAGATCAATCCTGCCAGCGACCCCGTCAGAGCGAAGAATATGGTGACTCTGGCCTCCGAAAGCGCCTGCACCCTGGCCGGTGCTCCTGCCGCAACGGTTTGCATGTTTACTCCTCCGGTGAGAGCATGAAGCTGGCAATGTCCCGTCTTGACATTATGGTCTGCGTTCGCGAGCTTAAAAACGCTATCGGAGCTCGAGTGGAAAATTCGTATGAGGCAGACGGTTCTGTCCTGCTGTCTCTAAGAATGATGGACGGAAAGCGTATGATTCTGATATGTGAGATGGGGCGCAGGATCAATCTGACAAGCGGGCGTCCAAAGTTGCCCAAAAGGCCGGGTTCGTTCGCAATGCTGCTGCGGAAGCACATTCGAGGAGCCGAGCTTTCGGGAATTGAGCAGCCCTGGACCGAGAGGGTGGTCGTGCTTGAGTTTTCTGGCATCGAGAAGAGGTACCTTGTCGTGGAGCTTTTCGGCAGGGGCAACATCATCCTATGTGACGGTTCGATGAAAATCCTGCACCCGTACAGATCTGAGAGCCATATGGGTAGGACGGTCAGGACAGGAGAGGCATACGTGATCCCTCCTGGTCCGAGGATAAATCCAGACTCGATTGTCCCGGAGGAGCTCAGGGAGCAGATGAGAGGGGCTCCGGACCTCGTCAGAGCTCTTGCGGTGAACCTGGGCCTCGGAGGCGCTCTTGCCGAGGAGATCTGCTCCAGAAGCGGTCTCGGAAAGTCGCTTTCGCCTTCATCAATTTCAAATGAGGACCTAAAAACGCTGGCAGGATCCATCCATCGGGTATTCACGTCAGATCCCGATCCCGTCATAGTTTATGATGAGGGCAGACCGCTTGACGTTTTGCCGTTCTGGTTCAAGATATACACGGGCAGGGAATGCAGGAAGTTTCCCTCTTTCAACGAGGCGCTTGATGAGTACTTCGCCGAGGTGGCGGTGATCTCGGCCTCGGAGCGCGCAAGAAGGAGGCTGGAGACCGAAATCGAAAGGCTTAAGAAAATCCTGTCTGAGGAGCAGGACAGCTTTTCAAGGCTTTATGAACAATCGGTCTGGATGAAGAGAAGGGCGGACGTTATCTCTCTGAAGCACCATTTCGTGGACGGACTGCTTGATCAGGTTAGAGGAGCGTTGAGAAAGGCTGGTTCCGGAGGAGCGATGGATTTCATAAGGTCCGCCGCAGCTTCAGGCGCATGGTGGGCACCATCTGTCAGGACATTGCGCAGATCTGGAGAGGTGGTTGTGGACCTTATGGGTGAAGAGGTTACGCTTGACTTGAAGTTTTCGGCTTTTCAGAATGCCTCCAGGTACTATGAGGGCTACAAGAAGTTTGCGGAGAAAGCGGCCGGGGCAAAGAAGGCGGCAGAGAGGACGGCGGTGGAGCTGGATCGCCTTCAGAGGATGGGACTTTCCGCGTTTCAGCCGCCCCGGAAAGAGGAAAAAATTTGGTTCGAGAAGTACAGGTGGGCCCTGTCGTCAGGAGGCTTCCTGATTCTCGGCGGCAGGGATGAAAAGACGAACTCCGAAATCGTCAGGAAGAGAATGGGAGACCGGGACATTTATCTACACGCTGAAATCAGAGGCGCACCCCACGTGATAATAAGATCCGGGGGAAGGGAAGTGCCGGTGGATGATATCAGAGAGGCAGCTGAGTTCGCAGCCATGCACTCGAGGGCATGGATCGAGGGGATGGGTTCGACAAGGGTTTTCTGGGTTAGACCCGATCAGGTTTCGGCGCGCGCTCCACCAGGCACTTACCTTCCTAAGGGAAGCTTCGTGATAAGAGGTGAAAGGAACTACATCGACGTGCCTTTGCGAGCCGCTCTGGGAGTGGTTGGGTTCTATGGAAGGGAGATCGTGATGTGCGGACCGGTCAGCGCTGTCAGAAATCACTCCAGAATAGTCATTGAGGTGTCCCCTGGAGGAATCCGAAAGCGTGAGGCGGCGGAGGCCATAAGAAGAAGGATGGTCGAGGCGGGGTTCAATTTTTCGATAGATGAGGTGGAACGCGCCATGCCGCCCGGCGACTGCAGAATAGCATGATTAAGGTGGAGCCCCGGGTGGGAGTTGAACCCACGACCTACTGATCTCCTGCACCCGGCTACAAGTTTCGACAGTCTCCTTCAGTCGCTCTGCCAGGCTGAGCTACCGGGGCCCGTTTGATATTTTTGCATAGTCGAATTTAAAAGTCCTTGGCCGTTGAACGGGCATCTGTGTACGAGGGTTACAGTCAGACTGCCGGTTTCTTCTCTCCGACCATGGTTAGGGCGATTATATACGCAACGAGCATCGAAATAGTGGATATTATATAAAGCACTGAGGCGCCAACCGGCAGTAGTAAAATTGAGACTATTAAACCAATTTTTAACGCAATACCTATCAAGAGTAGCAACTTGCCGGCATCGTTTACAACGTGAAAAACAGCCATGCCGAGACCCACGGTAATCATGATCTCACATACGATGCCAACTACTAAAACGTTTATAATGGATGCATATATGGATTGAGGGGATCGAACAACAAAAACCGATGCAACAATGGTTAGAAAAACTATGATTACCGTTATAAAGACTATCCAGTAACCGATAGTCACAAGCCTTTCATGCCGTTCATTAGACAACTCATCTCTGCCATCATACATTAATCGGGTCCCAAACATAGCCAAAATTAGAAATACGATGCCCTCCCCTCAATGGGAGCAAACGAATATAGCAAGTAAGCTATAAAATATACGATGATGACTATAATCCCATTTTTAGTTTTCATCTAATCAATTGTTTTATTCAATAATCTTCCATATAAAATATCCGGTAGCCCAGGCCCCCCGATGAATCGTTACACTCTACGTTCCAAAAGACAGGACCCCGTTAACTATATCCTGGAATGCCGCGGCCTGATCCTTCGCACAGACAACACCAGATGCTATGAGCACGCCCTCAGCCCCGAGCTCCATGGCCTTCGTCACATCCTCTCCTGTGGTTATCCCCGCCCCGCACAGGACCCTTATCTGTCCGTTGATGTCCCTTACGGCCTTGACGGACTCCAGCACAACCTCCGGCTTCGCCTTCGAGACCGGTATTCCTGTGCCTATCAGCTCAGGTGGCTCAACCGCTATAACGTCCGGGGTCAGCTTCGCCACACTCCTGCTCTCGGATGTGTCCGCGGTGCACGCCACGGTCACGAGTCCGGCCTCCTTAGCTCTCTTTATGATGGCGTCGACCTGATCCAGCTGGAGCTTGTGCTCGGAGTGGTTGACCAGCGTTCCAACAGCCCCCGCCGCCCTAACGCACTCTGGTGAGAGGAATCCGGTATTTCTTCCGGGTTTTATCGGATCCACGTGCTGGGCGAGCACAGGTATCTTCACCCTTTTCGCAATATCCTTTATATCAGGAGCCTGCGGAGCGACCGCCGAAGAGACCCCACTTTCTTGTGAGATATCGGAGATAATCTCGGCAAGACGTACCGCGTTCTCCCCGGTTGACTCCGGATATGTCTTGAAATTCACGATGACAAGCGGAAATCTCACCTTTACCACCGCTGAAAATGGTTTCCATCCCAAATAAATATATCCCACACGCGCTTCACCGCACCTTCAGATTGTCAAAGGATTTATGCGACCGGATTTCATTTTCACATATGCGCAGGCTGATGCTCGGCACGTTCGTGCTGTCGCTCGCCATGGGTATGGTCAACCTGGCGGTCCCGCTTTACGCAAGCGAGCTGGGGGCGAGCTACACCGAGATAGGGATGCTTGGAGTGACCTATATCCTCCTCTACGTTTTGCTCTGCGTCCCAGTTGGAAGGTTGGGGGACAGGATGGGAAAGAGGCGGTTCGTCATGATGGGGTTCGCGGGAACCGCGGCGGTGTTCCTCGCGTACCATCTCACGTTCTCCTTCCCTGTCATGCTCATCGTGAGGCTGTTCCAGGGAGGGATGGAGGCTTTCATATGGACCGGCCTTCAGGGAATCGTGGCGGACACCTCAAGCTCATCGAAGCGCGGCCTTGCGATGGGAAAATACGGAAGTTCCTGGGCGCTTGGATTGGGCATTGGCCCCTTGATAGCTGGCTCGCTTTATGCGTCTTTTGGAGCCAGAACAATATTTGCGATTGGAGCAATGGTGGCAGCGGTTTCCACGTTGGTGATACCGCGGCTGCCGCGACCAACCGCAACCAGCGGGCATCATATCAGCGTCAGAAAAATACTCTACCCAGCATTGATCGGTTTGCCGTACATCGGGATGATTTCAGTGATCCTTATCCTGTTCCCACCCTATGTCAGGACCGCTCTTGGAATGTCTGAGGCTGAGGCGGGGATTCTGATAACCATCTTCACCCTGACGCGTGCACTGTTTTTCATACCCTCTGGTAAACTTTCCGACAGAGTCGGGGAGAGGGCTTTAACGAAGTGGGCGATGCTCACCGTGTCCGTGGTATACATCTGGTTTTTCGCGGCTTACAATCTCGTGTTATTGGCGATGCTCCTGTTTGGGGTTGCTTTGGGAATAGGAATGATGTACCCGTCAATCATGTCGCTTGCGTCCAAGGCGGGCGGAACCAGCACGGGATATGCGATGGGGGTGTTCAACGCGATATCCGGTCTAGGATGGGCGATATTTCCGGGAGCCGGCGGTTTTCTTGCCGATGTTTTTTCACCGGTGGCTCCATTTTTGATGTGTGCAATAATCGGTATTGTGTGTTCGGCCATCTTGGCGATAGCGCTCAGAGGTTAGATTTAGGGCAGGTTTCACAGATTTATTCTTTCTTCGGCAGTATGGCGAACTTTATCAGCGCTATGATTGCTATGATCAGGATGCCAACGCATGCGATGAATACCAGGAACCCGACATCCTCTGCAGGAGCCGATGGAGGCGCGGGCTGCTGGCCCGGCAGGGTGACCTCCGGAGGAGCCTCCCCTGCGGACGGTGCCTCCTGCCGCACCGATCCCACAGCCACGAATGTGGAGAACCCGGTCACCTGAGCCGTGAGCACGTATGAGTTTGCAGTTTCCTGGACAGTCGTGGACAGTTCAGTCCAGGTGCCGTTCTTATACCTCATTATCCTGATCGATGTCGGGTCCACGTTGTTAGCCGTGGCCCAGGACTTCGGTATGGTCATGGTCAGGGTGGCGGTCAGGCTCACCGAGGACGACAGCTCTATGGTTATCCCCTCGCTGTACGCGGCTAGCCCGGAGCCAAGGTCCATGTCTATCGCCGTGACCTCGTGCGTTATGTCGAGGGAGCCCACGCTCTGTCCGAACACTATGGTGAGCTGGAAGTCCCCAACGGTGATGGGCACGCTGTCCCCGGCCATCACGTTTTCGAGGTGCGTCGCGGTCTCCGTGGTGGTGATGGATGGCTCTGGAATGAGCTTGAACGTGCCTGATGCCCAGCTCGACCAATCCTGTCCATCGTACACCCTCACCCTCCAGTAGTATGTGACCCCTCTGCTCAGGGTCGATCCGGCGTAGACGGCTGACTGCGAAGACGTGGAGAGTGTGCTGTCCCACATGTCGTTTCCGTTAAGAGTTGTGCCCACCTGTATCTGCCTCTGCGTCTGACTGTTATCATCTGCATCTGAAAAGTCCCAGGTGAATGTCGGCGTGTACGTCGTCAGGTTGGTCGGATTGGTCTGTCCCTCGGCTTTGGGGTTGCTTGCGACTGGCGGGCTGTTCGTCAATGGAGCACCGAGTGCCAGGAGGAACGGATAACCATAGTTTCTCCCCGTTTCTATCCTCCAGATATCTACAAAGTCCCATCCTGTGTAAGTGGATTGCTGTTTCATCTGTGCTGTGGTCTTTCCCGTGCCCGCTGCGCTGGTCGGCTGCCCTGAGGTCTCGGTGTCCCAGAACGAGTTTGAATAGATTGCACTATTATTATATCCAAGCAACCCTCCGACCGAAGTGCTTCCATCAACGTATCCATTTGAGTAACAGTTCGAAACAGATCCAGAATAGTCAAAACCGACCAGCCCTCCAACATCCTCATGCCCCTCCACATACCCGGTGGCATAGCAGTTCTGGATGGTTCCCTCATCATTCCTCCCGACCAGCCCCCCAACATACTCATATCCCTCCACATACCCGGTGGCATAGCAGTACTGGATGGTTCCCCCATCATTAAACCCGACCAGCCCCCCAACATCCTCATACCCCTCCACATCCCCGGTGGCATAGCAGTTCTGGATGGTTCCCTCACTATTATACCCGACCAGCCCCCCAACATACTCAGTTTTCTCGCCCTCATCCCCCAGCACCACATTTCCCGCAGAATAACAGTATCTGATTATCGCGTCTTCTCCGTAGTTTGCTCCCACAAGCCCGCCGAAATCGTGTCCGTAATCCTCTTCTTTCCATGATATTACATTCCCGGTGGCA
>JAWCLG010000009.1:0-43154 GCA_038851075.1 Hadarchaeales archaeon (SeqCode) | reverse complement strand
TGAGTTACGCCGGCCATCTTAGCGAGCCTGGCCTGGGTGAGCCCGAGCCTTATTCTCATGGCCTTTATCTCGGAAGGTTTGAATATCAAAACTATTACCATTAGTTATAAAGGAATCAAAACTTATAAATACCACCCGAAACGCAGGTCTTTGAGGCGAGCGCTTGAGAAATATAATGGTCGAGGAATTCAGGCAGCTGCCGCTCGAGAGGCAGCCTTTCGAAATAGTGGAGAGAAAGGGACTGGGACACCCCGACTCAATATGCGATGCTGTGCTCGACAGGGTCTCGGTGGAGCTGAGCGCGGAGTACATGAAGAAATTCGGGAGCATCATGCACCACAACGCCGACAAGTCCCTGCTTGTTGCCGGAGAGGTGGAAACCAAGTTCGGGGGTGGGAACGTGATTCAGCCAATGCTCCTGATCTTCGGAGACAGGGCGACGGTACAGGTTGGTAAAAACTCGATCAACGTCAATGAAATTGCTGTTAGGGCAGCGAAAAAATGGATAAAGGAGAACCTCAGGTTCGTCGACCCGGAAAAACACCTAAAGTACCAGGTCGAGCTGAAGCCGGGCTCGGCCGCCCTCACCGACATATTCAGAAGAGGAGGAAAACTTTTGAGCGCAAACGATACATCGGCGGCCGTGGGGTACGCTCCGATGACACCGACCGAGCGCGTCGTCCTGGAGACTGAGAGGTTCCTAAATTCAAAAAAGGTCAAGAAGGAATTTCCTGCCCTCGGAGAGGACATTAAGGTCATGGGATTCAGGAAGAACGGATCGCTTTCTCTTACGGTCGGTGCGGCCTTCGTGGATAGATTCGTGGAGAGCGAGGAGGAGTACTTCAGGATTAAGGGAGAGGTGGCGGACATGCTGAATGAATTTCTCAGGAAGAACGGCAGCTTTGAAAAGGTTGACCTGAAGATCAACACGCTGGACATCAGGGGGAGGGGAGTGGACGGTGTTTACCTGACCGTGCTCGGCACCAGCGCAGACGGGGCTGACTCCGGACAGGTTGGAAGGGGCAACCGCCCGAACGGGGTGATACCGCTGAACAGACACGTGGGATCTGAGGCTGCGGCCGGGAAGAACCCTGTTAGCCATGTCGGGAAAATATACAACATACTCACGCACAGAATCGCGGGCGAGATACACAGAAAGGTTCCGCACCTGGAGGAGGTATACGTCTGGCTGGTCAGCGAGATCGGGAAGCCCATAGACGAGCCGGCCATAGCGGCCGCCAGGGTCATCCCTGAAGAGGGAGTACAGCTGAGCGAGATTAAGGAGAAGATAAGCGACACCTTCAACAGGGAACTCGACGGAATGGGCAGGTTCTGCAGGGATCTGGCCAGAGGAAAGTACCTGGTCTGCTGAGCCAAACCGTTTTTTTGATCGAACGCAATTCTCTGCTGGTGGTCGTATATTTGAAATAAAGGACAGATGCGGCATGGGCAGGACCGGAGTTCTCACCCTAAAACACGGGAAGGTTGAAACTCCGACCCTGATGCCCGTGATAAATCCGGTGGAGGTCCTCATACCCGCGGACGAGATGAGGCGCGAGTTCGGCGCCAGCCTGGTCATGACCAACGCTTACATCACGATGAGGCGTTTCGGTGAGGACGCTGCGAAGAGGGGGGTGCACGGAATACTGAACTACGACGGACCGGTGATGTGCGACAGCGGGGGTTACCAGATACTGAGATACGGAGACGTGGATGTCACGCCCGATGAAATAGTCGGTTATCAGGACCGGATCGCGCCTGACATCGCCACTATTCTTGACATCCCGACCGGAGTAGACGTAAGCCCTGAGAGGGCGCGCTGGACAGTGGAGGAGACCCTAAAGCGCGCGCGCCGGGCCGCGGAAATCAGGTCAAATCCGAACGTTCTGTGGTGCGGTCCGGTACAGGGGGGACAGTTCAGGTCACTCGTTGAGGAGTGCGCCAGGGAGATCGGAAGGTTGGACTATCACATTCACGCCATCGGGAGCCCGGTGGAGCTGATGGAGGGATACAGGTATGCCGAGCTTGTGGAGCTGGTGATGGCCGCAAAGCTCAACCTTCCTCAGGACAGGCCGGTTCACCTGTTCGGTGCGGGACACCCGATGATGCTCTCGCTGGCCGTCCTCATGGGCTGCGACCTGTTCGACTCCGCCGCATACGCCCTGTACGCAAAAGATGGGAGATATATCACCGCGGAGGGAACTCACCTTCTGAAGGACCTGCGCGAGTTTCCCTGCTCCTGCAAGGTCTGCTCTTCAACGTCTCCCGAGGAGCTGCGCGCGGCCCAAGTCGACGAGAGGGTGCTCATGCTGGCGCGTCACAACCTTCACGCCACCTTCGCCGAACTCAGGGCGATCAGGCAGGCCATACGCGACGGAAGGCTGTGGGAGCACGTGCAGATGCGGTGCGCCGCCCATCCCAAGATGCTCGAGGGCCTCGCGCGGCTCACCGGATACTCCAAAGCAATTGAGAGATTCGACCCAGTCACGAAAAGATCCGCGTTCTTTTACCTCGGGAGAGAGTCCCTGTCCAGGCCAGAGGTCATGAGACACAGGGCAAGGCTGCTGGAGAGATATGAGCCGGAGCCCAGGAACAACCTGCTTGTTCTTCCGTGCACGGAGTTTGAAAGGGCAAGAGTGCCGGATCCGGAACAAACTCATGTAATCAGGCTCCTTCCGGTCTTCGGTCCGGTCCCCGAAGAGCTGGAGGAGATATATCCGCTGTCCCAGTTTCTGATGCCACTCAGCGACGATGACGCAGCGTTCTCCACAGCCGCAAGCCTGCTCAGAGAATATCTGAAGAAGTTCGGCGACAGATACGAAAGGGTCCTGCTGGTCCGGAATGAAAAATGGGAAAAGTTCCAAGTGCGCGACCGATCTCAATCGCTCAGCGTTACCGCGTGGGCATGCGAACCAGTTTCTGGAAAGGTGGTATTCGTAGAGGCTGAAGATTTTGTCAGGAAAGAGATAAATAAGTAAAAGATTTACACATAACCCGCTGGAGGCCGGACAATGGATGCAGTCGATCAGAAAATCGTGAAAATGCTGGCCGATGACTCCAGGACATCACTGAAGACAATAGCCAAAGAGGTGGACCTGAGCATATCCGGTGCAAGGAGGAGAATACAATCTCTGATGAGGAGAGGCATAATAAAAAGGTACTCGATCGAGGTGGATCCAAGAAAGTATGGATACACCGTCGTCGCGTTCGTAACGGTAGAGGCCGAATCCAGAGGAATCGACCATCTGATAAGAGAGCTCTCGAAGCGCCACGAGGTCTGTGAGATACACAGGACAACCGGCGACCACTCGCTGATGCTCAAGGTGAGGGCAAGGGACGTGGACGACCTGAACAAGTTCATAGAGGACCGCATTAGAGGATCTCTATCCGTGAAGGGAGTGAGAACGGTTCTTGCCATGGAGACCGTGAAGGAAAGCATCGTGAACCTGTAGGTGCGCGGATGAACGAAGAACTGGCGAGGAAGGTGAGGGAGGCATTTGAAGATGCGCTCCCATATCTGGCCAGACCGGCGGAGGTCAAAGAGATTGTGATAAATATGGCAGAAAGAGCAGAAAGCGTCGGGGAGCTGATAAACACGCTGGATGAAAAAGCCAGCGAGGTTGAGGACAGGCTTCTGAAAACAGACCTGAAAATCGTGATTAACACAATTGAAAAGTTGGTTTAGTGTGGACGCAGATCATCTGCGACATACTTTTAAAGTTCATAGCGCCTCCCCATCCTGATCCGCCAGCATACCTTCCCGCTCATTCTCCTGAACATCTCCGGATGCTCCGTGTGCACCGGAAACAACAATGCAGGTTCTATTTTTTTTAAGACCTGATCGATTTCCTTTCCGGTGCAGTGGCCGGAGGAATGCACTTGGTGGAAATTTAGCCCGAAGTGCTCCAGCCAGTTTTGCATCACATCCGCTTCCATGTCCTCATCGGATAGCGGCTCGGACATCGAGTGGATAAAGTTCCCCCCTTTGTCCGGCTGTATGTCGATCAGCTCCGCGAAGTGCGTAAAGTCGAGGTTCAACAGTATTTCATTCTGGTGTTTGTGGACGTAATCGAAGTTCACCGCGTCGTCCAAAAAATCTCTTTCCCAGCAGTAATAATCCTTCTCCGAGAACTCACCGCTCCTCAGCCTGCGGATGTAAACGGTGAAGTCCCTGTTCCGCCTGGGCACCTCAAGGCCTTCCTTCGAAAGCTCGGTCAGCAGCCGAGCCACTCTGGTGGAGACCACGAACTCTCTGCCGCACCTCCGGGCCACCTCCGCAAACGTTTTCATCCTATCAACATCCCTCCCGTAGAAGGTCACCACCACCGGCCCCCTTGCATCTTTCAGTATCCTCTCGCTTTCTGATGCGACCTCCTTTTCGCTGCCAACGTAGCGGCGCTCCTCCCTCGGCGCCACCCTGGTGCCCTCGCATATCATTGCTGCCGGTTTCTCCTCGGCGACCTTCTCCAGAAACCTCAGCGTCTGCTCAGCCCGGGGTCCGTGTTTTCTAAAGTCCCCGGTGTAGACGACCGGGCCCTCGGAGGTGTACGCTATGAAACCGCAGGCGCCAGGCACCGAGTGGTCGACCGCCATCGGCAGCACCTCGAGCGATCCCACCCTGATCTTGTTCCCTGGCTCGAAGGGACGGTAATCGTGATCACCGAAATTGACGCGGCCGGAGCTGCTTTCCTGCCAGGCTTCAACTACTGCCTTTCCGATCCTGCTTATGTAAACGGGAATCGAGCCGTCGATGAACTCTATGTGCTGCATGTGATCGAAGTGAGGGTGTGATATGAACACGGCGTCAAACTCAGGTTTTCTGTACTTCAGGTCGGTGAATTTCAACATCTTCTCGGAGTACAGTCCGGGTATCTTTGGAACAAGGTCGAACTCGAAGTAGTCTTTGAGCCCGGCTGAGCTGCGCGGCTGCAGCCATCCGGCGAAGTAGTCCTGATCTAAGTTGAAGCTCGCTCCGAAGTCGAACCAGACCCTTGTATCACGATCCTCAAGCAAAATCTTGTTGCCGCCGATCTCGTTTACGCCGCCGTAAAATGTGATCGAGGTCATTTCATTCCCAGGCCGGAGCAAACCCCATATTTAGATCATCTCCAACATTATAAACGGTTCACCCGCTCCTCGAAGACGCCTCTGTTGGTCTGGTTGTCGGACAAGCTGGCGCACCGTTTTTTTCTGCCGGGCCTATCGTCAACTTGCCATCGGCGGACTCCCTCACAACCCGTACCATGTCCTCAGCGAGGAGAAACTCCCTTTCCTCTATAACTCTGGCCACCTTCTCAAGTGCCTCCTTCCCATACTCCTCCAGGATCTTAATGGCCCTGGCGTGGCACCTCTCCCTCAACTCCATAGCCTCCCTGTATATCCTAGCCCGCTCCTCCTCGCTTACAGGATGAAGCGGAGATGGATCGGACAGCAGTCCGAGCTCCTCAAGATAGTTTGTCTTCTCCCCGAGTTCGGCGATCAGCCTCACAGATGTGGTCGTCGCCTTGCCCACGTCGTTCTCGCTCCCGATGGAACCGGTTCCCAATATCATCCTCTCCGCAATCTCTCCCCCGAACATCGCGACAATCCTGTTCTCAATATCCTCACGGGTTAAAGGCGGCTTCAGCGGGCGCATGAACGTGGCGCCACTGCCGCGCTCCTCTGGAACCGCGGTCATCACGACCGGAAGTTCGAGCGTTACCCCGATCACGACGTGTCCGGCTTCGTGCACGCAGGCCCTGTATCTCTCCTCATCCCCGTTCCACATCGCGCTCTCTCCGAAATCCATATCCCGGATCACCAGACGCACAAGATCTGTTTCTGTAAGTCGCGGCTCCGTTAAGTCAAGGCAGGCGTTCAAGTATGCGCGCTCCACGAGCTCCTCCACCTCCGCGCCCGTGCGTCCCTCGAGCACTCTTGCAAGTCCCTCGAAGTCTATCTCGTCGTGCGGTTTCTTGGAGACATAGTGTCTGATTATATCGGCAAGCCCTGCCTCATCGGGCTTGGGGAAGAAGATGTGGTGGCCGATCCTTCCAGCCCTGAGCACCCCATCGTCTACATCGTCCATGTCGTTTGTGGAAGCGATAACCAGTATGCCCTCAGGTTTACCCATCAGCCCGTCAAGTTCCCCCATCAGCGCGACTGTTGCCTCCAACTTGTACGGCACCTCAGAGGGGCATATCGAGTCTATTTCATCAAAGTACAGTATCACCGGAAGGTCGCTAAAGGCCCGGTACTCTCTGGCAAGCTTGAAGAGCGACCCAATGTCCTCTGCCGTCCAGCCATTTCCGGCCCTCGGAAACTCCGTCACATTTATAAGCCTGGCATTTGATTCCGTTGCTATTATTCTCGCTGAGAGAGTCTTTCCAGTCCCTGGATCCCCGTAGAAGAGCACGCCAGGTTGTGTTCTGACCTCTCTGCTCCTGAACTCATCGATGTTCTTCAAAAAAGAGATGTACCTCTTTAATTCCCTGGCCACGTGGGGCAGCCCCTTGAGATCATCAAGCCGCGCGGGTTTGAATTCCCGGATGTCATCGAAGATGAATTTCATTCTCCTCTTGTCGAGATCCGGAGGCGGAGACGGCTTCTCATCTGGCTCTATGTAGGTGCGTCTCTCGAAGCGAAGGTAGTGCGCCGCGCGCATGCGTTTTTTCATGCGATTTCCTCCAACTATTATGTCATGACGCATAAAACCACGGAATCAAAAGATTTCACGGGTGAACTCTTTTTCTCCATTCCCCTGAAGAGAGAACGAACTCCACCACGTCACGCGACCTCTGCACCATTCCCCTGCCTTTCTCGGTGGCACGATATCGCGTGGTCACGCTCCCGCCCCTCCCCGGAACACCAGGTAGTGCCTCAACCCATCCCCTCTCCATCAGCATCCCGAGCATCTCACGCACCCTGTCCCTCCTGAGCCACCTTCCTGGGCAGAACCTCATGAGATGATAAACCGTGAACGGACTGTCTCCTTCCTTCATCACCATATACTCCAGCATTCTGAGCGCCATGCAGCCCAGCGGTATGTGAGGCGCACCATATCTGTCCGGCCTCGATGGTTCAGAGTGTAGGTCCGACAAATCGATCTCCATAATGAGACACCAATACTACTGCGCTCTTCTGGTATTTAAATATATTAGGTTTAGCCTAATCGTTAGGTTTATATTACTTATATTATAAGGAAGAAGGGAGGGTCACTTGAGGGAACCGCTGGATCCGTTTGCAAGCGTGGGTGTTTCGAACGTGTTCTTCAAGCTGGTCGCTGGACGCTCGACACCGAAGGAGATATCGGACGCGCTTGAGGACCAGCAACCGCCCAGCGTGGTCGAGAACCTGAACAGGCTCAGGGACATAGGTCTGATCGAGAGGGAGGAGAAGATCGGAAAGACACAGCCCTACAGCATAAACTGGAAAAAGTTCGCGGATGAATTTCTGAACCACGCCTACGCCCCAAAGGTTCTCGAAAGTGCGGTTAAAAATGAGGGGGACCCAGAAAGGCGCGGAGAGCTGGAGCGAACGAGAGAAAGTATGAGGGAGGTCTTCGACGCCCTGCGAAAGAATAGGACATTCAGAGAACTGCTAAGGCACTATTACGAGTATCTGATCGAAGAGATGGATAACGGACTATATCCCAGGCGCACGATCTGGGGCTCGATCTACTGTTTCGAGGAGTCGCTTGGGTCGGCGGACCTGCGGGCAGGAAAAGCTGTCAGGCGCGAAGTAAAGGAACTGATAGATTTGCTGGAGAAGTGGGGCGAAGGAATAAGAATCCTCGGCAACGGACCGGCAACTGCCATCGAGGAGGCTGTCAAAAGAATCGGAGAAACTGCGGGGCAGGAGAGATGATCTGGTGGAGGAAGTATTCGTCTGCTCCTATCACGGGTGCAGGAAGCGAGCCAGCGGGATATGCTTCAAAAGAAAGTGTAGGCGGATGGTGAGGCCTCCGCTCGAGAGCATAAAGCAGGGGGCATGGATGCATCGGACACGGATGAAAATAGGGGGGCCCACACGAAACACCGGACCTGGTCAAAAAAACGATGATGAACGTCGCTCTGTTTTATAAAAGAGGCGCCCAGTTAAATCTGTATGAGCGTTCATCCAGAGGTCATCAGAATAGCACGGGACATCCGGACCATGAAGGTCAGGGGCGCAGGCAGAATAGCGAGGTCCGCTGCCGGTGCGCTGAAGATCGCGGCTAGAAGCTCCAAGGCAAAAACACCCTCAGAGTTCAAAAGAGAGATGGACAACGTTTCCAGAACTCTCCTAAAAACCAGGCCGACCGCAGTCTCGCTGCCAAACGCCATCCGGTTCGTCTCGCTTCCGATTGAGACCATGAAATCCGCCGGAGTGGAAGAATTGAGAAAAGCCGTTATGCGGAGAGCAGACGATTTCATCAGAAACTCTCTCCACGCCGTCAAGTTCATCGGCGAAACGGGCGCCAGAAAGATAAGGAACGGAGACGCAATCCTCACGCACTGCAACAGCGAGTGTGCCCTATCCGTGATAAAAACGGCGCACCTTCAGAGAAAATCGATCCATGTTTTCGCAACGGAATCCAGGCCGAGGAGGCAAGGTTTCATAACAATAAGATATCTCACCTCGAACAAAATTCCGTGCACGCTAATAGTCGACTCCGCAGTGAGGTTCTTCATGAAACACATCGACAGGGTAGTTGTCGGCGCCGATGTCATAATGGCGAACGGTACTCTGGTGAACAAGATCGGAACATCACAGATAGCTCTCGCAGCCCATGAGGCGGGAGTTCCTTTCACCGTGGCGGCCGAGACCTACAAGTTACATCCCGGATCCGCCAGCATAGATGAAATCACGATAGAAGAGAGGGATCCATCAGAGGTGGTCGATCCAGCAAAGTTCCCCGGTGCTACAATAAGAAATCCCGCATTTGACATCACGCCCCCAAAATACATAGAAACCATAATCACCGAGATGGGAGAAGTAACCCCGAATAAAGTCAAAAGCCTCATCGACCGGGTTTTCTCTTGGGGAACCGAAAAGGCTCCGGTCCTCGCACTGAATGACTCTGAAGAGACCTGACCCCTCCCTTTCACGATCTTTAAAAAAGCGCACGGTGACCCGGTCACTAACGAAATCAGCTGGAGCAGGAGATGAGCTGCATTCTCGTATCTCTGAGCTTCTGCGCGATGAGTTCGGCGACCCTTTTCATAACCAGGTAGCCGCAGGTGCAGTTCTCCTTGAAAATCTCTTCCAGCCCGTCCGCGGGAATGCTGACCACCTTAACCCTGTCAAGGCACCTCGCGTTGGTGGTGAACTTTTTGTCCCTCAACAGCGACGGGTATCCAAAGAACCTCCACTTCGTCATTGTGTAAACCTGAACCGTCTTACCAGATCCAACGGGTATCTCAACAGAGACCCTCCCCTCGAGCACAACGTATATTTTCTTTCCGATGTCTCCGTCCCTGAACACGTATTCTCCGGGCTCGAACTCCTCGATCTCCGCTATCTCAGCTATCTTTTTCAGTTCTTCCTTTCCAACGAACTCAAAAATGTCCATCTTTTTCAGCATATCAGGAGTCACTTTTTCCGCCATCATCCTTACCTCCTACCCGATGATTTATCCCAAGCAGGATTAAAATCCTTTCCACAGCCTCGGGGAAGCTGCTCCTCACCGGCTCTGTTATTCCGCATCCGGGGCAGACCTCCGCCGGCTGTATCCCAACCACGGTGACGTTGCCAAAGCTGTACCCTATCCTCTTCGCCACCTGGAGCACCTCTATGAGTCCTATCTCATGGGCTGAGAACTTTTTGCCGCTCTCCTGCTCTATCAGACGCTCAGCATCGAACACCGCAACGTGTCCCGGTTCCTTACCCATATCCACCGCATCGACTATTACCACTTTCTCGTATCCCTCGATCTCGTCCAGTATGTCGAAACCAAGCGTCGCTCCCTCCAACAGCCTGACCTCACCGTCAATGCCCAGCGACCTCAGCTGCCTCACCAGCTGTACCCCGGTTCCATCGTCCCTCATCAGAACGTTGCCGAGCCCCACAACCAGCTTGCCCTTACTCAACCAACTTCACCTCCAGCATATGCGTTGAACAAGATATGCACGGATCGTATGCCCTAACCAGCATCTCAAGCATCAACCTTATCTCATCCTTGGGCCTGTCCACGATCAGCGGAACGAGTTCTCTCATGTCCGCCTCAATGTTCGCCAGATTCTGGGCGGTGGGGATCACGCAGTTAGCGGATTCGATCAGTCCATCTTTGTTTATGCGATACTCGTGCACAAGTAGCCCCCTCGGAGCCTCGGTCACCCCAACTCCCCAGCACCTGTTGACCTTCGGCAACTTGGCGGACCATCCGGATATGGGCGGTCTCTCAGCACGCTCGTCCTTTATCCCGGTCGCCAGGAGATCCTCGATCAGTGAAGACATCCACTCCAGGCAGTGAACAATTTCAACCACCTGGGCCAGAGTTATCTTAAACGGGTTGTGAACAGGGACTCTGAGCCCGAGCCTCTCAGCTGCTTCCCTGGCTCCGGGAGTCAGCTGATTAAAGTTGTTGTTGAGCCTCGACAACGCGCCCACCATGTAGGGCCTGTGTGGCCCCATGGCGTGCTTGGCGGTCGAGTGGTCCATCACTCGCTCTGATATCTTCATCCTGTAATCCCTGTGCTTGTACTCTCCTGTCTCCGAAGAACGTATTATGCCATCGTACATTGCGTACTCGCTCCTGCTTGTGAGGGAGGTGTAGTCGGTCTTTCTCTCAAAGTCTGGGAACTTCAATCCAGCGAAGAAGTCGATCATCCTCGGCACATCCTCCCTTATCATCTCCTTAACCTTGCCGAGCATTGATTTCAGCTGCTCCTCCGTGACCAGGCTCGTGAACCCGTCAATCGCTATTGAGATCGGATGCGTATGGCGCCCGGCGATCGCGTCGCATACATCGTGCGCGAGCTTCTTCATCCTTATCGCCATCTTCACCACCTCCGGGGCGGTGGACGCAAGCGGTATTACTGAGGGCACGTTGAAAAAGTCCGGTGCCGCCAGCATGAAGGCGTGCAGTGCGTGTGAGTCCAGCATCTCCGCCGCTGTCAGCACCCTCCTGAGGGCCTCGGTCTGCTGTGTCGGTTTTATGCCGAGCGCGTCCTCAAGTGCCCTCACGGAGGCGTGGGTGTGTGAGACAGCGCATATCCCGCATATCCTGCTCGTGATGTGGACCGCCTCCGGAAAGCGTCTGCCCGACAACATCGCCTCGAAGAACCTGGGAGACTCGACTATGTCGAGCCTGACCTCCTTCAGCTCACCGTTCTTCACGTCGACCACTATGTTTCCGTGCCCCTCAACCCTCGTCACGTGGTGAACATTTATTTCAACGTCCTTTCCGTTCATCACCTCACCCCCATCAGCCCGTTGTACATTCTGTAGAATCTGATCCTGTCCTCAAGAGAAACCCCGTGCTCATCAAGAACTTCCTCGAAAGCCCTTGTGTTTGGATCGGAGACAAGGCCCCTGCAGCCCTCACACGCGTTTCCGGCTGATGTGCATATGGCACCGCACCCAGCCCTCGTGATCGGACCCATACAGATGATCTTGTTCGGCTTGTGGTAAAGACACACGTTGCCCTTCATCTTGCACTCGACACAGACCGGATGATCCGGTATGTATGGCCTGACCCCGCTTGCTATTGCCGGTATGACCCTGAGCAGCTCGTCCTTGTCTATCGGACAGCCCGGTATGAAGTATTCAACCTTTATCACCGCGTCGATCGGCTGCGCGAGGACCGTATCGAAAACCCATGCCTTATCACCGTAGACCCTCTTCTTCACCTCGGCCTGATTGTGAAAGTTCCTTATCGCGTTTACTCCGGCGGTGTGTGCGCATGCCCCGAGAGCAACGCATATCTTCGCATTTCTCCTGATTTCCTTGAGCCTGTCTATATCTGCGGGCTTTGCAACCGACCCCTCTATGAAAGCTATGTCGTAGTCGTGACCGATGAAACTCGACGCTTCCCTGAAGTTGACTATATCTACCGAGTTAACCAGATCCAACAGCCTTTCGCCAACAGACAGCACGGTCAGCTGGCAACCCTCGCAGCAGGCGAAGTCAAAGAATCCGACCTTTGGCTTCATCATATCGCCTCCGGGATTTCATTCACCTCGTCGTACCTGAACACCGGACCGTCCTGGCACACGTAAAGGTGGTTCATCTGACAGTGCCCACACTTTCCAAGGCCGCACTTCATCTTCCTCTCTAGCGACATCCATATGTTCTCATCGGGCATTCCTCTCTCCTTGAGTGACTTTATCACAAACCTGTACATGATCGGCGGACCGACTATCACCGCACGGGTCCTTTTTGGATTGAACTCAACCTGAGGTATCAGCGTCGTTATCACCCCCACATTTCCCTTCCAGGTCTCGTCCGCAACATCAACTGTCACAAGGTATTTCACATCATCCCTTTTCTCCCACATCTCCAGCTCGTTCCTGAAGAGCAGCTCCTGAGGCCTCCTTGCCCCGTAAAGAATGAACACCTCTCTGAAGTTCTTCCTTGAGTTCAGGACCGACCAGATGAGGGACCTAAGCGGAGCCAGCCCGAGCCCTCCCGCTATGAAAAGCACGTCCTTTCCCTTAAAGTCCCTCAGGTCAAAACCGCGCCCGAACGGACCCCTTATGCCTATGAGGTCCCCGGCCTTCTTCCTGTGAAGCGCACCGGTTACGTTTCCTATGGCTCTCACGCAGAGCTCGAACTCAGAACCCCCGGATGGTGCGGAGGATATGGATATTGGCGCCTCACCGACGCCGAAGACGGACACCTCAACGAACTGTCCCGGACTGTAATCTAATTTTCTTCCAGACTGCAGCTCTACGCCGAAGAGCTTCTCTGTTCCCGTGAGCTCCTCGACCTTAGTTATTCTGGCGATTTCCGGCACGTATGAAGTCATTTTCTGGCCTCCGCGTACAGCTCGTTCTCTATCTCTAGCGGGCTTACTATCTTGGTGAGGCAGGCTGTGTTGCACCTCCCGCAACCGGTGCAGAACGTTCTTTTCCACTTCTCGAACAGGTACAGGTCTTTTCTGTTGGTCCTGTGCCTGAGCCTTGCCCCCCTGTCCTCGCGGAATACCTCACCCGAGGCCACCCTGGTAAAATCGGTGAGCATGCACCCGTCCCAGCTCCTGAACCTCTCACCGTTTCTTAGGTTGAGGTCGAGACAGTCCCTAACGTCAAAACAGTAACAGGTCGGGCACACAATGTTGCAGGACCCGCAGCTGAGACACCTCTCGCCACGTTTCCTCCAGACCTCACTGTCGTACCTCTCACGCAGAAGTTTCGGAAGATCCTTCAGCTCGGGCTTAAGCTTCTTCTGTCTCCTGTCGAAGAGCCTGTCCTTTTTCTCCCTCTGTATCTTCAATCTTCTCTTCTCATCTCCGCTCGGCTTTCTCCCGGAACCGGCGAGAAACGTTTCGCCCTTCTTCGTGCCTATCTCAACGTAAAACCTGTCACCGATGTCCGTGAGGAAAAGGTCGTATCCGCCCCAGGGCATGGCCGAATCCTTCCTTGAGCAGAACGATTCATTCGAGCACGGCTCCAGGCACTCGACCCCGACTATCGTCACGTTTTCCCTCCGCCTGACATAGTTCTCATCCACGTTCTTCTCAGAGAACACTTTATCGAGCAGAAATATCGCGTTGATGTCGCAGGGGTGGGCGCCGAGAAGCACGGCCGGCCTGGACTCCACAACGGGTGAAACGCTCACCCCGCCGTCCGTCTCGTACTTTAACAGCGTTTCGGACTGGGGAAACATCAAGAACTTGGGGGGTATCACGGTCTGCGGCCTGCCCCACACGACATCGTCAACTGATTTTATCCTCTTGAAATTGGCACCGTTCTCCTGCCTCACGGGCGCGTACACATCTGTCCCGGAGGATATGATGCGGGCTATGAGCTCGGAGAAATCCCGTTTTTCCACCACGCGTGTCTTTTTACCTCCCAGCATGGCAACTCCCTGAAATTCCTCTCAATATACTAGGCTCCGGATATAAATTACTCGCTGCACTGCACGACCCAGCCGCGAGACCAGCGCTTACCCAGAACGAAACCGGCTCAGGAGATTTTGTAGACCATGTCCCCTTCACGGACGCGGTCCTTCACCTTCAGACCTATCGACTCACCGGCGTTCGCGGTTTTCACGTTGTTGTGCTCAATCTGCATGGACTCCACGGTCTGCTGTATGTTGGTCGTCGCCCCCTCTATTGATATCCTGTCCCCGACAGAAACCGTGTCGCTGAGCTCCACCACGGCTACACCGATCTTGGTGAAGTAGTGGGTTACCCTACCAACTAGCCTCTTTTCAGCTGACATGCTCATCCGAACCCCACCAACTAACAGTATCCTGCCATAGTTAAATGCGTTCCGCGTTCGCTATGATGGCTCAAAGTGTCCTGTGCCCGCTGGAGCGAAACCTAGCTATCAGCACCAAAGCGCCCCAGACCGCAAAAACTGGCACCAGCATGACTGCACCGAGCAGCGCTCCACTGTTGATTGATCCCTCGGTTGTGAACTCAAGGAATTCTCCGCCACCATATCCCAAAATGTGATCTATGAATATCATGACCGTAGCTCCCCATAGCATCAAAGCGAGCGTGCTGAGCCTCCAGCTCCGTCTGAACCCACTTGAGGATAGCCCCCATGCGACCGTGGCAGCTGCAGCCGCCACCAGTGTTGTGACCAGCCACATCTCAGATCACTTTTTTTCTAAATACACCCGTCCTCGCACCGATGCCCCTCGAAGCGAATTCCGACTTCCTCGCCATCCTGCTGCTTATCAGAACCATCGCAGACCATATCCCGACATTCACCATCATCATAGGAACTCCCACGCTGAGCATCTCTGGCAGGACATCGGCGAGCCCCGCCGTCAGGAACGGTGGGTAAAGCACTATCTCACCGTGCGCAATGTGTTCTACCATGAGCATGAGAGTTCCTCCCCAGAGTAGCGCGTTAAGCCATCCAGCGTGGAGGCTCTTCGGGAACTTTCTGTACAGAAGGACGGTCGCTATGCCGAGCGCCATCGGGACAAGAAAGCACGCTATTTTATCACCCATCAGGGTAATATTTTTTGATATATAAATATTACTAAAAACTGCGGGTGCGGAGGCTGGGACCCACGACAGGAATTTCACAAAATTTTTAAGTGACGTCGGGTGAATGAGTTGAGGTGCGCCCGTGAGGAAGACGCCTTACTTCAAGGAAAAGATGAAGACGATAGAGGTGAAGGACAAGAGCATATCACAGCTTCTCTCCGAGATGGCCGACACCGGATTCCAGGGCAGAAAGCTCGGTGAGGCGGCTAAGGTATGGGAGGAGATGATCGGAGAAAAGGACCTCACAATAATAATGGGTTACGCGGGATCGATGAGCACGACGGGCATGTGGAAGATCGTCTGCTGGCTCATCGAGAATAGATACGTGGACATTCTGGTCTCAACCGGCGCCAACATATCTGAGGACCTGCTGGAAGCCATGGGTGGAACCTACTGGAAGGGATCTCCGTTCGTTGATGACGCGGATCTGCTGAAGCACAAGATAGACAGGTTCTACGACGTCTACGCCGACGAGCTGGAGTACCGCCAGATGGAAAGACTGATAAAGGAGTTCATGATGACGCTCGAGGACCGCCCCTACTCATCACGGGAGTTCCTTTACCTCTTCGGAAACTGGCTGTGGAAGAAGGGAATAAAGTGCATAGTATCCACCGCGGCCCGGAAGAAGGTCCCGATCTTCTGCCCCGCCATCGTGGACAGCGGTTACGGCATAGCCGCTGTTGAGGCCCAGAAGGAGGGAAAGATCGTCAGAATCGATCAGATGGAGGACTTTAGGGAATTCGTGAAGATCGGCGAGAGGGCCAAGAGGACTGGAGTGGTCTACATCGGCGGAGGCGTCCCTAAGGACTTCACTCAGCTGCTTGCTGTGGCCATCGACCTCATGAGGGGAGGAGAGGTTCCCTACCCCCACGAATACGCCATACAGATCACCGCAGACTCGCCGCAGTGGGGAGGGCTCAGCGGATGCACCTTCCAGGAGGCGGTCAGCTGGGGAAAGATCTCAGCGACCGGAAAGAACGTTGTGTGCTACTGCGACGCCACTATAGCGCTGCCGCTGGTATCGCACTCTCTGAAGGAGAGGGCGAAGCCAAGAAAAAGCTCTCCTGACTTTTCATGGCTTTTCGGGGAATGAACCCTTGAATGTAAAGAGAACAAGGAAAGGCGGCAGGCTGCTCGGTCCCCCCGTGAGGGACATATCCGTCAAACGCGGGATGCGTCTGGACGGACTGGCCAGGGAGATGGCGGGATCTGGCGGATTCGTGGCAAAAAAGACCGGTGAGGCCGTTGACCTCCTCGAGGCAATGGTGCGCGACAGAGGGTGCCTGAAGTTTCTATCATTTCCGGCATGCATAATCGCGACTGGATGCAGGGGAGTTATCAGAACGCTCGTGAAGGAGAGGCTTATCGATGTGATAGTGACGACCTGCGGAACGCTCGATCATGACCTCGCAAGATCCTGGGCGACATACCATCACGGAGACTTCGACGTGGACGACGTGGAGCTGCACCGGGCCGGGATACACAGGATAGGCAACGTCTTCGTTCCAATGAAGAACTACGGAATTGTGCTCGAGGAAAAGATACAGCCGGTCCTGAACGAGCTGTGGAGGATGGGAAAAAGAAGTATTTCGACCAGAGAGCTCGCATGGGAGCTGGGAAGGAGAGCCGGCAGAGATTCCATACTCAGGTGGGCGTGGAGGAAGAAGGTACCGGTTTACATACCGGGAATATTTGACGGTGCAGTGGGATCGCAGCTCTGGCTGTTCTGGCAGACGCACAGAGAATTCGGAATCAACGAGTTCGAGGACCAGCAGGAACTTGCAGACCTTGTTTTCGGTGCGAAGCGCTCCGGGGCCCTGATAATCGGGGGCGGGATAAGCAAGCATCACGTCATCTGGTGGAACCAGTTCAAGGGCGGGCTGGACTATGCGGTATACATCACGACCGCGCCCGAGTGGGACGGAAGCCTGAGCGGCGCCAGGACTCGAGAGGCCATATCCTGGGGAAAAATCAGGGAACGCGCGAGACACATCACGGTCGAGGGGGATGCCACACTGCTGCTGCCCGTGATGACGGGGGCCCTTCTGGAGAGGCTCTGACAGCGGTGCTTTTTAGAGGGACGCATCAGTTGGAGTGAGGTCATGCACGAGTGGGCACTTGCAAGGGCAGTCGTCTCGACAGTGATCAAGGTGGCCGCCGAAGCCGGCGCCTCCGGCGTTAAAAGCGTCGAGGTGGCGGTCGGTGAACTGCAGGAACTGGACGAGAACGCCATGCTGCTGGCCATTGGGGAGCTTTCGAGAAAAACCATTCTTGAGGGCGCGAAGTGGAAGTTCGCTAAAGTCGAGGCCGCATTCAGGTGCAGAAGGTGCGGAGAGGAGTGGAAAATGGACCGAAAGAAGCTCGACCCCGACGAGGCCGAGGCGATTCACTTCATACCGGAAGTGGCGCACGCATTCATCAGATGTCCCTCGTGCGGGGGGCCGGACTTTGAAATCACCGGAGGGAGAGGAATATGGGTGGAGAGAATAGAGGTATCGGAGTGAATAGGCTGGACCCGAGACCACCATCAATAGACGACTCCCTTAGGGATGTGAGGAGGATAATCGCTGTTGTCAGCGGAAAGGGAGGAGTCGGAAAAAGCGTCATCTCTGCGACGGCTGCGCTGCATCTCGCAAAATCCGGAAAGAGGGTTGGACTTCTTGACCTGGACTTCCAGTCCCCGTGTCTTCACCTCATCCTGGGGGCCCGTGACGAAAAACCCGCAGAGGACAGGGGACTAATCCCTCCGGCCGTCAGCGGTGTGAGGCTGATGTCGGTGGTCCACTTCTCCGGAGACATGCCGCTGCCGCTCGAGGGCAGGGAAGTCTCAGACGCGTTCACAGAGATGCTCACCGTGACGAGATGGGGCGGGCTCGACCTGCTCATAGTCGACGCGCCTCCGGGGATAGGCGATGAGTTTCTGGACCTCGTGAGGCTAATCAACAGAACGGAGTTCCTCGTGATCACCACTCCCTCACCCCTAGCTGTGAAGTCTGCGCAAAAGGTGGTCCGCGTACTCAGGGATTCTGGAAGCACACTGCTCGGGATCATCAGCAACATGGATGACGCCGGAAAACCCGGAGATCTCGGAGCCCCCTGCCTTGGATCGATTCCGTTCGACGCTGAGCTGGAAGAATGCATCGGACGGCCCGAAAGAATTCTGAGGACCAGGTTTTCCAGAGCACTCAATGAAATATTGAAAAGGATCGTGTGACTAACTCAAAGTGGTACCATGCCGGAAAAGATAACTAGGATGAGCCTGACTCTGCCGGAGGAGCTGCTTGAGGAGCTGGACGTCTCGCTGAAGGATCAGGGCTACGCGAGCAGATCCGAGGCCATCAGGGATGCGCTCAGAGAATTTCTGGCGGCTTACAGATGGCGCAGAAAGCTGAGAGGAAAACAGCTCGGGGCGATCATGATAATGTACAGACACGACGTGAGGGGACTCGCAGACTCGCTGATCGACATACAGCACGACTGCCACGAGGTGATAAAGTCGGTCCAGCATTTACACGTTGATGATGAGAGGTGCCTTGAGGCGCTGATCGTGCAGGGGCCGGGAGCCACGATAAAGAAGCTGCACGAGCGCCTTGGGTCTCTCAGAGGGGTCGAAACCGCGAAGCTGATGGTGGTGTGATGGATGACCTTCTGGAAAAACTGAACAGACTGAAGCTGATCCCGAGGACCGGATGGCTCCTGTGCGGTATTCCGCTGGGTGAGGTTGAGGATGTCGCGCAGCACAGCTTCGACGTTGCCGCGATGACGCTGCTGCTTTCCGGGGAGCTGGCGATAAAAAACATCGACCTCAAACGCGCGCTTTCCATGGCAATCTTACATGACTGGCCAGAGACGCTCATCGGGGATATACCATATCCTGCAAGAAAGCACATCGAACGTGTGGAAAAGGAGAGGGCCGAGGAAAGCGCGATGAAAGACCTCGTCGCCGGCACGAAATCCTCAGACAGATACATGGAGCTGTGGAGGGAGTACCGGGATGGCAAGACCGCCGAGGCCAAGCTCGTCCACATGGCTGACTATCTGTCGATAATGGTCCAGGCGTTAAAGTACAGGGAACGCGGCAACGTCTCCGATGACCTGAAAGAGCTCTGGAGCGCGGTTTTGAAGGACCTGAGCCCGTACCTCAGGGAATTTCCGGGCTCGGCAAAGATCGTCAAGGCGCTGGACGGGAGATTCAAACACGTGAAATGAGAACACGAAAAATTTATATGGAATCAATAAAACGCTAATTGAACTCTGAGTGATACGCATGAGCGCAAAAAGATGGGTGGTTGAGGACCCGAAAGAAAAGGACGTCTTCTGGCCCTCCGATGAGATGAAGAAAAGGGCGTGGATAAGCGACCCTTCGATCTACGAGAAATCCACAAGGGACCCGATAAAGTTCTGGGAACAGATGGCATCTGAGGGGCTGGTATGGTTCAAAAAGTGGGACAGACCCTACGAGTGGAACCCCCCGTACGTGAAGTGGTTCATCGGCGGCAAGATAAACGCCTGTTACAACGCGGTTGACAGGCACGTGAAGGCCGGCAGGGGATCGAAGAGGGCCCTGATATGGGTCCCGGAGCCACCTGAGGAGAGCCCCAGGGTGCTGACATACGACGATCTGTACCGGGAGGTGAACAGGTTTGCAAACGTCCTGAAGAGCCTTGGCGTGAAGAAGGGAGACCGCGTCGGGATATACATGCCGCTCATACCCGAGGCGTACATAGCGATACTCGCATGCGCGAGGATAGGCGCCCCGCACAGCGTCGTGTTCTCCGCGTTCAGCAGCGACTCGCTCAGGGTCAGGCTGGAGGACGCGGAGGCAAAGATACTGATCACATCGGACGGGTATTACAGGCGCGGCAAGGTTGTTAACCTCAAGGCCAGCGCCGACGATGGTGTGAAGGGCACAGGCGTTCAGAAAGTGATCGTCGTCAAACGCGCCGGCAATCCCGTAAACATGGTGCATGGGAGAGACTTCTGGTGGCATGAACTAATGGAAAAGGTCGAACCCGAGTGTGAACCCGAGGTTATGGACTCGGAGGACATGCTGTTTCTGCTGTACACGAGCGGCACGACTGGAAGGCCCAAGGGAGTGATACACACGACCGGAGGATACCTGACGCAGGTCTACTGGACCACAAAGTGGGTATTTGACATCCATGACGACGACATCTACTGGTGCACGTCGGACATCGGATGGATAACCGGACACTCGTACGCATGCTACGGTCCTTTCCTGAACTGCGCGACCATGCTGGTCTACGAGGGCGCACCGGACTATCCTGCCCCAGACAGATGGTGGGGGATCATTGAAAAATTCAAAGTTACAATTCTGTACACCGCCCCGACCGCGATAAGAATGTTTGTAAAACTCGGGGAAGAACTGCCGAAAAAGCACGACCTCAGCAGCCTCAGGCTGCTCGGCACGGTCGGCGAGCCAATAGACAGGGAGGCATGGATGTGGTACTTTAACGTGATAGGCGGGGGAAGGTGCCCGATAACCGACACCTGGTGGCAGACGGAAACCGGAGGCACGCTCATAATGTCGCTTCCTGGGATAGGCCCCTTCATCCCAAGCGTTGCGGGCAGACCATTCCCCGGGGCAAATCTGGACGTGGTTGATGAGGACGGCAATCCGATAAAGGCCGGAGAGGGGGGATATCTGGTGGAGGTCCCCCCGATAACGCCCAGCATGCTGAGGGGGCTTTACAAGGCAGATGACAAATACAGAGAGACATACTGGGCTAAGTACAATTACAGGTACTACGTCACCAACGACGGTGCGAGAAAACTGCCCAACGGCTGCATAAGGGTAACCGGCAGGGTGGACGACGTCATGAAGGTGGCGGGGCACAGGCTCTCAACAGCCGAGCTCGAGGACGCCCTGAACAGGCACCCTGCGGTTGTGGAAAGTGCGGTGGTACCGATGCCGCACGAGATAAAGGGAGAGGTGCCGGTCGCTTACGTCATACTGGAGCCGGGTTACCAACCATCCGAGGACCTTGTAAAAGAGCTGATGAAGCACGTCGACACTTCGATGGGCCCGATCGCGAGGCCCCAGAGGATAGTTTTCGCGGATGAACTCCCAAAGACGAGAAGCGGCAAGATCATGCGCAGGATACTGAAGGCCCTCGTGACGAACGACCCGATCGGAGATACATCAACTCTTCTGAACCCGGAGTCAGTCGAGACGCTGAAGCAGAGAGTCGGGTACAGAAGCTGAACGGTCAATCCCCATCAGCACGCTTTCTGTCAACTAGACCCTTCAATCCCTTCCTCTCCAGCATACCTTTAAGCTCATCATCCGTTATCATCTCATGCTGGATAACTCTCCGCTCCTTGCATCCACCAGAAAACAGGCGGATCAGCGCTCCGGCAATCCCGGTATATACTGCCAGAAAAAGCGCCATAAATGGCGGGTCCAGTCCCATTGACCACGAGGTCAGGACCGCGCACCCTGCGATCGACAGCCCGATCAGCGCGGACTCGAAGAGGACCATCCTCCTGCCGCGCCTGTACTCTACCATCAACCTTCCGCCCATCCCTATGAACATCGCCTCAACGCCAAAGGCAAAAGAGCCTAGGAGCACCACTATATTCAGGATGTCCGTGGCGAGCAATGCAACCACCAAAAGGAATACGGGACCCGCCGTTTTAAGTATAGGCCCAGATCGCAGGATGGTGCTCATTCTAAAAAGACTGAATCTGGCCCTGCACCTTTTTGAGGCGAGCGGGGGCAGCCCTTTCCAGATTCTGGTCGAAACAGTTCTATCTCAAAACACAACTTCTAAAAACGCGGCGCGCGCATATGTCAGACTCATGAGCAGGTTCAGGACGCCTGAAGATCTGGCGCGCGCAAAACTGAGCGATATCATGCGGTTAATAATGCCATCAGGGATGTACCGGTCAAAGTCAAAACATCTGAAGAGAATGTCCCGGATGATAGTTGAAAAGTACGGTGGCGACCTCAAAAAGGTGCTGAGGATGCCGTACCCCCTCGCGAGGGAGGAGCTGACATCGCTGCCCGGAGTCGGAAAAAAGACCGCTGACGTTGTGCTTGCGTTCGCGGCCGGCAGGGATGTGCTCCCGGTTGACACCCACGTCTTCAGAGTATCGAAGCGCCTTGGATTTGCGGCAGAAAACGATGGCTACGAGGAGGTGAAGGAAAAGCTGGAGAGGATCACACCTGAGGGGAAAAGAAGACTGGCGCACGTGCTTCTCATACAGCTCGGAAGAACGTACTGCAGGGCCAGAAAACCGGATCATGAAAGGTGCCCGGTGAGGGACCTATGTCCGAGCGCCTGATCATTCCTCAATCACATGACCCGACCCGAGCACCTCGCATATGCTCTTCGCGAGGGCGTGATAGCACATGTCCGACTTGGTCTTCCCGGTAGCCACGTTCAGAACATAGTCTCTGCATGTGCAAAAGGTCCTGAAAACCTCGTACTCGTCCTCCTTTCCGCGCACGAACCACCGTTTTCCCCTGAGGATCACCTTCCCTGACTTTACGGCCTCAAGCGCTCTCTTTCCCCTGTCCCCGTACAGCTCGACGACCTTTTTCTCCACCTCAGGCGTTATGCCGCTCCCGGCCCTGAGAAGCGGGACTATCTCATCAAAAAGTTTTTTCTGCATCCCTCCAACCATATCTAATTATTCAGGGCGCCGGCTATAATTAATGATGCGCGGTGAGATTCCGGAGGTCCTTAGAAGAGCTAGGATAAGACCCTGCAGGCGGGCCGGGCAGCACCACCTCGTTGATCAAAACGTCCTACGCAGGATCGTCGGGCATGCTTCGCTCAGAGGCGACGAGGTTGTTCTGGAAGTCGGGGCGGGCGCCGGAAACCTGACCCGCATGCTGGCAGGACTGGCGGGAAAGGTCATCGCGGTGGAGAGGGACCGCAGGTTCAGAGGGATACTCGAAGAAATCGCAGGGGAACATGAAAACGTGAATCTAATCTTCGGAGACGTGATGAGGATAAAGCTCCCGAAATTTGACAAGGTGGTCTCAAACATTCCTTACTCCATCTCCTCGGACCTCACCTTCAAGCTGCTGGATTGTAAGTTTGAACTAGGCGTGGTGCTGTACCAGGAAGAGTTTGCCAGGAGGATGGTGGCCGGCCCCGGCTCAGAGGAATACGGACGCCTCACCGTCAACGTTTACCGGAGAGCCGAAGTCAAACTTCTTGATGAGGTTCCCCCCAATGCATTTTATCCTCCTCCGAATGTCTCCTCAAGGGTAGTCCTGATAAAGCCAAGAGAACCGCCATTCGAAGTCCCGGACGAAAGGATCTTCTCAGCTCTTGTGCGCGCGATGTTTCAGCACAGAAATCAGGCGGCCAGAAACGCGCTTTACAGGTCTTTTGAAGAGGTCTTTCCCGGGTCAAAGCTGCCAAAGCTCGAGAGGAGGAAGATGGTCGACGGGATACTCGGAGAGATGGGTCAGACGAAGGTGTTTGAACTTTCACCGGAACAGTTCGCTCAGATATCCCGCAGGATCACTTCTCCATGAACTCTTCCGGCTGCGGTGGCTCCGGCTTCAATCCCTTTCTGTTCCTGGTGTCCCTTATCACCTGAGCCTGCAGCTCTCTGGGCAGCTCCTCAAACTTGTCGAACTCGGTTGCCCATATCGCCCTGCCCTCTGTCTCCGACCTGAGCTCCGCGGCAAGTCCAAACGAGTTGGCTACCGGTAGCGATGCCTTGATTATCGTAAGATCCTCGTCCATCTCCATGCTCAGAACCCTTCCCCTTCTGCTCTGAATAACCTTGGTGGCGCCTCCCATGAACTCCTGCGGCACTCGCACCTCGAGCTTCAGTATCGGCTCAAGAACGGTCGGATTGGCGAGCAACACGGCGGCCTGCAGCGGGCGCCTCACCGCCGGTATTATCTGTGCGGGCCCTCTGTGCACGGAGTCCTCATGCAACGTCGCGTCAGTTATCATCGCCTTCATCATCCTCATCGGCTCCCTCATTATCGGGCCTTCCTCCACGACCTCCTTGAAAGCCTCGATGATGTAGTCCTCTACCTCCCGCATGTACTGAACTCCCTTAGTCATGTCGACAAGCACGTTAGGCCCTATCATCGAAACAACGTTCCTGGCAGCGTGCGTCTCCCAGCCCAGATCCCTGAGCGCCGTGGCGAGTTCCTTCCTTTCCATCTTCTCGCTTATCCTGCCCTCCTCGATCGCCTTTGCCACCTCGGGCTCGAGCGGCTCCACAGATATCATGAAGCGGTTGTGTCTGTTGGGTGACTTTCCCTCAACCGGACCTGCCTGAGATGTAACGGTCTCCCTGTAGACCACTATGGGCTCGGAAGTCTTGACCTCCAGTCCCGCCTCCTTGAGCTTGTACTGCACTATTTCAAGGTGGACCTCGCCCATGCCTGAGATCAGGTACTCCCCGGTCTCCTCGTTTATCTTTACCTTCACGTTGGGGTCCTCGCGCGAGATGTTCTTGAGCGCGTTAACGAGCTTTGGGAGGTCCTGAAAGTTCTTGGTCTCGATTGCAACTGTGACAACGGGCTCGCTTATGTAACGCAGCTCCTCGAACCCTCTCCCTTCGGTGCCAGCCTCGATCAACGTCTCACCTACGTATGCGTCCTTCAGGCCGATGACCGCTCCGATGTTCCCGGCCGGCACCTTGTCGACCATAACCCTGTCTGGACCCATGTACACGTTCACCTGCTGTATCCTCGCCTCCTGTCCTGACCCGACCAGCCTCACGGTCTTGCCCTTCTCCAATGTCCCGGAGAATATCCTTCCCGTTGATATCACTCCGGCCTGTTCGTCAACTATTATGTCGGTTATGACCATGCAGAGTTTTCCGTTCGGATCTGCGCCGAGCATGTTCTTCCCGAGCTCGCTCTCCAGATCCCCCTTCCATATCACGGGTATTCTCTGCGCCTGTGCGTCCTTCGGGTTGGGGAGGTGCCTTATGACCATGTCGAGGACCACCTCGTAGACCGGGCTCTTCCGCGCCAGTTCGTCCTGTTTTCCCTCCTGACATGCCTGAATGACGTCCTTGAAGCTGATGTTCTTCTTTTTCATCTGCGGGAATGAGAGCGCCCACTTCTGCTTTGCGGACCCGAACGCCACGGACCCGTCCTCGACCTTGACCTGCCATTTCTCGGCAACATCCTTTCTCGCAAATCTCCTGATGAGGTCGTTGAACTTCGTTATGAGCTTCATGAAGCGCGCCTGCATGACGTCGGGTGTCAGCCTGAGCTCGTTTATGAGGCGGTCGACCTTATTTATGTATAGAACGGGGCGCACGAACTCCTGCAGCGCCTGCCTTACCACCGTCTCCGTCTGAGGCATTATTCCTTCCACGGCGTCCATCACCACTACCACTCCATCTATGGCCCTCAGGGCTCTGGTCACGTCCCCGGTGAAGTCAACGTGACCTGGCGTGTCCATCAGATTTATCAGATAGTCCTGGCCCTCATAGTGGTGGGAGAGGCTGACCGCCGATGTCTGAACCGTTATGCCGCGCTGCTGCTCTATTTCCAGAAAATCTGTGAAGAGCTGCTCACCTGCAAGATCGTAGCTTATTATTCCTGAGGCGGCCACGAGTGAGTCGGTCAGCGTCGTCTTGCCGTGATCCACGTGGGCGACTATTCCGATGTTCCTGATTCTATTCGGCTCCCACATGGTTTTCTGAACTTCGCCTATGTGTTTGTATCTTCTCATAGCATCACCCCGGAGACTCAAATCGGAAGAACCATGGACTCTATTTCTTCCTTGCTCTTCTTAGCCTGCGGAAACTCTTTAGGTATCTCATCCAGCTTCTGCCCTATTCCTATGGTGTTCCCTATTCCGGCCACTATCACCGTGTCCCCTTTCTTGGTCCGTTCCCTTATCGCCTTCTTCACCACCTCTGACGCCACCTCAGCCCCCTTCGCGAGATCCCTGTGCATCAGCTTCACGGCCTCAACGAACGACTCTTTTATCACAATCGCATCCACAGGAATTTTCCGCTTAGTAGCACACTCCTCTATCTTATACTTTTCAGTCGGCGGTCCGCCTATAGCTGCGCCGACTCCCTCTATCACATCTCCGCTTCTCTCGCCCTCGAGCTTGCCGGCCGCATCGATCATTATTATCCTGCTGACCCTTCTCTTCCCGAGTATCTGCTTTATCAGCTCGCCGGGCTTGCCCACCCTGCCGCCTGGTCCTCTGGCTTTTATCAGAATGATATTCCTGCCCTCAAACTTCGTCTCGGCGTAGACCGTGTCCTCAACTCCCTCCTTCCATTTCGCGCCGTCTGAGAACTTCACCACGCAGAGGGGCCCTACGCCGTCGCCTATGGGCTTTCCATCAGCAAAGGTCTTTGTGGCCTCCAGGAAAGCCTTAGCGTATTCCTTCAGGAAGGGAACGTTCATCTGCACAACCATGACCAGCTGCATGTTCTTCGTCTTTTCGGCCAGCAGCATGTAGTGCCTGAGGATCCTGTAAAGGGTGCGGTTTGCCATGGCTCCCTCGACCACCATTTCCAGATTGGCAGCGGTTTCCGGGTCCGCGTTCGGGACAAATCTGGAGATCGCGCCCTCGAACCTTTTCTTTCTGACATCAAGAAGGTGCTCCAGCCTGCTGAGCACTCCGACAGGATCTTCGCTGACCGGATATATCTCAAAGAACTCTAAAAGATTGTCCAGCTCTTTCTCAACGTCCCGCTTTGGCTTTCCGTGCTTAGTTATGGCGTCCAGTGCAATTTTTCTGCTCTCAATGGCCCACCCTTCGACTTCCTTAACCGACTTCCTCAGCTGGCCCAGACCCACCCTGGCCTGAAGGCTGAGAAGCTGCGGCGTTATCAGTACGTATACGAAGCTGAGGACCATCAGCCCGACTACCCATATTATTATATCCGTTTCAGGCAATGTTTTCCTCACCCCTGACTTGGACTAAATTATATTTCCCCACTGATTTAAATTATTGCCGATGCTGAATGTTTTTGTGCGGGGGTTGCCAAGCCAGGTCAAAGGCGCCAGATTCAGGGTCTGGTCCCGAAGGGGTTCGGGGGTTCGAATCCCCTCCCCCGCACCAACATGCCCTCAATCCAGCGGTATCTATCTTCTCTTCCTTATCCTCGCCAGCCTCTCGATCTCCTTCAGCCGCCTTGTCCTGTCACCAAGCCTTCCGCTAACCCTGCGAATCTGCCGCCCCTTCCTCTCCACCTTTCTTTCGGTAGAGCGCAGCCTGTTTCTGATGAGATGGAGCTCCATTTCCCTCTGTCTGAGCCTTTCCTCGCTTTCCACGGTCGCCTCTTCCATTTTCTTGACACTCGCAGCATATCTGCGCACCACGAATCTGTGATAAATCCCGTATTCCAGCAAAAGGAGACCGGCCACCAGCAGGATGCAGCAGATCGCATAGTTAGTCAGCCACGGAAATATCCACTGCTGCTCCGGCAGAATGTTGAAATATGTGAGCGCCACATAAACAGCGCACAGAGATATCATGAGCGCCCCGACACATATGCTGGCTTCTCCGGCCTCGAGCCTTGGCATTTTCCTCACTATCAACTCTGCATGGGCTCATAAAAAAGGTTTAAACACGTTTACCGTCTGTTCCCGAATGTTTCCCTGAGCCACTCCTTTATTTCATCCCTGACCCTTCTGAAGACCCTCAGAGCCTCCTCTTCGCCGCCGCCCGCTGCCGCAGGATCTTCAAAGCTCATGTGGATGTATTCTCCAGCGCCCGGAAAGAACGGACACGACTCGCTGGCTTTATCGCAGACTGTGACAACGTAATCGAAACTATCATTCAGGAACTCCATCACGCTCTTGGACCGGTGCCCTGATATGTCAATGCCTATCTCCGCCATCACTCTGACCGCGAGCGGATGAACTCCGGCGGGCTTTGTTCCGGCGCTTCTGACCTCATAAGAATCCCCGTACATCGATCTGAGCAATCCCTCCGCCATCTGAGATCGCGCGGAGTTATGCGTGCATATGAACAGGACTTTTTTTCTCTCCGCCATGGCGCATCCTCATGACCTGATTTTGTGCTCAATCGTTAAATAAGTCAGGCGCGAGTTTTTAGTCGGAATATCAATGCCGTGCGTCAACCCGGATGATTTGGAAAGAAAACTTGAGAAGAAACTGAGAAGGAAAAAGTACCGGTCCGTCTACAGGAAGGCCCACAGGTCTCGTTAGTTTTATTGGAGCGCCACAGATGGATAATCGGGCGGGGGTGCCTGAGCCTGGTCTAAAGGGCAGGACTTAAGAGCACGGCTGGGAGATCCTGTGCCCCAAGGGGCTTCGCAGGTTCGAATCCTGCCCCCCGCACCAGAACTTACTGTGAGAACCCAGCACCGGATTATTTTAAGAGACGTTGGTTAGATAACCAGTAGTGTGAGAAATAAAAACCAGTACAGGAACTGCATTGAACTTGGAACAATGCAGCCTTTTCCAGGGGTCAATCAGCCGGCGCTTTTTCAGATAAACGACCTGACCACTCATGCTCTCATCTGCGGAGGAACGCAGGAGAGTAGAACGGCGCTGGCTCAAAAAATCGCGGCAGAAACTCTGAGGCTCAGGAGGAACGTGCTCGTGATAAGCGCGGTCGGAGGATGGGCCGCGGCTCTTCAGCAAAGGAAAGATGTCAGGATTTTCAACAGCCCCCCTCGCGAGTTTGCCCTGCGTGAAGCGGTTGGTAAAACAGCCGGGTCGTGCGCCGTTTTTGAACTCAGGGGGATCGGGCCACGGGAGATCGACTCATTTCTTGAAGATGTCGGAAGGAGCATTTTCGGGACCATAGAGAACGAAACATCGAAGCTCGAGCTTCTTCTGATCCTGGACGGGGTTTACGACCTGATCGCACCGCTGTCTTTCAAGGGCCCATTCGAGGAGATACCGCTCGAGCACGGCCTTTTCAGGTCCCCGGGGATCCTGTGGCTGGAGCGCGGTGTTAGGGAACTCAGAAAGTTCGGCAGGGGCATCGTCCTGACATCTGCGATGATCGGGAACATAAACAGCGAGACCCTCAGCAACATATGGACGCTGATCCACATGGGGGGCGGCCCCTCTGAGGTGAAGGCGGCCGAGGTTTTCTTTGGAGAGGATTCAAAGAAGATAATGGAACTCGAGGATGGTAAGGCGCTGGCGCTTAGTCCGAATCTCAACAACGGGAGACCATTTATCATGAAAATTTGAGTTTTCCGATTGAAGCAATGCCACGTCAATTCTAGCCCAGGCGTTGCCACCTTCACTTCTTCGCCTTTTTCTCAATGTAATACTTGCCCTCAGCCATTCTCTCCGCTATGTACTTCTGCCAGCCCTCAAGCTTCGATGAGCCCAGATCTGGTTCCTTTCGGTCTCCGAAAAGTGACTGACCGTGATCCAAAAGGTGAGCAACATATCTTTCCCACCCTTCTTCCGCCATATGCGCCATTGGGACACCTCGGAGGACGTCACCCTCTCGAAGGCCCAACCTCCCTTTTTTCCTATGCTGCAGGCTTATTTATAGATGTCGCATCCCGCATAACCCGGTCAATCTGAGGGGCAATCCGGCTTCCACGGACTCATCGTCAGTATCTTTCTGCATATCTCCGGGTAAGCGGCGATGAACTTCAGCTCGTCCGCGGTGAGGGGCTTTTGATTGTGCACGTTCGCGTATCTTACGAGCTCCAGAATTTCGGTTGCCGTCTTTTCGTCCTTGAACTCTACCTCGAGCTTTTCGTAAACGTTCCTGAAACCCTTTATGCCGGAGTACTCTCCGACCGTTATCTGGCGTCCAGTCTCTATTATCTCGGGTTCGCCCCTTCCGAGCTCCTCGAAGTCATAGAGCTCATAGTTCCTTCTGTCCTTCAGGGCACCATCCGCGTGTATTCCTGACTCGTGCGCGAACGCGTTTGCACCGACCCCAGGCTGATTTATCGGAATGGGAACGTCGAAGGCGTAGGCCGCGTACTTGCAGGTCTTCCATGCCATCTTCAGGTTGATCCTCTCGTCAAGGATGTACTTTCCCTGAATGCCGCTCCCGTATTTTATCGCGAGAATGACCGCAACCATGTCTGCGTTTCCTGCTCTCTCGCCCATCCCGTTTACGCAGGTATTTATGTACGCGTCGCAACCGGCGTCGTTAGCAGCCATCGCCCCGGCGACGGAGCTTGCGACCGCCAGGCCCAGGTCGTTGTGGCAGTGTATCTCAACAGGCATTTTAGTTTCTTCGACCAGTCTCTTCACCCTCTCGTATATGGAAAATGGGCTGTCGTAACCGATAGTATCGCAGTACCTCAACCTGTCCGCTCCTGCGTCCTTAACCGCGTTGGTGAATTCAATCAGATATTCCATCCTGGTCCTGGACGCGTCCTCGGCGTTCACCCCGACTGTTTCCGCGCCCATCTCCTTCGCGAGCTTCACCGCGGCCACCGTTTCATTTATTATCCGTTTATGATCGAGCCTGCCCTGGAACTTGTGCATGATCATCTGATCCGATGTGGATATGGAGAGGTTCAGATGCTTTATTTCCGGAACCAGCTCGAACGTCAACTTCACGTCCTTCTCTATCGCCCTCAGCCAACCCCCGAGCCTCATGTCCCCGAAGACTCCCATCCTCTGAAGCTCTAGGTTCGCGTTTAGATAGTTCGTCTCGTGGTGAGTTATGGGGAAACCGAACTCGGACTGGAATACTCCCATCTTGCTCATGTAGAAGTTTATCATGGTCTTCTGCAGCTTTGAGAGGCATATCCGCGATGTCTGGACGCCGTCCCTGTTCGTCACGTCTATGATGTAAATCTTGGGCACCTCATCACCTCACTTCAGAGTATTCAGAAAATTCTCCAGCCTGTCCATGCCGTTCTTTATCTCTTCCATCGAAGCCGCGAACGAAATCCTGATCGCGCTGTCGTCGCCGAATGCCGCCCCCGGGACAACGGCAACTTTTCCACGGCTCAGTAGCTCATCCGCGAAAGCGCACGATCCATCAACCAACTTCCCCCCGATGGACCTTCCGATGAACGCAGAGATGTCCGCAAAGGCGTAAAAAGCTCCCTGGGGCCTGAACAACTCTATTCCCTCCATCGCACTCAGCCTTTCGGATATATAGTCCCTTCTGTGCTCGAACTCCGCCTTCATCATTTCGACGCTTTTCTGATCTCCGGTGAGCGCCTCCAGCGCGGCCTTCTGACAGAAGGAGGTCGGGTTTGATGTGGAGTGTCCCTGAACGTCGTCCATCGCCCTGATTATCTCGGCGGGCCCCGCGGCGTATCCGATTCTCCATCCGGTCATGGAGTACGTCTTCGAAACCCCATTGATGACCACCGTAAGCTCCCTCAGGTCACGTCCCAATGAAGCTATGCTCACGTGTTTCAGTCCGTCGTATATCAGCTTCTCATATATCTCATCGGATATGCAGTAGACGCCGTGCCTGACCAGAACTTCTCCGAGCGCCTCCAGCTCCCTGCCGGAGTAAACCGCGCCCGTCGGGTTGCAGGGAGAGTTTATTATCACAATCTTTGTCTTTCTGGTGATTGATGCTTCCAGCCGCTCTGGAGTGATCTTGAAGCCAGTGTCTCCGGTCTCCACTATCACCGGGTTACCTCCGGCCAGTTTTACCATCTCAGGATAGCTGGTCCAGTAAGGAGACGGGATTATCACCTCATCCCCTTCGTCACACATGGCGAGCAGGACGTTGAATATGGAGTGCTTGGCGCCGCACGAGATCAGGACCTCTTTGGGGCCGTACTCAAGTCCGTTTTCCCTCCTCAGCTTTTCACATATCGCTTTCTTGAGCTCCGCGATTCCGCCGGTCGCAGTGTATTTCGTGAATCCGGAGTCAATGGCCCTCTTGGCTGCATCCTTTATGTTGTCGGGCGTGTCAAAGTCGGGCTCTCCGGCGCTCAGGTTTACGACATTCACTCCGCTGGCGGCCAGCTCCTTGGCCTTTGCAGAAATTCCGAGGGTCATGGAAGGCGATATCGAGAGCGCCCTCTTCGAAAGCGGAGATTTGGACCTCATCCCAGTCTCTCCCCTGTTAATTTCTCCAGAGCCTCTATATACTTCCTGCTCGTTGCCCTCACCACATCCTCCGGAAGTCCTGGAGGAGGCGGGCACTTGTTCCATCCGGTGCTCTCCAGATAATCCCTCGCGAACTGCTTGTCATAGCTGATCTGAGGTCCGCCCGGAGAGTACCGGTCCGCTGGCCAGAAACGAGATGAGTCCGGCGTGAGAAGCTCGTCTATTAGCATGAACCTGCCCTCGCGCAGACCGAACTCGAACTTCGTGTCAGCGATTATTATTCCCCTCTTCTCGGCGTATTTCGATGCAACCCGGTAAATCTCGATGCTCTTCTCCATCAGCTCCGACGCCAGTTCCCCCCCGACCATTCTTGCCGCCTCGTCAAAGGTTATATTCAGATCGTGCCCCTCCTCCGCCTTCGTTGCGGGAGTGAATATCGGCTCGGGCAGGCGATCTGACTCGCGAAGTCCGGAGGGAAGTTTTATTCCGCATACTGAACCGTGTTTTTGGTACTCCTTCCAGGCCGATCCGGAGATGTATCCTCTGACCACGCACTCCACCGGCAGCGGTTTCGTCTTCTTCACAATCATGGACCTTCCTCTGAGAACCTCATGCTCTCTCAGTTCTTTCGGAAAGTCCTCGAACCTGCAGGTCACGAGGTGGTTTGGAACTATTTTCTCCGTGAACCTGAACCAGAAGCATGAGATCTTAGTCAGGACCTCACCTTTGTGCGGAATCCCTTCGGAAAGAACGACATCAAAGCACGATATCCTGTCTGTGGCAACCATCAGCAGGTCGTCTCCCAGGTCATACATGTCCCTGACCTTGCCCCTCTTGAAGAGGCGCAGCCCGGGAAGGCTCGTGGAGAGAACCAAGCTCATTCCGACACCGGAAGCCTTCGGGGATCGATATAATCCCCAAATTTTTTTCTGGCTTCTATAAGGCGGTCCCTCTGAGCGTCCAGAATTTCGTAAAGTTTTTTCGGCGCATCCGGAACCTGCCCTCTGAAGAATCTCTCAACCCTCTCAACCTTGGCCAGGTTTTCCGGAACCCTCACCGTAAAGTTCCTCGCGTAGTCATCCTCAGTGTACTCTATGCCGCGCACCTCTCGGAAAATCCCGCGCAGGTCCTCGTACGTCGGCATCAACCCGGTAGGCGATACAACCGCACTGACGTCCCCGTTGGCCCTGAGTTCCATCCATCTGATCCAAACCCGCTTGTCCCTCTTGTCGTTTACGAACTTTCCGGTTTTCAGGTCCCTGAGGAAGTAGTTTACGCCGAATATCATCGGTTTTTTGGTGAGCCTTCTACCGAATTCTATGTTGTTTTCTATGTATCTGCCGAGCGGGATTGAAATGAAATCCTGGATGCTCATCACATTTATCTCATACTTCCCCTCCGCCTCAGTCAGGGCGAAAGTTGTCTCCGTTTCGAGGGCCGCCCCGTACGCCACGATTCCGTGGTCCCAGTCGAAGCTCTGCTGAACCGGAACATACGCCCGGGCATCCCTGCAGCCGTACACGATTATTCCAACCTCAACTCCGTCCGGGCTCTCGAGATTTGGGTCGCAGTTCCCCAGCGCGCTGAGCGAAACCGTGTACCTCGCGTTCTTGGATGCCGGAGGTATTTCATTTCCATCCTCATCCACCTTCCCAGCCCACCATTTTCCAGAGAAGTTAAAGCCCTCCCTCGGAAGCTCGCATCCCATGCCCAGCCAGTAGGGTTTTCCGTCCTTCACGAGCACATTTGAGAAGATTACCTCTCCCGGGGAGGTCAGGACCTCCCATATCAGCGGGTCGTCTACAGGATTGACGTCCTGAATTATTCCAAATATTCCGGCCTCCGCGTTAACCGCGCGACAGACCCCGCCGATGTTCCTCAGGTAAGCGATGTCGTCTCCCATAATCATGTTCCCCGGAGCCATGGCGGTGGAGGTCTTACCGCATGCGCTCGGAAAAGCCCCCGCCATGTATGTCCTCCTTCCTCCCGGCCCGGGAACAGACGTGATCATCATGTGTTCTGCAAGCCACCCCTCATCAGCGGCTTTACGTATTGCCAGGCGAAGGGCCAGCTTCTTAAAACCTATGCTGTTGCCCGCATACTGAGTATTGACGCTGTAAACGGTGTTGTACATGTAGTCTATGTATATTCGCTTCTTCTCCGGATCCGCGCTTTTCAAGTCCTCCGTCAGCTTTCCGGCGGAGTGCAGAACCTTGAAGAACCCACCGTCTTTCATGTTCGCAAACATACAGTAAGCCCTGCGGTAAAGCAGGTCCACAGAATGCGCAACATACCAAGAATCAGTGCATTCCATACATGGGATTGTAAATGGAGAGTTAAGAGGGCCAAGCGAGAGCAGGCGCACAATCATGGTTCGCCCGGCCATGGAGTTCCTGAGAAGACCCTTTATCTCGTAAAGTCCGGTATCCCTGTCTATCTGATTGAGTGCAGGGCTCAGAATATCTCCCTTCGGAACCAGGTATTTCGTGGCCTCCCTGTCTCTTCCCTGGTCCTTCGGTCCGTCGAAGTGATAGGTGTGGCCGTCAATCAACAGGGGGTGCTCCTCTCCGGTTTTCAGGGCCTGCCGCCTGACGTATTCAATGTCCTCCTCAGAGTCCGTGCAGACGAATATCGAGTCCGGATTGCACAGCTCGGCTGAATCTGCGACGAATCTGCGAACCTCAGGACTCCGCACTGCCATCAGCTTCTCATACTCCGACCGCTCCATCCTGACACGGAGCCTTTCCATCGACGCTTCGGGCATGGTCTCCCATTCTTCTAAAAAGTTAAGTTTATAAGAGTTTCTGTTAACAAAATGTTAAGTGGTCAGATGGACGAGGTTGAGGCAAAGATAGCGCTGCAGCTGCTGAGGGACGCCAGACAGCCTATCAAAGACATCGCAAAAAAAGTCGGGGTAACGAGGCAGACGGCGGCCAAAAAGATGACCAGCCTCCAGGAATCGGGGATGATAAAGGGATACGTGGTCAAGCTGAACCGCGAGAGGCTCGGGCTCGGAACTATGGCGTACATCTTTCTGAACGAGGACCCCAACACAAAACTGAGAGAGGAAACAGAGAGGGCGATAAAGGGGTGGCCCGAGGTTTACGCGTTTCACAGGCTTTTCGGTAGGTACAGCTCCATCCTAGAGGTCATGGTCAGAAACGATGCGGAGCTCAAGAGGCTCGTGAAGAGAATACACAGGCTGAAGGGGGTCAAGGGCACCGAGACATTCATAGTTCACAGCACGATCAAAGACGATCCCGAGGCGCCTCTGGCGGAGGCGATAATGCGGGAGTTCAGGTGAGGTCCCCGCACGCACATGATACCTCGTGCACTATATCATAAAGCTCGCGTATGCCCTCACCGGTCCTGGCGCTCGTCTTTACCATTCTGGCAGCCGGAAGAAGGTGCGGAAGGGCCTCTGAAAGCCTGAGCATCAGATCCACCGCCACGCCGGAGCCCTCCTCCACCAGCCTCTCTCTCAAAAGCTCCCAATCCGCCATCATGCTTTCGATTGAAGGTAATCTGTCCCCCAAGAGGTCTATCTTGTTAAGGACTGTGAGAGTCGGAGCGCCAAGCCTGAGACCAGCCGAGAGCCCCAGCATCTGGGAGAAAACGAGACCGGCTGCTCTCTCAGCAATCTCCGCGTCGATTACAAACAGAGTTATCTTTGAGCCTTCCAGCAGCTCCACAATCCTGGGGCCACCGTGAAAGAGAAAGACCTCCATCTGCCCTGGAGTGTCCACAATCCTGACATCCGCTCCAAGCCCGCTTATCAACCTCGAGAACTCCTCGACCCTCATCTCCAGCATCTCTGACGCTCTGACAACCGCTCCGTTCGGTCCAAGGTTCTCCTCCCGCATTATGCCGTCCGTGGTGAAATAATCGCGAATATCAAAGTCGGGCTCGAAAGGTGTGAAATCGCATCCGGGGTCAAGATTGATATGTGCAACCCTTATGTCCGTGTTTTCCTTGATCCACTTTCCGAGTGCCCCAGCCAGAGTGGTCTTCCCAGCACCTGCGGTACCGATCATTATGAGGTTCAGCGTGACCATTAATCCACCTTTTTGACCATGTAGGGTCTGCGGAGAGAGTACCCCAACCTTCTGTAGTAGTTTCTCGTGCCCAGGCCGGCCAGCACAGCGATCTTCCTCATGTCGAACTCCTCCCTTGAAATCCTCTCCGCCTCAGCGAGAAGGCGTTCTCCAAAGCCGTGGTGCTGCCACTCGTTTTTTCCAGCCTTCTCATTCACCTTCACCAGCGGACCATAAACGTGAATTTCCCTGACCAGCGCGGTCCTTTCATCTGTTATCTCTCTCCTGTGCGCCATGTCCGAGGGCATTCTGAGCCTCAGCAACCCTATCAGTATGTCAAGCCCCACATCCTCAAATGAGAGGAACACTTCATGTCCGCATGAAGCAGAGTAATCTCTTCTCACAAGCTCTACCTTCTCCGGGCGCGGGATTTTACCTTCCCTGTAAAACACATGCCCGACCTCCCTGCACCTTATGCAGAGGCAACGCGTTCCCTTCTCCCTCATTCTTGCCTGAACAATTGACCTCAGGTCGCCACGTTTCACTCCCCAAGCAACAAGATTTGCCGGGATGTCTCGCTGAATTCTCTGTATCCTGACCCATCGCGGGACTAGTGTCTTGACTTTCGAAATGAGCTCAACGAGTTGCTGAAAATCGTATGGCCTGTACTCGCCACGCTTCCACATGTCGTAAAGCTCGGTTCCAGGGATGACTAGGGTCGGATATATCTTGACGGCGTCAGGCCTGAACCTCTCGTCGTCGAAAAGCGTTTTAAACATCTGGAGATCTGTGTCCGGGTCAGAACCCGGGAGATTAGGCATCATGTGAGCGACGACGGCGAATCCTGAATCCTTCGCGGTCCTGATTGCCTTCTCGACGTCATCCACCGTGTGGCCTCTCCCAATCACCGAATAAACTTTGTCTGATAGGGCCTGCACTCCAAGCTCAACCCTTGTCGCTCCAAGCTCAAGCATGAGGTCAACGTGCCTCTCCTTGCACCAGTCTGGTCGGGTCTCGAATGCTATGTCGCTTATGTGTATCCGCGATTCCTCGGCGTGTTTCATTGCCTCCTCCATGCTTTTTGCGTTCTGGTCCGTGACAGCGTTCAGGCAGCCAAGCATGAACTCTCTCAGGTATTCCTCGGGATAAGACGTTATCGTGCCTCCAAACAATATCAGCTCAACCTTGTCGACCTCATGCCCTATCGCGAGAAGCTGCCTGATGCGTGACTTCACCTGCATGTACGGGTCGAAGCCATGCTGGAGCGCACGCATGGCTGCAGGCTCTTTGCCAGTGTAGCTCTGAGGTGTTCCAGATGACGGCCCACCCGGGCAGTAGATGCAGGGTTTTTCGCTGGGGCAAGGATGCGGCCTCGGCATCACCGTGATAACCGAAACTCCGGATATGGAACGAACCGGCTTTAGCCTGAGAAGATCCAGAGCCTTTCTGTTCTCAGTGGCGGAAACCGCCAAGATCTCAGAGTTTCTCGGAGGGCGGGAAAGTCCGAATCTCCTGCAGGCGTCAAGTTTTGCCCTGACAAGGTCTCCACGGTCCTTTATCCTCCCCTCGCTTATCGCCTCCAGTATATCCCTGCATGCGATGACAAGATTGTCCATATTCCCAAAAAGTAAATCGCCACCCATCTATTAATCGGCACTGGGAAACCCGTTTAAAATATTCTCTCCAATAATGGTAAGCTGGTGCTAACTTGAGAGTGCGAGAGGTCTGCGAGAGGTACTCTCTGCCGCAGGAGACAGCCGAAATTCTGGAATCACGCGGGATAATCGAGCTCTATCCGCCGCAGCAGGAAGCAATTGAAAAGGGGGCTATGAGCGGCAAGAACCTCGTCCTCGCGGTGGCAACTGCGGCTGGCAAAACTCTTGTCGCCGAACTGTGCATGCTGAAAAGCGTGCTCATGGGGGGCAAATGCATATACATCGTTCCCCTCAGGGCCCTGGCCAGCGAAAAGTATGAGGACTTTAAAGAAAAGTACAGTCGACTTGGAATTAAGGTCGGGATCAGCACCGGAGATTACGACGCGGTTGACCCAAGACTCGCCTCCTACGATATTCTGGTCGCGACATCGGAGAAAGTGGACTCGCTGCTCCGCCACACCGCAAAGTGGCTCGCGGATGTCGTTTCCGTGGTGGTGCTTGACGAGGTTCATCTCATAGAGGACCCCGGACGTGGGCCGACGCTCGAAGTGCTCACCGCAAGGCTCCGCCAGGTTAATCCTGACATACAGATACTGGCCCTCTCCGCAACGATAAAAAACGCTGATGAGATCGCGGAGTGGCTCAAAGCTGAGCTGGTCACGAGCGACTGGAGGCCTGTGCCGCTGAAGAAGGGAGTCTACTGGAAGGGAGAGATAATTTACAGCGATGAGAGCAGACACAAAGTCGACGTGGAAGCGGGAGATCCGCTGACATCACTGGCATTTGAAACCGTGAACGATGGCGGGCAGGTTCTCGTATTTGTGAACACCAGAAAGGCGGCCCAGTCAGCTGCGTCCTCTATATCTGAATACATCTGGACCGGCCTTTCTGAGGAGGAACGCAAAATTCTGGCTGGCGCAGCTTCTGAGATCGAGAAAACACTGGGCGAGCCAACGCAGACGTGCAGGGAACTGGCGGCCTGCGTGAAAAAAGGAGCGGCTTTTCATCACGCCGGACTGCATCACGCCCAGAGGAAGATTGTTGAGGACCTATTCAGAAAAAACGCGCTTAAGGTTGTCTGCGCCACGCCAACTCTTGCCATGGGTTTAAACCTCCCCTCCAGAAGGACGATAATCCGCGACTGCAGGCGCTACGTGGAGCCATACGGGATGACATTCATACCGGTTCTGGAATTCCATCAGCTCTGCGGAAGGGCGGGAAGACCGCAGTATGACAGATACGGAGAGGCGGTTGTGATAGCGCACGGGAGGGCCGAGGTAAACGCTTTATTTGAGGAGTTCATAAACGCGGAGCCCGAGCGGATAATCTCGAAGCTGGCCACGGAGCCCGCCATGAGGTCTCACGTTCTTGCTTCCGTTGCAGCGGGCTACGTCAGGACGGAGGAGGACCTGATGGAATTTCTGGGACAGACATTTTTCGCCTTTCAGTTCGGAATTTCTAACGCCGCACACGTGGTGCATAACGTCCTCGACTTCATGGAGAGAGAGGATATGATACGGAGGGAGGGGAGAACCCTGACGGCGACGCGGTTCGGAGAGCTGGTTTCCAAGCTTTACATAGACCCTCTGTCCGGAGTTATCCTGAGAGACGGACTGAAAAATATTGGCACTGAAAAACCGGGCGACATTGGCCTGCTCCACCTGATATGTCACACGCCCGACATGCCGCCTCTCTACCTCAGGGAGAAGGACTACCCGGACGCGGAGGCTGCCTACTTCACGCTTGCGGATCAGCTGCTCACGCCCATACCTGATGCGGAACGCGAGCCGGAAAAATTTGAAATTTTTCTTGCTGAGCTGAAAACCGCACAGATGCTCCAGATGTGGATAGAGGAGGTCAGGGAGGATATGATCCACGAGCGATTCGGGGTGGGGGCCGGAGACATAAGAAGGGCCGCTGACACTGCAGAGTGGCTTCTGTACTCCGCCCATGAAATAGCAGGACTGTTCAGGTGTCGGAGCGCCATCACCCCTCTCAGGAACCTGCGTGAGAGGGTCAGGCACGGTGTGAAGGAGGAGCTGCTCGAGCTTGTCAGCCTGCGCGGCATAGGGCGCGTGAGGGGGAGGAGCCTCTACAGGGCGGGCTACAGGAGCCTGAAGGACATTGCGCGCGCCTCTGAGGAAGAACTGGCCAAAGTGCCCTACATCGGAACTGAGATCGCGCGGAGCATCATGAAACAGACTGGAAGGAATACGGCGCTTAAACCCGAATGAAAACGTGAGACACCGATTTAAAGCCACGAGAAAACTATGTATGGGAACAGCTTGAACCCCGGCAAGACCCATGTTGTTGGGAAGAAAACCACGGAGCTGAATAGATACTTCACAGAGGGTAAGCTGGTTTTCGTGTCTCTGATACCTGCCAGAAAGTACCCTGAATTCATGGACAGCATAACAAAATTCGCGTCCGGAAAATGGAAAAAAATATGCATGGTTTCTCTAACAAAACCTTGCTCTACTCTCGTTGAGTCGTTCAAACGCGCTGGAATTGACCCGAAAAAGTTTTTTATTGTGGATGCGATTTCACAGACCGCCGGAGGAGCGGAAAAAGCGGACAACGTCGCCTTTGTTTCAAGCCCGGCGGCGGTCACAGAGCTCGGCATCAAAATAGGGGAAACGTTAAAAAAGGATAGGCCGGAGTTTTTGATCTTCGACTCGATATCCGTCATGCTGATATACGTGCAGGAGCAGGAGGTCCTCAAATTCATACACACGCTTGTATCGCGCTTCCGCGCCAGCGGGATACGCTCGCTCTTCACTGTTCTTCTCGAGGATACGGAAACCAGAGTGGTGAGAAACATATGCATGTTCGCGGACGCTATCATAGATCTCGGAGAGGGATGAATATATTTATCCTCAAATACGCAGTTTTTATGGGTTGAAGTAGATGCCAAGGAGCTCTAAAAAGATCAAAAGGGCTCCCCCCGAACCGGATTTCATAAAGGTCGGCATACCGGGATTCGACGAGCTTTTCGCCAAGGGCATTCCGAAGGGAACAAATATATTGATAGCCGGAGGGCCAGGAACTGGGAAGACGATATTTTGCCTTCAGGCAATCTACAACGCCGCCAGGGAGGGCCATGACTGCATTTACATAACGATGGAAGAATCCGTGGAGAGGCTGAAGGAGCACATGGACGAGTTCGGCTGGTCGACCAAGGTGATCGAGAACGATGATGCGCAGACGAAATTAAGAGTAAATGATGCCGGGTTGATCATCCTCAGGAAGCAGGACCCGATACGCGTTGCCAGGTCTGTTGAGGCCATGCTCGCAAAAGCCACCGGGGATCTCTCGATTGATATTGATGCGGTTCCAGGACTGATTCCAAAAGGAATGCGACCTTACTTTGTCGTCATAGATTCCATCTCCGCCATAGAGTCAGCCTTCGTCGGGAGACCCGAGAGCTACAGGATATACATCGAGCAGCTCTTCAGGGTGCTGGGGGAGACCAAGAGCACGTCCTTCCTCATAACCGAAACCGAAGATGCTCCAACGAGGTTTTCGCGCTCGGGCGTTGAGGAGTTCCTCGCTGATGGAGTGATCGTGCTGTACAACATGAAGGTAGGCGACACAAGGGTCAGGGCGATTGAGGTTCTGAAGTTCAGGGGTGCAAAACATGAGCGGAAGCTGGTTCCGATGGATGTCACCGACAGAGGCATCGCGATATTCCCAAAGGAGAAGGTTTACGGGGTAGAGGGATTGAGATGAGACTCTTTACAGTTAAAGGTGAACCGCGCAGGGCATCCGTGGTCATCGCGCTGTCGTTTTTCATAGCATTAGCTTTTTCGGCATCGGCCGGATGTACGAGCGCCGCAAACTGGTCGGTGGCATACGACACGCCCGAGGGGGGTGTGTACTGCCTTGCGGTATACAATGGGAAGCTTTTCGCGGGCACCGGAACGGATGGCAAAATATACGTTTACGATGGAAGCACGTGGGAGCTGAGCTATGATTCATTTGAGGAGACCATCACATCTTTTGCGATCTATGGCGGCAAGCTGTATGCCGGCGGCGATCCCAACGGAGGTATCTTCATTTACGACGGAGTTGAATGGAGTGAAATGGAAGAGGCGCTGGAGTATGGCGTATACTGCCTTGCCGTGTACGGAGGAAAACTTTACGCCGGCACGCAGAACGGCGTTTACGTCTATGACGGGAACACCTGGTCAATCAGCCTCGATTACGGGGTGTCGTCGCTCGCCGTTTACAACAACAGGCTTTTTGCCGGCTTGTCTTCTCCAGGATCGGTGTACATGTATGATGGGAACGTCTGGCTTTTGGTCCATGATACCATCGTGCCCAACTCAATATTGTCCATGACCACCTACCAGGACAGGCTTTACATCGGCACAGGCGACGGCGGAGCCATATACGTCTCCAACGGGGAAACCTATGCCCTGAGCCATGATGTGCTGGAGCCGTATGTTTTTTCCCTTGCCGTTTATTCGGACAAGCTCTACGCGGGAACCGGGCCCACAGGATGCATATACAGCTACAACGGCACGTTATGGGAGCTGAACTTCGACACGCCAGAATCCGATATCTTTTCGCTTGCGGTTTACGGGACCAGGCTGTACGCCGGAACCGGGCAGGAGGGGAAGATCTACTGCCTCACCGATTTTGACTTCTCCCTGAGCGCTTCCCCGGACAACCTTGAGCTCGCACAGAATTCAATTTCAACCACCGTTTCGGTAGCTCTGGTGTCTCAAGTGGCGGAGGGCGTGACTCTGAGCGGGACGTGGGTGGGAAACGCGCCGACCGGGGTGAGTGCAATGTTCAGCATGACCTCAGGCACTCCTCCCTTCACAAGCACCCTTACTTTCACCAAGAGCGCCAGCGCGGGAGGTGGTAACTTCACCTACAGGGTCACGGCGTCAGGCGGCGGTCTGACACGAACAAAAGACATCTCCATAAACGTGATCGCGCCTCCATCTTCTCCATCGCTGCTCTCCCCAGAGAACGGTGTCACGATAGACACCATCACCCCAACGTTTGACTGGTCCGATGTCTCAGGAACGGATTCCTACACCCTTGAGGTCGCCACGGACAACGCGTTCACCAACGTTATACTGACAAAGATCACGGCCGAATCAATCGCCACGCTTTCACAGAGCGAGGCGCTGTCATTCGGAACTACCTATTACTGGAGAGTCAGGGGATCGAACTCAGCCGGACAGGGAGGCTGGTCGTCGGTGTGGAAATTCATCCCGCTGCTCACAGCTCCAAAGGTATCTGGTTTCATGATGGCCGGAGGTGCAACTTTTACAAAGTCCGCAACGATCCAGCTTACAATCACCGCCCAGAACGCATCACACATGTCTTTTTCCACCGACATGGCTACGTGGACTGACTGGGAG
>JAWCLG010000008.1:0-44566 GCA_038851075.1 Hadarchaeales archaeon (SeqCode) | reverse complement strand
GCAGAGGCGGGGGCGAGGGCAGTGATCCAGGCAATCGAGGCTTGCAGGGCGGGAGTAAGCCTCAGGGAGTACGCAGAAAAACATAAGGAGCTGAGGGCAGCGCTGGAAAAGTGGGGGAGGGAAAGGCCGAGGTAGGTGTGCAGGATGGCCTATCAGGTTGACCTCATATCTCCTTCAGAAAAGGAAAGGCTGTTTGAGGAATATTCGGATCGCTATCTTTACACGAAGAAGGCGAACATATACGGGTGCTGCATAAAGCTCCTGACGGATCTGGAGGACGTGAGGGATCTGTGGGAGGAGAACTTCTACACGGCTGATGAGAACATCAGATCGCACGGAAGGCTTGTGGTCCTCAGGGAGGAAGGGAAGCCGATGTGGGTGAAGTACGACCCCTACACAAATACGGCCTTCCTCATGAACGTTGACTACTACGGGTGGATCAAGAGCATCGCGCTGGCAGTTGCAGGGGATGTCCTCGAGGACGAGCACGGAATATACTCGGTTCACGGCGCGGCGATAGACGTGGGCGGCACGGGGGTCTCTATCATAGCCCCGCCGAAGACCGGAAAGACCACGCACTCCTGGGGCCTGCTTAGGCTGAAGGAGTCAAGGCTGATAACAGATGACTGGTACTTCGTTCGCCTCCACGAGCGGGGTGCGCTGGCCTTCGGGTCAGAGAAGAACTGCTACGTGGAGGCCGACATAGGAAGAATATGGAAGGAGTACGAGGGAATCCTGGAGAAGGCGATGTTCGACAGGAGCGGAAGGGCCATAGTCAACGTGAGGTGGGCGGTAGGGGGAGGAGGGGTCATCTCCATGACTACCCTCAGAAAGATCATCATGCTGAAGAGGGAGAGCGGGGACAATGTCATATCGAGGAGGCTCAGCACGGATGAGGCGATGGACTACCTCCTCAAAAACGACTTCTGTAACCCTCACCAGCTCGTCAGAGACGAGAGAAAGCTCAGGCTGAGGATGAGATTTTTTGAAAAGCTTTTCAAGGTAACAGATGTTTTTCTCGTGAACACCGTGAGGCCTCCGCTCGAAACCCACGCTGAGATAGTGAAGATCGTGAGGGAGTGAAGAAAGCCGTTTTTATCCTGAATTGCAGATTTTCAGCGGGGGCCGTGGGGTAGACTGGTCCATCCTGCCAGCTTGGGGTGCTGGTGACCCGAGTTCAAATCTCGGCGGCCCCATCATCCTATTATGAAGTTATATTGTGTAGAATCTGAAGCATGCGCGGAGGAATCGTCTTGGGAAATAAGAAAATTGAGGAGGAAGAGGAGGAGCAGGAGGAGATGGATGAGGAGGAGGCCTGGCAGGATGAGGACGACATGGAGGCCGAGGAGGAGTGAACTCTAAAATCCCCTGAACTTCTCCCTCATCTCCCTTCGCTTTTCCTCCAGAAACCTGAAAACCGAGGAATGCTTTGCACCCCGGAGTATCATGTCAACGGCCTCACGGGCGACCGAAAGCTGTTCAGGGCTGCCGATGAGGGCGATCGTTTTGCCGTATATGGAAATCGATGCCCCGGTGGTCTCCTCTATCAGCTTTCTGACCTTGCCTCCCTCGCCTATGAGCCTTCCCTTCATCCTCACAAGGGCGTTTTCGGAGTCGCCGACGTAGTCCCTTATGTCCACGACCTGGAGCTGCGCCTCTTCGCTGAAAAGCCTGAAGGCCTTCTCCGAGCTGAAGCCCCTTGCTATCGCGTTCACGACATCCCTGGCCATCATCGCGCCGAGCGGGTTTTCGCCTGCCTCTATCTGAACCTCACCCGTCTCGCTGTTGAGCCTTATCTTCGTTCCAGTTCTCTCCTCTATCTCCCGCTTGACCTTACCATCTGGACCGATAACCACTCCGATCCTGTCCCTGGGGAGCCTTGTATACATATAACCACGCGATAGTACGGTCAAAATCAAGGAGATGGTCATGGAAAATAAATCTTCTGGAGGGTAAAGCTGAGGGATATTTACACGGGGGAGAAATTGTATTCGGTGCCGGGGTAGCAAAGCCAGGTAATGCGCACGCCTTGAGAGCGTGTGGCCCTTCGGGCCTCGAGGGTTCAAATCCCTCCCCCGGCGCCTCCGCACCAAAGTCTTAATCACGATATCAGACATCTTCAATTGAGAGCATGAAGCGCTTTGAGTGGGTTGAGCATCCCTCCGACATAGGCTTCAGGGCGTACGGCCGGAGCCTTGCCGAGGCATTTGAAAACGCTGGGATTGCGCTGTTTGAGATAATGACTGACACATCGAAGGTTGAGCCAAAGGAGGAAAGGAGGATAGAGCTGGAGGCGGAGGACGAGGGGGCCCTCTTCTACGATTGGATCGACAGGCTCCTCTACCTCCACGACTCCGAGCACCTGCTGATGTCCAAATTTGAAGTTAACATCGCGAAGGGCAAAAAGAGGCTGAGCCTAGCAGGTAGGGCATGGGGAGAGCGATTCAACCCGGAGAAGCACGAGCAGAGAACCGCCGTTAAGGCGATGACATATCACATGATGGAAATCAAACGTGAAAATGAGACTCTTTATGTTCAGGCCGTGGTGGACATTTAGAGCCAAAACCTGGTGATCACGGCAATATGCGCGTCCAACCTATCCCGGTCAATATTCTGCGATGAAAAACATCATTTTCCAACATTCTTTCGAAACTGTCACGTCGAAACCGAAAGGTAATTAGCGTCGCGCCGTACCTATACTCTAGTGGGAAAACCATGATAGGAAACAAGATGAGGCAAATCGATGAGGTTCGATGGGAGATCCCCAAGGAGTACAAAAGCGGCATGCTGGTACCGGCTAGAATTTATGCCGATGCCGAGATGCTGAACGAGATGGGCAAGGACATGACACTCGAGCAGGCAGCGAACGTATCCTTCCTTCGAGGAATCTACAAGTACAGCATAACCCTCCCAGATGGGCACCAAGGATACGGGTTCCCCATAGGAGGGGTGGCTGCAACAGATGCGAACACTGGAGTGATAAGCCCGGGTGGCGTGGGATACGATATCAACTGTGGAGTGCGCTTGTTACGAACCGGCCTGAACGCTTTAGATGTTACACCAAAGCTCCGCCAGCTCGTTGAAACCCTCTTCCGAAACGTCCCTTCCGGGCTCGGAAGCACCGGACACATGAAACTCACACCGGCCCAACTCGATCAGGTACTGGAGAACGGGGCGAAATGGGCAGTTGAAAATGGTTTTGGGTGGAAGGAGGATCTGGAGAGGCTTGAGGAGGGAGGATGCATGAAGGGGGCTGATCCGAAAAAGGTAAGTCAAGAGGCAAAGAGGAGAGGATTCCCGCAGCTCGGCAGCCTCGGAAGCGGCAATCACTTCCTTGAGGTTCAAGTAGTTGACAGGATATATGACGCCGAAATCGCGAAAAAATTCGGCATTGACGCGGAGGGGCAGGTGACAGTTATGGTTCACACGGGCTCGAGGGGACTCGGACATCAGGTTTGCTCAGACTACCTGAGGACAATGGAGCGCGCGATCCACCAGTACCGCATACAGCTGCCAGACAGGGAACTCGTCAATGTCCCGTTCACCTCACCGGAGGGGCAGTCCTACTTCTCTGCGATGAAGTGCGCTGCAAACTATGCATGGGCAAACAGGCAGATGATCTCGCACTGGGTGAGGCAGAGCTTCGAGCAGGTATTCGGCAGGGACGCGGAATCACTCGGCCTCCAGGTGATATACGACGTCGCACACAACATAGCAAAGCTCGAAGAGCACGAGGTGGACGGCGGAAGGAAGAAGGTCGTGGTCCACAGGAAGGGGGCCACCAGATCGTTTGGACCGGGACACCCTGACGTTCCACAGGTTTACCGGGATGTGGGTCAGCCTGTGCTGCTTCCGGGAGACATGGGCACTGCATCCTATCTCATGACTGGAACGAAACAGGCAGAGGCGGAAAGCTTCGGCTCCACCGCCCACGGCGCAGGACGCCACCTCAGCAGGACCGCCGCGCTGAACCAGTTCCGGGGAGAGGAGATCAAAAGAAAGCTTGAAGGTCAGGGGATAATTGTCCAGGCCGCCAAGTTCTCTGTGATTGCGGAGGAAGCGCCGGACGCCTACAAGGATATAGACAAGGTGGCCGATATCACGCACCGGGCGGGCATAGCAAGGCTTGTGGCTAGGCTCAGACCGATAGGCGTTGCCAAGGGTTAATAGACATGAAGTTCCGGAAATCTGTTCTCATCCCGGCATCTGTTGTCGCCGACTCCCCAGATCTTGCACACATGACTTTCAAGATAGGGCTTATCGGGCGAGCCCTAGCCATTTTCAGAGTAAGTCGCGTGTGCATATACCTTGATGATGATCCTTATGTGCGGAACCAGGTCAGGGAAAGAGAACTTGTCAAGCTTCTTCTGAGTTACATGGAAACACCGCAATACTTGAGAAAGCTCCTTTTCCCCAAGAGGAAGGAACTTGCATGCGCCGGGATGCTGCAGCCCCTCCGCACCCCTCATCACCCCTCACAGGACGAGAAAAATACAGAGGGATCTTTCAGGGAAGGAGCGGTTATTGAAACCTCGGGCGGAAAAAGTATTCTGGATATCGGACTGCAGCAAAAAGGCTTTTTTTCTGGAGTTTTAAAGCGGGGGGAGCGCGTAACTGTGAGGCTCGGAAAACCAAAAGGTCGGGATTTGATAGAGGTCGTGCCCGTAAAACCGGATGAAACCGGAGAATACTGGGGATATGAGGTAACAACAGCGGACGGACTGAAGGAAGGCCTTGAAAAGCTGGATGGGGATGTCAACATCGGAACCTCACGCTACGGCAGAAATTTATATGAGGGCATCAGGGGTATAAAAGAAGGCAGAAAAAGCGTGACGATAGCTTTCGGAGGACCATATGCCGGACTGCAGGAGATATGCAGGAGGCAAGGAATAAAAGCCTCCGAGGTCTTTGACGTCATGATAAACGCGGTTCCCGGACAGGGGACGCGGACGGTCAGGACCGAAGAAGCTATAATAATCACGCTTGGTATAGTAAACGCGCTGACAGGTGAATGAGATGGGAAAGCGAGAAAGCAGGCCACGAAGGGGCTCGCTTGCATACATGCCCAGGGTGCGGGCGCCGGGACCGGTCGCAAGGGTCAGGTCCTGGCCAGGGGACGGAAGGCTTGGTCTTCAGGGGATCGCCGGTTACAAAGCAGGTATGCTCCAAGTCTTCATGATTGATGATAAAAAGGGAAGCCTGACATCCGGACAGGAAATATGCGTCCCGGTTACCGTAATCGAAACCCCCCCGCTCACAATATGCGCGGTGAGGCTCTACGCATCCTCAGGAAAAGGGCCAAAGTCTGCCTCGGAACTCTGGGCAACCGAACTTCCTGAAGAGATTTCCAGAAAAATAAAAACCCCAAAAAGATACGACCATCAAAAGTCACTGGAAAACGCTGAAAAAGCTGTCCTTTCAGGCAAGATTTATGATGTCAGGGTCATCGCGTGCACCAGGCCTAGGCTGACCACTCTTTCCAGAAAGAAACCCGACCTTATTGAGATAAGGGTCGGCGGCGGCTCGATTGATGAGAGATGGAAATATGCAAAAGAGCTGCTAGGGAAGCAGGTCCGCGCCTCCGAAGTATTTAAGGAGGGCGAATATGCGGACGTGCTGGCGATAACCAAAGGGAAGGGCTTCCAGGGTCCGGTGAAGAGATGGGGGATAAAAATACTCCCCAGAAAGAGCGAGGGAGGAAGGAGACAGGTTGGATCCCTCGGACCCTGGTCTCCTCCGCGCATAATGTGGTCGGTGCCGGCTCCGGGCCAGATGGGCTACCACCAGAGAACCGAGTTCAACAAGAGAATACTGAAAATCGGGTCAAACGGCAGCGAAATAACGCCTAAGGGAGGATTCCTCAGATATGGTCCGGTCAGAACGGAATACTTGGTGCTGAGCGGATCCGTACCGGGACCAACAAAGAGGCTGATACAGATAAGAAAGCCGATCAGGGCAAAATCAACTTTCCCAACAGCACAGCCGACCATAACCCACATCGACCTTTCTTCTCCGCAGGGGATATGAATGAAGGTTAAAGTTCTCTCTCTCGACGGAAATCCGGTGGAAGAAATCGAGCTGCCTCAGGTTTTTGAGACCGAGGTGAGGGGTGACCTGATAAGAAGGGCCATACTCTCCGCGCAGAGCGCCAGAATACAGCCATGGGGAACTGACGAAATGGCAGGGAAAAGGACCAGCGCCGAAACTTGGGGCAAAGGGTTCGGAGTATCCAGAGTAAGGCGGGTCAAAGGAACTCGATATCCTGCCTCTGGAATGGGCGCATTCAATCCCCACACAGTCGGCGGGAGAAGGGCTCATCCGCCGAAGACCGAGAAAGTGCTGAAGGAGAAAATAAACAAAAAGGAAAGGAAACTCGCGATGATGTCGGCCATATCGGCAACCGCGCAGAGGCGCATTATCTCATCAAGAGGGCACGCAATCGAAGGGATATCCCAACTACCCATCGTTGTGACGGATGAACTCGAGACCGTTGACAGGACCGAACAGGTGAGAAAAACGCTGGAGAAGATAGGCGCGTGGAAAGATATAACCAGGGTGCAGGAGGGCAAGAAAGTCAGGGCTGGCAGGGGTAAAATGAGGGGCAGGAGATACAGGTCAAAAATAGGTCCGCTTATAGTGATTTCTCAGGACCGCGGGATATCAAAGGGAGCAGGGAATCTTCCAGGAGTAGATGTTGTTGGGGTTCGAAGGCTGAGCACGGAGATGCTTGCACCGGGCGGGAGACCAGGACGCCTGACAATCTGGACAAAGGGCGCAATAGAAAAACTCTCAGGGGATGTGAAAGCTTGAAAGACCCGCAGAAGGTTATACTTTACCCGCTTGCCACGGAAAAGGTGGTGAGGCTCATAGAATCTGAGAATAAAATAGCCTTTATTGTAGCCGAGGACGCAAGCAGGAAAGACGTTAAAAATGCTGTGGAAGCCCTTTTTGAGGTCAAGGTAGATAGCGTGAAGGTTGAGATCATGGCGGATGGCAAGAAAAGAGCGTACGTCAGACTGGCCAAGGGATACATGGCCGACGAAATTGCTGCGAAGCTGGGGATGATATAATGGGCAAGATCACAAGAGCTCAGAGACTCGGAAAAGGTTCACCGACATACCGGGCAAAGTCCTGGAGGAGATCTGGGGATATAGAGCTGCCGCCCCTGAGAGACGGGGAGGCGGTTGTTGTTGATATAATACATGACCCCGGTAGAAGCGCACCAGTGGCGATAATAAGATACGCTGATTGCCAAGAAAGGCTGATTCTAGCACCTGACGGAATAAAGGTGGGCGACAAGATAATGGCATCCGTGTCAAGTCCAATAAAGCCCGGAAATACGCTAACCTTGGCAGAGATACCGGAAGGAACTATAATTCACAACATAGAATCGAAACCTGGGAGAGGAGGGCAGTTTGTCAGGTCCTCCGGAACATTCGCAACTCTGATAGCACACGATGTTGGAAGAGCTACCGTACAGTTGCCATCGGGAGAGCTCAAGAATTTTGACCCCAGGTGCAGAGCAACCATAGGTGCTGTGGCGGGAGGCGGGAGAACTGAAAGACCTTTCGTCAAAGCAGGGAAGAGACACCACCATATGCTTGGAAAGGGGAAAATGTATCCTCACGTGAGGGGGGTGGCCATGAACGTTGTTGACCATCCATTCGGCGGCGGCCGCGGAAAACACGCGGGAAGGCCCAAGACGATAAGCAGGGGGGCTCCGCCTGGCCAGAAGGTGGGGCTCATCGCGGCCAGAAGGACAGGTGAGAGGTGAACCTGAATGCCCAAGAAGTTTACATACAGGGGATATTCTCTGGAAGAACTGCAGCAGATGTCAATTGACGAGTTCTCCAGACTCCTGCCATCGAAACAGAGACGATCGCTCAAAAGAGGGCTGACCCTAAAACAAAAAAAGCTCATGGACCGAATTCTGAAGGCGGTGGAAGGGAAGAGGGAGGGACCGATAAAGACTCACTGCAGGGACATGATAATACTGCCGAAGATGGTCGGTCTGAAATTCTCGGTGCACAACGGCAAGGAGTTCGTCACGTTCGAGGTGACTCCTGAGATGATCGGGCACAGGCTGGGAGAATTCTCTCAGACAAGAAAAAAGGTGGTGCACGGAACCCCAGGCATAGGCGCCACCAGGAGTTCCATGTACATCCCGCTAAAGTGATCTGAATGCCAAAGTTTGGTTACTCGTGCAAAATTAACGGCCCATGCGCCCGGGCGTTTGGGAGAGAGATGAGGATATCTCCCAAGGATGCTGTGGAGGTCTGCAGAAGCATAAAGGGAATGAAGCTGACGGAGGCCAAGGAATATCTGAGCGCGGTTGTAGGGAGGAAAAAACCTGTCAGATACACCCTTCACAAAAAGAAGGTGCCCCACAGAAAAGGCGTTGGAAGCGGAGCCTATCCAACAAAGGCGGCAGCGGAGATACTGAAGCTCCTAGAGAACGCGGAGGCGAACGCTGTCTACAGGGGACTAGACCCGGAGAAGCTTAAGGTGGTCCACGCGAGCGCCTACAGGGGAATAACCATACCTGGATTTCTGCCAAGAGCATTCGGAAGGGCCACGCCGTATAACAAGCCTCTGACCAACGCCGAGATAGTTCTGAAGGAGACATGAACATGCCGGTTGAGCGAACATTCATAAAAAGAGGCGCAAGACGCGTGGGGCTGGAGAACTTCCTTGCGAAAGAGCTGGAGAAGGCCGGATACGGCGGGGTCGAGGTAAGGCGGATTCCAACCGGGACGCAGGTAACGCTGTATGTGGAGCGGCCTGGGATGGTCATCGGGAGGAAGGGAAAAAGCATAAAACAGCTCACCGATGACCTGGAGAAGAAATACGGACTTGAAAACCCGCAGATAGAGGTGGCGGAGATAAAGAACCCGGAGCTGCACGGGGGCATCATGGCAAAACGCATTGCCTTCGCGCTGGAGCGGGGAATAGGAGTAAGAAGAGTGGGCCACGCCATGATCAGGAGGATCATGGAAGCCGGAGCCAGAGGGGTCGAGATAATCATATCCGGAAAAATAGCCGGTGAGAGGAAGAGAAGCGAGAGGTTTTATCAGGGTTATCTGAGCAAGGCAGGAGAGCCAGCCGAGAGACTTGTCAGCCGCGGAATCGCCACGGCAAAACTGAAACCCGGCATCGTTGGAGTGAAGGTTGCCATAATGCCGCCCGATGCAAAGTTGCCTGACGAAATCTCCATGAAGGAGGAAGAGACCAAAACCACAGGGGAAGGGGGAAGCGAAGTTGGCGAAACTCAGCGCTAAGGAAATGCGCGGCATGAGCGTCGAGGAACTGCTCGCAAAGCTCAGGGAGCTCAGGGCGGAGCTCGCAAAGGCGAGGGCAACTGCGGCCGCGGGCGGAAGCACGGAAAATCCATCCCAGGTGAGACAGCTTAAAAGGATGATAGCAAGGATACTAACGGTGATAGGTGAAAAACAAGGGGGTAGATGAACTCGCAGGAGATATGTAAGGTCTGCGGTCTCCCGAAGGAGCTCTGCGTCTGCCAGGAGATCTCGAGAGAACAGCAGCGGATAAGCGTATACGTCGTGAAACGAAAGTTCGGGAAAATAATGACCATAATCGAGGGAGTTGACGAAAAACAGGTTAACCTGAAAGAACTCACAAAAAACCTCAAATCCAAGCTGGCCTGCGGCGGGACCTCAAAGGAGAACCACATAGAGCTTCAGGGAAACCACAGAGCAAGGGTAAAAGAGGTGCTCACAGAGATGGGATTCTCCCCGGACATGATAGAGGTAAGATAACAAGATGAAAGAGAAAGCGCCCTGCGCGTCCGGGCTCATCGGTCTTCACGTGGAGGTGCTGGAATCCCGTGACCCCGGCCTTATCGGCGCCCGCGGAAGGGTGGTTGATGAAACAATGAAGATGCTGTTCATCGAGCATGAGGGAAAAATTAAAAAAGTCCCAAAATCAATTTCTATTCTCCTCGTGACGCTGCCCGACGGTGAAAGGGTTAAGATAAGCGGGGAAAAGTTGATAGGCAGGCTGGAGAACAGAATTGGAAAAACAGGGTGAAAAAATGGAAGAGGCGAAATGCGGGGACGCAAAGTGCCCGATACACGGCGGGCTCTCCACTAGAGGGAAGGTTATAGAGGGGACCGTGGTGAGCGACAAGATGAGTAAAACGGTCACCATTGAGGTGGAGCGAATGAAGTATATACCGAAATATGAGAGATACGAGCGCAGAACCTCAAGGATAAAGGCCCACAACCCGCCCTGCATATCTGCAAAAACGGGGGACAGGGTCGCAGTAATGGAGTGCAGAAAGCTCAGCCGGACAAAATCTTTTGCGGTTATAAAAAAGCTCGGGTGATGTGAATGGGTAAAAAGGGAGCAGGTACAGCAATAGGAGTTTCTGCCGTGACCCCTACAAGGTGTCTCACAACCGGAGCAAGGCTGGAGTGCGCGGACAATACCGGAGCAAAGGAACTCCAGATAGTCAGCGTGATGAAATATAAGGGCAGAAGGGCACGCATGGGTAAAGCCGGAGTTGGAGATCGCGTTGTCGCATCGGTCAAAAAGGGGACCGCCGAGCTCAGAAAACAGCTGGTGCAGGCGGTGATAATACGCCAGAGAAAGGAGTACAGGAGAAAGGACGGAATGCGCATAAAGTTCGAGGACAACGCCGCAGTGATAATAACTCCAGAGGCCGCACCTAAGGGTTCTGAAGTCAAGGGACCGATGGCCAGAGAGGCCGCAGAGAGATGGCCAAAAGTCGCCGGGATAGCATCGATCGTGGTGTGATGATGGGCAGCACCAAACCGAGAAAACAGAGGCTGGCGATATACTCATGCCCGCTCCACATGAGAAAGAGATTTCTGCATGCACAGCTCAGCCCCGAGCTCAGTGAAAAGTACGGGAAGCGTTCCGCCAGGATAAGAAAAGGCGATCGCGTTATCGTCATGGCCGGGGACTTTAAAAAAATGGAGGGGGATGTGCTCGAGGTAAACAGCAAACTCGGCATCATCCACGTCGAGGGAGTTCTGACGACAAAATCAGACGGCACACAGGTCCCGAGACCCATAAAACCATCAAAGGTTATGATAACAAAGATGGTCGAAGATCGGAAAAGGGAAAAAACATTGAAAAGGGGGTCAAAGGTTGGCCAGTAAAGGCGGAAAACGACAGTGCCACAGGTACGCGGCGCCCAAAGCCATGAAAATAGAGAGAAAAACTCACACCTGGATCACGAAGCCGGCCCCTGGACCACACCCGACAGAGGTCTCAATCCCGCTGAGAACCCTGATCAGCGAAAAACTCCATCTTGGTAAAACCGCCAGAGAAACGGACAGGATAATAAACGGCGGAAACGTGCTGGTGGACGGTGTTGCCAGGAGAGAGCCAAAATTCCCGGTGGGTTTGATGGACGTGGTACAGATACCTGCCGCAGGATGCTCTTACAGGATGCTCATAGACAGAAGCGGGGCGCTTACGCTGGTTCGAATAGACCAGAGCGAGTCTTCATTCAAACTGTGCAAAGTAACTGGAAAGAGGACTATAAGCGGAAACAGGACCCAGCTCTCACTGCATGATGGCAGGACAATCATCGGGAACGCTGAAGCGAAACCAAATGACGTTCTAAAAATTGGACTGCCTGATCAAAAAATCATTGAAACGCTTCCATTCAAGGTTGGCGCCACATCGCTTGTTATTGGTGGTTCCAACGTTGGCATGACCGGAACGATATCTGAGGTAAAGATAACGCCCGGTGGACACCCGAACCTCATCACCCTCAAGACTAAAAGCGGGGAGATTCAGGTCCCGGAAAACTATGTATTCATAATCGGAAAGGACACGACTTGCATAAAAGTGAATGGTGATGAAGAATGAATCCGATGAGAGAGATAGGAATAGAAAAGGTCGTGATAAACATAGGGGTTGGCGAGGGGGGAGACAGGCTGGCCAAAGCTGAGAAGGTGCTGGAGATAATAACCGGGTCAAAACCGGCGAGAACGTTCGCACGAAAGAGCGTGAGGGAATGGGGGGTTAAGAAGGGCAGTCCGATAGGGTGCATGGTAACGCTCCGCGGTGAAAAGGCCCGTGAAATGCTGGAAAGGGCGCTCGAAGCCGTGGAGAAAAAGGTAAAGGCCGATTCGTTTGACGGGAACGGGAACTTTTCTTTCGGAATAAAGGAGCACATAGACATACCCGGAGTTTCATACGACCCGGAGCTCGGCATATTCGGAATGGACGTATGCGTCAGGCTTGAGAGAAAGGGAGGAAGAGTAAAACGCAGGGCAAAGACACCGCGCCCGCTCCCAAAGAAGCAGGCCGTCACCGCCGGAGAGGCGATAGATTTCATGAAAGAAAAATTTGGAGTGCAGGTGATCTGATGCCCAAGGCGAAATACGGAAAAGGTGCACACGTCTGCTCCAACTGCGGCAGGCACGGGCACATCTACCAGAGATACGGGCTGAACCTATGCAGAAGGTGCTTCAGAGAGCTTGCACCGAGGATGGGGTTCAAAAAATATCGCTAGGTGTTGAAGATGGATCCCATAGCAGATGCTCTCTCAAAAATCCTCAACTCCGAGGTCGCGAGAAAGAGGACGCTGGAGGTTTCAACGTCACAAAAGCTGCTGCTGGAGATACTGGTTCTCATGAAAACGGAGGGTTATATAAGCAACTACGAGACTGTGGACGGGCCCCATGGCAAAGCGCTCAGGATAGAGCTGAACGGGAGGATAAACAGGTGCGGCGCCATAAAGCCGAGATACTCGGTCAGAAATGATGAATATGAAAAATGGGAGAAAAGGTACCTGCCGGCCTCGGGAATCGGCATGCTGGTGGTTTCCACTTCCAGGGGCATCATGAACCATCGTAAAGCTAGGGAGATGGGGCTCGGAGGAAAGCTGCTGGCCTACGTTTATTAGCGGGGCTTGATAGGGCACTGCACCTTTTTATGAGAAAATGCCAAAAGTAGACGGAGTTGAGCGGGATGATAGAAGAGAAGATAGAGATCCCTGAAGGAGTGAAGGCGGCCGTCAGCGGGGCGACCGTCGAAGTAAGCGGAACGAAAGGCACTCTCAGGAGAAGCTTCGGCTTCACGGGGGTTACACTTGCGACCGATGGAAATTTCATAGTGATAAAAAGCCTCAGAGAAAGAAAAAGGGAGAAGGCGGCCACTGGCACGATCAAGGCGCACATAAAAAACATGATAAAGGGTGTGATGGAGGGATTCACCTACAGGCTCAAGGTCGTCTATTCCCACTTTCCAATAACAGTAAAAACAGAGGGCAAAAAGGTGCTGATACACAACTTCATAGGAGAGAGATCTCCAAGGGTGGCCGAGATACTGGGTGACTGCAGGGTCGAGGTTAAAGGAGATGAGATAATCGTGAGCGGTACGAACAAGGAAGACGTGGCGCAGACCGCCCTGAGGATAGAACACGCGACCAGAGTTACAGGTAGGGACAGGAGGGTGTTCCAGGACGGATGCTATATAGTTGAGGGGAGATGAAAATGCCAAAGTTCAGGAGACAGGAGTGGTTCAGATACAAAAGGCTTGGCGAAAAGTGGCGCAAACCGAAAGGGAAAGACAGCAAGATGAGACTGAGGAAGAAGGGCAAACCTCCACTGGTGTCAGCGGGATACGGGACCAGAAAGTCTGAGAGGGGTCTGCATCCTTCAGGGCTGGAGGAGGTTCTGGTCTGCAGTCCTGATGACGTGAAAACGCTCGATCCAAAAAGGCAGGCGGCACGCATCGCCTCCAGCACCGGATGGAGAAAGAGAGAGAAGATAATTAAAGCAGCATCTGAACTCGGAATAAGGGTGTTAAACCCGGGGGTGAGGAAAGTTGAACCTGAGGGAGAAAAAAAGACTGGCGGCTAGAATGCTGGGCGTTGGCGCTGACAGAATATGGATGGATCCCTCCCGCGCTGAAGACATAGAGTCTGCGATAACCAGAGACGACATCAGGCGTCTGATAAAAGGAGGAGCGATAAGAGTAAAGCCTCAGGGTGGCACAAGCAGGGGAAGGATCAGGGATATGAGGGCCAAGAAAGAAGCGGGACGAAGAGGGGGGCACGGTAGCAGGAAAGGGGCAAAAAGGGCAAGAAAACCGCGCAAGCGGACATGGGTTCAGACAGTACGCCCGCTAAGACGCAGGGTCAACGAGCTCAAAAAGGAGGGCGCGATAAGCTCCAGCGAATACAGAAAACTGTACCTGATGATAAAAGGAGGGACATTCAGAAGCAGGGCCCACCTTGAGATGTACCTCCGTGAGAAGGGACTGGTAAAATGAAAAAGAGCGGTCCACGTTACAGAGTCCAGTTCCGCAGAAAGAGAGAAGGAAGGACTGACTACAGGCTGAGGCTGAGGCTCCTGATGTCGGGAAAACCCAGGTTTGTCCCGCGAATAAGCCTGAAGCACGTCAGCGCCCAAGTTATCGAAAGTACTGAAAAAGGAGACAAAATTCTTGCATCAGCACACTCCAAACAGCTGGTTAAGATGGGATGGAAGGGTGGGTGCTCAAACATGCCATCCGCATACCTAGTTGGGCTTCTGTGCGGATACAGGGCGATGAAGGCCGGAGTGAGGAGCTGCGTTCTTGACTCAGGAGTCACGAGGCCTGCCGGCAGGAGTACGATATTCTCCGTTCTCAAAGGTGCACTCGACGCGGGGCTCGAGATTCCGCACGGAGATATCACTCCGGACGAAGACAGAATATCCGGAAAGCACATCTCCGAACACGCGAGGGGCTTAAGGGAAAAAGATCCCGGATCATACGAAAAAAGGTTCTCGGAATACATAAAACGGGGGCTGAACCCAGAGGACCTTCCAGAGCATTTTAATGCGATAAAGCAGGAGATAGTAAAGCAGTTTCAGTAGGTGAACGTATGCCTCAAAAACCGGAGTTCAACAGGGAGATGTGGGAGCCAAAAACGGAGCTCGGAAAGGCTGTCAAGGAGGGCAGAATAACAAGCATATCGCAGATACTTTCATCCGGCGAAAAAATCAGGGAACCTGAAATAACAGACATGCTCGTCCCGGGACTTGAGGAGGAGATAATAAACGTCAACCTGGTCCAGAGGATGCACAAGTCAGGGAGACGGGTGAAATACAAGGTCGTGATGGTGCTCGGAAACAGGGACGGAGTGGTGGGGATAGGACAGGCGAGCGCCAGAGAGATAACATCGTCCATCAGGAAAGCCACAGAAAACGCCAAGATGAACGTGATAGAGGTTGCGAGGGGCTGCGGCAGCTGGGAGTGCGGCTGCGGCCGTCCGCACTCGGTACCGTTCACGGTGACCGGCAAAAGCGGCAGCGTGAAGATAACGATAAAACCGGCCCCGAGAGGGCTCGGATGCGCGGCGGCGGAGATACCAAGAACAATACTCAGGTTCGCCGGAATAAAGGATGCATGGACGAGGTCCGAGGGACAGACCAAGAGTACCCTCAACTTCGCAATGGCCACGCTCAACGCCCTGAAGGAAACTTCCAGGATGGCTGTGAACGAGAGCATCAGGGGAAAAATAAAAGTCGGCATGGTCGGTGAAGAGGGTGCCTGAGCTCGCGGTTGTCCGGATAAGAGGCGGTGTAAAGGCGAAGCGGGGTGCCGTTGAGACGATGAAACTGCTCGGCCTTAACAGGGTCAATCACTGCGTCGTTCTCGACAAAAACCAGTCTATCCTAGGAATGCTCCAGAAAGCCAAGGATTATTTAACGTGGGGTGAGATAAACGCCGAAACTCTTGAAATACTCCTGAGAAAGAGGGGCAGAACTTCCGGAAACCGCCCTCTGACGGATGAAACTGTGAAAAACTCAACCGGATTCCAGACGATCGCAGAATTAGCCTCGGCGATTTGTGAGGGAAAGGCTGAACTCAATGACATCAAAGAGATAAAAAAGGTTTTCAGGTTGCATCCCCCGCGAAAAGGTTACAGAAGCGTGAAGAGGCCATACCGTGACCTCGGAGATCTCGGCTACAGGGGAGATGCGATAAACGAGCTGATAAAGAGGATGGCTTAGGTGCGAGCATGGTTGTGAGAAGATCTAGAAAACATAGAAAGTTCAGGGGCAACAGGACGCACGGCAGGGGATGTGCCAAAAGGGGGAGGGGCAGCGGTGAGAGGGCTGGAACTGGGATGAGCGGCGGACACAAGCAGAAATGGTCCTACGTGCTCAGGTATATGCCTGACTACTTCGGCAAGCACGGTTTCACGCGTCCTTCGGAACTCAGGAGGCGTGAACGCGCGATAAACGTCGGAGAGATCGACAGGCGCCTGGATGAATTCCTGGAGAGCGGAGCTGCGCAGGTGGAGAATAACAAGTACACGGTGGACCTCACCAAGCTCGGCTACGATAAGGTTCTCGGGGGCGGCAGGGTAACCAAGCCTATTGCAGTGAAATGCAAAAAATTTGTGGAACTTGCTGCTGAAAAACTGAAAGAGGCCGGAGGGGAGGCCATCACGGGTTGAGAGGATGGAACCCGCTCCCCAGACCAAGAGATCTGCTCTGTACTCCCTAGAACCCATCGTGCGAAAAATTCCTGAAGTGACCGTACCGAAGCGACACATAACTTTCAGGGAAAAGTTCATCTGGACCGGAATTGTGCTCATTCTATTTTTCATTATGACTCAGGTTCCGCTCTACGGAATACCGCCAGAGCTCGAGATATCTGAGGTCTTCGGGCAGCTCAGATTCGTTCTCGCCAGTCATGTGGGGACAATAATGGAGCTCGGAATAGGTCCGGTGGTAACGGCAGGTATTATAATGCAGCTTCTGGTGGGAAGCAAGATAATCGGGCTGGACCTCTCAAGCGGCGAGGACAGGGCGCTTTTCACCGGAGTTCAGAAGCTGCTGGCCGTGATAATGGGAGTTTTTCAGGGAAGCATGCTTGTCATAGCCGGTCACTACGGAGTGGGGATCACGTCACCTCAAGGGATATTCATTGTAGTCCAGCTCACGCTCGGTACTCTGGCCGTTATTTATCTGGACGAACTCGTGTCCAAATACGGATTCGGCAGCGGCATAAGCCTGTTCATAGCCGGCGGGGTCGCGATGACCGTGATGTGGCAGGCCTTCAGCCCGACCACAGGGGCGATACCGAACTTTATAGGATCCGCCCTAGGTGGAGAGAATCTGGTGGACCAGTTCTTCAGGACCGGCCCGAACATGATGGGGGTGGTAGCCACAATACTGGTCTTTCTTGTGGTGGTCTACGCTGAGAACATGAGAATAGAGATACCGGTGGCGTACGGAAGATTCGGCGGGGTGAGGGGGAGGTATCCGATAAGATTCCTCTACACCTCCAACATTCCGGTCATCCTTGCGATGACGGTTTTCGCCAATTTCAGGATAATCTCCGTGCTTCTTAACATTCCATGGCTGTCGGAGTACACCTCACCTCCAAACGGACTTATCTCAACAATGAATAACCCGGTCGGGGCCGGGATATACATCGGACTGCTTGCTCTGCTTTCGGTGGGCTTCTCATGGCTCTGGGTCAACCTCACCGGAATGGGTCCACGGGAGGTGGCCCAGCAGCTCGACCGATCCGGAATGCTCATACCCGGGTTCAGGCGCGACGTGAGGGTGATGGAGTGGGTCCTGCGGAAATACATAATGAGCGCTGCGGTTGTCGGGGGTCTGTTCGTGGCGCTTCTCGCAGGCGGGGCGGACATACTCGGAGCCCTCGGAAGCGGGACCGGAATTCTTCTGACCGTCGGAATCATTCACGGGCTCTACCAGGAGATCGCGAGGGAGAGGGTATCGGAAATGTTTCCTGCCCTAAGGGGTCTGCTGGGGGAGTGAAACGCCACCAAACGCTAATATAAGGTGCGGAAGAAATCGTTCTGGGTAATACAGATGAGAAGGGCCATCATCCTGTCAATCATCGCCATGGTACTGCTGTCAACATGCGGGGCGGTCGCAGCCCAGGGTGAGGACAATTCTGCATCTCTCAAGGAGCTCATCGCCAGAATGGACTCAGCCGTGGTCTCGCTGAGAAAGGGCGAAAACAGCGGCGCGGTAAACCTGATATCAGAAGCATCCGGCATTTACTCCGAAAAGTTCAGCAGCAGGGTCGCCGGGGTGGACAATGAGCTTGACAACAGAATACGCACCGACTTCATCTCATTATCGGCGTCCCCCACCGAGGAAAACATATTCGCCCTGAGGTCTGCAGTCCTTGGTGGAGCCGGGAAGATAGGGGTGTACCTCCCAATAACCCACGGCCTCTCCCTTTTCATAATCCTCGCGATATCCATCATCATATCACTCCTGGTCACGCTCCTCAACCGCAAAATGGTCAACTGGAATCTCGTAAGGGAGGCCAAGGCAAAGCTCAGAGAGTTCCAGGAGCAGTACAAGGAGGCCAGCAGAAAGAAGAACCTGAAGCTGATGCACCAGCTCCAGCAGAAACAGGCCGAGGTCATGCGCCTTCAGGGGGATGTTGTGAAACAGACCATGAAACCGACCCTGATATACATGCTCCCGCTGATGATGGTGTGGGTACTGCTCATGGGTACCTACAGCGGCTGGGTTGTCGCATGGCTGCCATTCGGAAGGATAGACATACCATTTCTCGGACCCGTTGTCGCATTCGGAGTTGGATGGTGGTACTTCATAACCTACCTCGGATTCTCGCAGGTCTTCAGAAAAATCCTGATAAGGGATTGATATGCCGGCAAGAAGATACAGAACAAGAGGATTCTCGAAAAGAAAAGTAAGGACCGTGACCGGGGTCAGGATAAGCCACGTGAGGAAAAAACCCGGAAAAGCATCATGCGCGATGTGCGGCAGACCGCTCGGCGGGGTTCCCACGGGTGGAAGCGGGGAACTTTCAAAGATGCCCGCCAGCTCAAAGAGCCCGAACAGACCGTTTGGCGGGAATCTCTGTCCATCGTGCGCGAGAAGGGCAATACTGTCCGCGATCCGGGAGTGAAAATTTGCCAGTTATCACGATAAGCGGCCTGCACGGCACCGGCAAAAGCACGGCCGCCGCAGCGCTCGCCAGAAGAATGGGACTCAGGTACGTCTGCTCCGGAGAGATTTTCAGAAAAATGGCCGAGGAGAGGTCGATGAGCCTCGGGGAGTTCTCCAGGTACGCGGAGTCTCATCCTGAGATTGACCTTGCGATAGAAAAGCGGGCGGGTGAAGAAGCGGGAAAGGGAAATGCGGTAATAGATGGGAGGTTGTCGGGGTGGACGATAAAGAACGCTGACGTCAGGATCCTCCTAACGGCCCCGCTGGAGACCAGGGTGAGGAGGATATGCAGGAGGGAACGAAGAAAATACGATGATGTGCTGAAGGAAACCGTGAGAAGGGAAAAAAGCGAGGAGATAAGGTTCAAAAAACTTTACAGGATCGATGTTAAGGACATCACGCCCTTCGACATAGTGATGAACACGCAGAGGATACCCGCCGAGAGGATGATAAAAACCCTGGAGGCCGCAATCAAAGCGCTGCTCGGCGACGACTGAACAAATTTTTACGCCTGGATTCTTAATGAATGGGAGGGGGAACAGAATGGTGATGGAAATCGGAAGGGTATGTATAAAGCTGGCCGGGCACGAGGCAGGAGAAAAGTGCGTGGTGGTCGATATCGTCGACAGAAACTATGTGATCGTGAGCGGACCGAGGGTGAAACGCAGGCGTTGCAACATATCGCACCTGCACCCGACCGAAAAAAAGCTGGATATCCAGAGAGGATGCGGGGACGAGGACGTGAAAAAGGCCCTCGAGTCTGCGGGCTGAGCTGGTGTGTATTTGAACGGGCTACCTTGTGATATCGAGAGAAAACCTCTGATAAAAGGGCACGAAATCCCCGACCCGGAACACGGGACCAGGCCGGAAAAGCGTTCGATCCGGGAGCACATGAGGCTCGGCGTTATAAACCTCGACAAGCCCCCCGGCCCGACATCGCACGAGGTGGTCGCCTGGCTAAAAAAGGTTCTAAACCTGAAACGCGCGGGGCACGGAGGCACGCTCGACCCGGCGGTAAGCGGTGTGCTTCCGGTAGCGATCGAGGACGCAACAAAGATGGTGCAGACGCTGCTGCCCGCGGGCAAGGAGTACGTCTGCGTCATGCACCTTCACGGCGACGTTTCCGACGAACTCCTGAAAAGTACAATGAATGAATTCTCGGGAGAGATATACCAGAAGCCGCCTCTCAGGGCAGCCGTGAGGAGAAGGCTACGCGTGAGGAGGATATACTACATGGAACTGCTGGAGAGGGAAGGAAGAGACGTGCTCTTCAGGGTGGGATGCGAGGCCGGGACTTACATAAGAAAGCTTGTCAGCGACATGGGGGACGCAATGGGGCCCGGCGCCCACATGAGCTGCCTCAGGAGGACGAGAACCGGACCATTCAGCGAGGATAAAGCGGTGAAGCTCCAGGATGTGGTTGACTCATACGAGTTCTGGAAAGAAAACGGAGATGAAAGCCTGCTGAGAAAGACGATTCTTCCCGTAGAGGCCGCGGTCGGACACCTGCCAAAAATAGTGATAAGGGATGGAGCGGTCGATGCGCTCTGCAGGGGGGCGGGCCTAGCAGCTCCCGGGGTGCTCTCAGTGGATGATCCGATCAAGGCCGGAGAGCTCGCCGCAGTAATGACTCAGAAGGGAGAGCTCGTGTGCATAGCCGTAACAACGATGAACTCGAGAGAGATATATGAGGTCGAACACGGAATCGTTGCAAAACCCGAGCGCGTTGTGATGAGCCCGGGCACCTATCCAAGAATGTGGAAGAAGTGAACGAATGCAGTTATACCGCCCCGCATCAGATTTATTTTGAGCCGGGGTAGCAAAGCCAGGTAATGCGCACGCCTGGAGAGCGTGTGGCCCTCTGGGCCTCAGGGGTTCAAATCCCCTCCCCGGCGCCAAATCCGAAATAACTTATAAATACAATGGCAGATGTAGAAAAGGCTTGATGTCATGACAGAGGAGTTCCGGCACATAGTTCGGGTAGCAGGGAAAGACCTTCCCGGAGAAAAGAAGGTGCTGATGGCCCTCACCGGCATAAAGGGCGTGGGGCTAGCGTACGCGAGGGCAGTCATGTACGCATCCGGAATAGACCCGAACACCAAGCTGGGCAACCTCAAGCCAGAGCAGGTTGAACTCATCGAAAATATCATGAAAAACCCAACAGAGCACGGGATTCCGGTTTTCATTGTTAACCGCAGGAAAGACTACGAAAGGGGCGGTGAACACCATATGATTGGATCGGAGGTTGACCTCACCATCAAGGCCGACATAGGAAGGGAGAAAAAAATGAGGAGCAGAAGGGGCATAAGACACGAACTCGGACTCCCCGTACGTGGGCAGAGAACAAAGACGACCGGCAGGAAGGGACTCACTGTTGGAGTTATGAGAAAGGAGGTAAAAATCCAGACGGAACAGGCGGCGAAAGAGGGCAAGGCCGAAAAGAAAGAGCAGAAGGCCGAACAGCCAAAGGAGCCGAAGAAGGAAGAAGGAAGCAAGGAGGCGGGCAAGTGAAAAGGCAGAGGAAAAAATATCAGAGGCCCTCACATCCGTGGGAAAAGGAAAGAATGGACGCGGAAGACCAGCTTCTGCGCAAGTTCGGTCTGAGGCGCAAGAGGGAGATATGGAGAACCCAGACAATACTCAGAAACTTCCGCAGGCAGGCCAGAAACCTGCTTGCCGCTTCCGGACCTCAGGCGATGCTGGAAACCAGACAGCTGCTCGAGAGGCTTCGCAGGCTGGGTCTTGTTGGTGAAAACGCGACCCTGGATGACGTGCTGGGTCTTGATGTTGAAAAGCTGCTTGAGAGGCGCCTTCAGACCATAGTCCACCGCAAGGGACTCGCGAGAACTCAGAGGGAGGCTCGACAGCTTGTGGTCCACGGACACATTAAGATAGGAGACAGGAGGGTGAATGTGCCCAGCCACCTCGTAACGGTTGATGAAGAAAATATGATCAGCTGCACGAGAGCCGCACCAACCGGCGGCGGGGAACCGCATCCGGAAAAAACAGAAGCCGTGGAAAGCACCCCTGAAACGGGAGCTGGTGAAGGAGAGGTGAGCTGATGGCCGAGGGTAAATGGGGCGTTGCACACATCTATTCCTCTTTCAACAACACGATAATACACATAACTGACCTGACTGGAGCTGAGACAGTCGCCAAGTGCTCCGGAGGGATGATAGTGAAGGCCGACAGGGAGGAATCGTCTCCATACGCCGCAATGCAAGCTTCGACCAGAGCCGCAGAGGAGGCGAGAGAAAAGGGATTCGTCGGAGTGCACATAAAGGTAAGGGCACCCGGCGGCAGCGGCTCAAAGACCCCGGGTCCGGGAGCACAGGCCGCCATCCGGGCGCTCGCGCGCGCCGGTCTGAAGATAGGGAGGATAGAGGACGCAACTCCGACTCCAACGGACGGGTGCAGAAAGAAGGGAGGAAGAAGGGGCCGCAGGGTATAAATAAGAATACCCCGAACTAAAGACCTTGAGATGCCGGGATGTGAAGAAATGAAAGTCGAAATAAAAAAACTTGAAGACGCGGAAATGGAATTTGTGCTCTCGGAGTCAAACCCCGCCTTCGCCAATTCCCTGAGGAGAGCCGCGATATACGAGATCCCGATCATGGCGATAGATGAGGTCGAGTTCATATCAAATGACTCCGCGCTCTACGACGAGATGATCGCCCACAGGCTGGCGCTCGTTCCGCTCAGAACTCCGGCCAAAGGATACAAAATTCCTGGAAAGTGCGGATGCAGGGAGGGGAGATGTCCTGAATGCAGCGTTGAGCTGACGTTGAAGGCGGAAGGGCCGTGCACGGTGATGAGCGGTGACCTGAAATCCTCTGATGATGAGGTCGTTCCGGTAAACCCATCTATACCGATAGTGAAGCTGGAGAAGGAACAGAAACTCGAGTTCACTGCAATAGCAAGGCTAGGATTCGGGAAGAACCACGCCAAATGGCAGCCTGGCACTGTGGCCTACAAATACATGCCCGTCATCGAAATCGAAAAGACTTGCACGGCATGTGGCGACTGCGTCAAAGCCTGCCCGAAACGCATACTGGAGATATCTGACGGAAAACTGCGGGTGAAAAACATTTACGAATGCACGCTATGCAGGAGCTGCTCTGAGGTCTGCCCGAGCAATTCTATAAAGGTATCCGGAGACAGCACTGGGTTCATATTCCGCGTGGAGTCAACCGGCAGCATTCCGCCTGACCAGATAATAGTCAAGGCTGCAAAGGTCCTGGAGTCAAAGTTCGAGGAATTCTCAAAAGCTCTGGACAAGATATGAAGTATTACTGACAGTTTAATTCAGCTCAAAATTTTATTATTTCTGGTTTTTTAAAAAGGAAAGATTAAAGAGAACACCGCAGATTACCAACCGGGCATTGCTGTGATTGGCGCGAGACTGCCGGGCACGTTCATCTGCCTCTGGTGCACGTGGATCCTGCTGACAGCATCGCTTGATCCCCATGAAGTCGCGGTCGGCGCCATCGCCTCTCTCATAATCTCCACGTTCTCCTACAGGTTTCTTTTCAGAAAAGGGGTGGCTGGAATACTCCATCCCGGAAGACTGGCATACCTCATCGCCTATATCTTCGTTTACCTGTGGGCTGAGATAAAGTCTCACCTGAAAGTGATCTATCTCGCGCTTCATCCGAGAACACCGATAAAGCCTGGGATAGTCGAGGTGCCGACATCGCTGAGGACCGATGTCGGGACAACATGGCTGGCCAACTCGATAACCATGACGCCTGGCACTCTGAGCGTCGACGCAGACGAGAACGGTGGAAAATTGTATGTGCACTGGATAGACGTAAAGTCCACAGAACCAGCACGTGCCGCGAGTGAAATCTCGGGACAGTTTGAAAGGTTTTTGAGGAGGATCGCGGGATGATCGAATTAATCGTAATATATGTGATGATCGCCGCAGGAGTGATGTGCGCGCTCAGGGCGGCGCTTGGCCCCACCGCTCCGGACAGGGTTGTGGGCATCGACGCGCTGATCGCCATATCAATAAGCGTTCTCGTGTTGCTTGGTTTTCATTATCGGGCGCAGATTTACCTTGACGTGGCTCTCGTGTACGCCATGCTGGCATTCATAGGGAGCCTGGCGGTGGCGAAGTATCTGGATAGCGGGGAGCTGGGATCATGATAGAGCTGATCGGATACGCGCTTCTGATGATCGGGGGGTTCTGCTCGATCGCCGGATCCATAGGGCTGTTGAGATTTCCAGACGTCTACAACCGCATCCACGCAAACACCGTGGTTGTGGTCGGCGGAGCGATCACCTCGATACTCGGGGTATCAATCATGGGCGGACTCAGCTCATTCACGCTCAAAGCTGCCCTGATAGCCCTCTTTCTTTTCATAACTTCTCCGGTTACCTCGCATGCGATAGCGAGAGCCGCCCACAGGTCAGGCGTAAAGCTCTGGGAGAAAAGCGTGGCGGACAGGCTGAAGGAGGTTAAGAAATGATTGACCTGCTGAACTCCATCCTGCTCATCTTCATGCTGGTGCTTTACGTGATCGCCATTGAGTCGAGAAACATCCTGCACTCGGTGATAGTTCTGGCGGGAGCAAGCATTCTGCTCGCCGTGGTTTTCTACACGCTCCAGGCGCCGGACATAGCGATAACTCAGGCTGCCGTTGGCGCCGGGGTGACCACCGTGCTTTTCGTGATAGCGATAAGCAGGACAAGGAGTGAGGAGAGATGAAGGGTTCTAAGGCACCTGTGCTGCTGGTCGTGATACTGGGAGCGGTGATGATTTTTGCAGTGTACACCTCCATCCCTGAATTCGGCTCCTTTCCGTCAAGGACCATAGGTCCGCGCAGCGAGAACGCCGTTGGGCAGAATATCCTGGAAAATGCTCTGCCCCAAACCGGTTCCGGTAATGCTGTAACCGATGTTGTGTGGGGGTACAGAGGCTACGACACTCTCGGTGAGGCAACGGTGCTTTTCACGGCGGTGCTCGGAGTCGTGGCGATATTCAGAGCCGCTAGGAGGAGGCGAAAATGAGCGGAATGAGCCTGATCACAAAGACGATTACCAGGCTACTTTTACCGTTCATCGCGCTTTTTGGAGCTTATATGGTGGCGCACGGACACCTTTCGCCCGGCGGTGGATTCCCGGGAGGCGTGATAATAGCATCCGCATTTGTGGCTGTTATCTTGGCGTACGGGCTCTCTGGAACAAAAAAAGAAATCGTGATGATGAGGGCGGAGGCGCTGGAGAGCATTGGAGGGATCAGCATAGTGGTTCTCGGACTTCTCGGGATATCCCTGAGCATGTCATTTCTGCAGAACGTGTTTCCGCTTGGATGGATCGGGGACATATTCAGCGGCGGGATAATCCCTTTTCTCTACCTGGGGGTTGGCATAAAAGTGACCGCCGGCATTCTACTGATATTTTACTCAATGCTGTTCGCGTTGGGGGAGGAGTGAGATGAGCCTGAACTACGCCGTAGCCATGCTGCTTGTTTCTCTCGGGTTATACTGCGTGCTAACGAAAAGAAACCTCATAAAGATGATCATAGGTCTGTCGGTCATTACGGACGGAGTGCATCTGTTTTTGATAAGCCTCGGATACCGCGCCGGAGGGATTGCTCCCATAATCACCGGAAACCTGCTCAATAACATTCAGGAATTTGCCACAAGCGCGGTCGATCCCGTCCCGCAGGCGCTGGTCCTTACGTCTATAGTAATAAACGTGTGCATACTCGCGCTTGCCCTCTCGCTGGCGATACACGTGTACAGGAACTACGGGACCCTTGATCCATCCGAGATTAGGAGGCTGCGAGAATGATCCCGCACGCGCCTATACTCAGCATCCTTCTTCCGCTGATCGGGGGATTCCTATCACCCATTACAGGCATGCTAGCCAAAAAATACGGCTGGAAAAGGGCCCCTGCAGTTCTAGCACTTTCTGTTATGGCACTGACGTGCGTTCTAGTGGCAAGCATGGTCGCGGACGTGTGGGGAGGTCAGTTCGTTATGTACGAGCTCGGAGGCTGGAGCCCGCCGTTTGGAATAAATCTTGCCGTTGACGGACTGGGCGCGCAGATGGCTCTCATGATAGCGGGCCTGGGGCTGCTCGTCTTTATCTACTCAGTTTCCTACATGAAAAACGAAACCGGGCTTGATCACTTCTACGCCCTGATGCTCATAGTGGTCGCGGGGATGATGGGAATCGTGCTAACGGGGGACATGTTTAACTTTTACGTTTTTCTTGAGATAATGTCGGTTGGCTCTTATGCGCTCGTGTCGTTCAAGCGAAACCCTGAAGGAGTCGAGGGAGGAATAAAGTACCTCTTCATCGGATCGATCGGCACAACATTCATTCTTATAAGCGTGGCGCTGCTTTACGGACTGGTCGGCAGCCTGAATATCGCAGACATTGGGGCAAAGCTCATGCTGTACTCAGGGAATGTCCCGCCGGCTCTCGTGCTCGCATTTGCGCTCTTTGTCACCGGCGTGATGGTAAAAGTGGCAATGGTCCCCTTTCACACATGGCTGCCGGACGCGTTTACTGGTGCGCCGACGGTCATCAGCGCGCTGCTTGCCGGGCCGGCCGCGGTGGTCGGGATATACTGGGTGGCCAAGCTGCCATACCTGCCGTTTGGAATGCCGGTGGGGGTACTTTTGATCGCCCTCGGACTGCTGAGCATGGTGGTCGGAGTTCTGATGGCGCTCGTGCAGAAGGATTTCAAGAGAATGCTTGCCTATCACGTCATAAGTCAGAAGGGGTACATGGTGCTGGGGATCGGGCTCGGCACGCTTGGAAGCGTTATCGGCGCGCAGGGTGGACTCTTTCATCTTCTCAATCACTCCACATACAAATGCCTCCTCTTCATGTGCGCGGGATCCGTTCTGCTTCAGGCTGGAAGCCAGAAGTTCGACGAGCTCGGAGGTCTGAGCAAGAAGATGCCGTTCACCGCCGCGATATTTTTGATCGGTGCGCTGTCAATATCCGGAATTCCTCCGATGAACGGGTTCGTGAGCAAGTACTGCATCTACCTGTCAGGAATCGAAATCGGCCATGGGTGGATAACGGCCATCTCTGTTCTTGTCAGCGTGCTGACCCTTGCCAGTTTCATGAAGGCATTCAGCTCGGTTTTTCTGGGACCGCTCCGCGAAAAAATGGACGGAGTTAAAGAGGCACCGAAGCCGATGCTGGCCTCCATGGCAGTCATGGCTGCTCTGTGCGTGATCGTCGGCCTGCTTCCTGTGATCGGGTTCAACGTTGTGGGCCCGGCGCAGGCCGCGGCCGAAAACTCGGTCAGCTACATCAGAAATGTGATGGGGGAGAACTACCTGGGGATGCTGGGGGCACTGTCATGATAGAGTTCATCTGGGATCCTCTCATCGTCACATCGGCGATGTTGCTCTGTTCGGCCATCGGTTACGTTCTTCTGGTAACCGCGCGCAGGATTACCAGGCCAAAACCGAACCCGGAAAAGACGGGAACGTACTCATGTGGAGAGGTGCTGAAACCTGACGAGCTGCACCCCGACAGCGCCGGCTTCTTCTCTCCTGTCAAGAAGGTGATAAGGCCGTTCTATAATAGAGTTGGAAGCGCACACACTGGTGAACTGAGCAGATATATCCTCTGGGCAGTTTGCGGGTTGCTTGCGATTTTCTTCATTCTTCTCCTGATGGAGGTGCTGGGATGGCTCTGAAAAACCTACTGATTAAAAAATCTCCCTGGCTGCTTCATTTCAACAGCGGGGGATGCAACGGATGCGACATAGAAATACTTGCGGCACTCACCCCGCGCTACGACGTGGAGAGGATGGGCATGAGGCTCTGCGGTTCCCCAAGACATGCTGATATACTCGTGGTCACAGGCCCAGTCACAAGACAGGCGAAGGACAGGCTCCTGAGGATATACGAGCAGATGCCTGAGCCGAAGACGGTTGTGGGCATAGGGTCCTGTCCTGCCTCGGGATGCGCGTTCCACGACTGCTATAATGTCGTGGGGCCGCTTGACAGACTTCTCCCGGTATCGGCCTACGTGCCGGGATGTCCACCCAGGCCCGAGGCAATCATCCACGGACTGCTGAAGGTGCTGGAGAAGGTGTGAGGATGAATCCCGATGAAGTAGCCAGGCTGCTCGGAGATGGAGCCCGGGAAGTGAGGACGGTCAGCGATAGGTGTCTGTTCGCGAGAACCGACCCCGGAAACCTGCACGATGCGCTCCGCCGGCTCCGCGCAGGTGGCGTTACTCACATATCAGCGATCACCGGCGTTGACGTCGGGGAAAGCATAGATGTGATATACCACTTTGACTGCAGACCGGCCGTGCTGAACCTCAAAATATCGCTCCCAAAGTCCAATCCGAGAGTGGCCACAGTCGTCGAGATATTTCCGGGCGCGGTCTTCTACGAGCGCGATCTGATGGAAATGCTCGGCGTCAGGGTTGAAGGGCATCCTAATCCAAAAAGGCTCTTCATTCCGGATGACTGGCCGGAGGGAGAATATCCGCTGAGGAAGGAATGGAGGGAGAAAAAAACATGACCTTTATGATCCCGGTTGGTCCGCAGCATCCGGCGCTCAAGGAGCCTGAGTTCTTCAAATTTGAAGTCAGGGGAGAGGAGGTCGTAGATGTGGACATCAGGCTTGGCTACGCGCACAGGGGCATCGAGGAAGCGCTGGCAAGAAGAAGTTACAGGCACGGAGTCTATCTCGCGGAGAGGATATGCGGGATATGCAACGTGGTCCACTCAACCACATACTGCCAGACAATTGAAGAGCTGGGCGGATTTGAACCACCTGAGAGGGCGAAGTACGTAAGGGCAGTGATAATGGAGCTTGAAAGGATCCACAGCCACCTGCTCTGGCTCGGAGTTGCCGCACACGAAATGGGATTCGACACCCTGTTCATGCTGGCATGGCGCGATCGCGAGCACATCATGGACATCCGGGAGATAATATCCGGCGGGAGGATTCACTCGGCGACCAACATCGTGGGGGGAGTCAGGAGGGACATAAAACCTGAATATCTGGCCAAAATAAACGAAAGATTGAAAAAAGTTGAAAAGTCCGTTAAGGGATACATCAACCTCTGGAGCTCTGACCGCACAATTCTAGCCAGATGCTCCGGGGTCGGGGTGCTCACCGCTTCCGATGCAGTAAAGTTTTCCGCGGTCGGCCCGGTTGCGAGGGCCTCTGGCATGGACACAGACCTGAGAAGGGACTATTGCTACGGGGCATACGGCTCATTTTCATTCAGTGTACCTGTCGAGCGAGCCGGTGACGTGTGGGCCAGGGGGATGGTAAGGCTCAGAGAGACAATGGAGTCCATTCAAATAATACGACAGGCGCTGGAGAAGATGCCGCCGGGACCGGTAAGGCGCGAGGTTGATCTGAGAATCCAGCCAAACGAGGCGGTGGGGAGGACCGAGGCGCCAAGAGGTGAGCTTCTCTACTACGTCCGCTCCAACGGCACGGACTCGCCAGAGAGGGTGAGGATAAGAACTCCAACCTACGGAACCTTTGCCTGTCTGAAACCGATGTTCATGGGAGCAACGGTGGCAGAGATACCGGTGGTGCTCTGGAGCATCGACCCCTGCTTCGGATGCAACGACAGGATAACAATAGTTGACGCGGAAAAATGTGAAACGAAAACAGTGGCGCTTGATGAACTGAAGAGGTGGAGCGTGTGATCGAGATAATCGATTTCATTTTCGGGACTCTCGTATTCCCTGGGCTTCTCTTCGCGTCATTCATCGGGCTGCTGTATCTAGGTATCGACAGGAAGGTCACTGGAAGGCTGCAGAACAGAATCGGACCTCCAGTCTGGCAGGAGTTCATAGACTTCGGAAAGCTGATGTGCAAGGAGGATATAACACCTGCATCGGCACACAGGCACCTGTTCACCGCTGCACCGCTGCTGGCGCTCGGGGCATCCGTCGCAGCTCTTCTCCTCATACCGGTGAACTCCGGACGTCCCGTGCTGACAACCTCAGCGGATCTGCTGATTCTCCTCTATCTCATGAACCTCCCGGCCATATTTCTGATGCTCGGCGGATACTCATCCGGAGGCCCGTTCGGCACCCTGGGGTCCACGCGCCACATTGTCCAGCTGATGGGATACGAGCTCGTCTTTATACTCACCATTGCCGCCGTGGCTGCAAGAGCCGGTACGCTGGGACTCGCGGGAATAGTGGGATATCAGGCGGAGCACGGATGGCTGATACTGGACTGGAGGATGATTCCAGCCGCAATTGCGATGCTTGTGGCTGTTCAGGGAAAGCTCCTGCGGGTCCCGTTCGACATACCTGAGGCCGAGACCGAGATAGTGAGCGGGCCGCTTACCGAGTACTCAGGTCCGAAGCTCGCCATCTGGAGGCTATCCTACGGGGTTGAGATGATTGCAGTCGTCGGTCTGGTTGTCTCGGTCCTGCTCGGAGGACCTGTAGCGTACTCTCTGGGGAGCATAACATTTCCTCCGCTCGTCGATTTCCTAGTGAAAACCTTTTTGATCGTGATGTTAACAACCCTGGCAAGAAACATCATGGCAAGGCTGCGCATCGACCAGACGCTGAAGTTCTACTGGACCGTTCCAACTGTGCTGGCGGCGCTGAGCCTGGCCCTGGTGATGGTGGTGCCCTGATGCCGAGAATCCTTCCGGGTGTTCTCAAAAATCTGTTAAAAAGACCATTCACCGTGAAGTACCCCAAGAAAAAGACCGAGCCACCCGATGGGTACCGGGGGAAGCCGACCATAAACAGCGGAAAATGCATAAGATGCTGGATGTGCATAAGAGCATGTCCGGACAGGGCGATAAGCATAAACAAAGAAACCAAGACTCCGATGATCTGGCTCGGCAGGTGCACTTACTGCGGAGAGTGCGCCGAGGCCTGTCCCACCAGAGCTATCAGAATGACCAAGGACTTTGAATTTCTCGACCAGTATGCTAAGTGATAATCCTGCTCACCGCGGTGGCGAGCTCAGAAACAGATCGACTGACCTCTGCGCTCATTCTCCTTTTGAATCCAGCGTGAGAGGGCTGAATCCCTATCAAAATAACCTTTGACCCGAGCTCTCTGACTATGTACTCCGAAAGGATGGAGAGCGACATTGCGTGCGTGGAAACCGAAACTCCTGAGATGGCATCCGGCTCAATGACCCTGATCTCCCCGGCCACCCCCCCGAAATCCGCCGCATCGATGAGCACCACGTGGGAAGGACTGAACTTCCTCAGCTTTCCGGTAACGCTCTCCGGTGAAACGCCTCCCTCAACGAGCAGTGCTCTGCCAGAACCGAGTTTTTTCCTCAGCTCTCTTAAAACAGCGACACCGGCCCCATCGTCACCGCGAATATCGCTGCCAACGCCCACTATCGCCAGGCGGGATGCTCCCCGCACGAACTCGGCAAGGTCTCTTATGCTCTTGTCAAAGGAAACCGTCAAGTATCATGTCCTCCCTTCTGGCGCCCACCTTCTCCAGGGCTGAGAGCGCCCAGTCTATCCTCCCAACGTTTTCAGCTGAATGGGCATCTGACCCTATGCTGAACTTCACTCCCTCCCTCAGGCACAGCCTCAGAAAACCATCGTCCGGAGCCCTGTACCTCATGTTGAGCTCCACTGCCACTCCGCACTCAGAAAGCGTTCTGACGAATTCCTCGACCTCCTCCCTCTCAAGGTATGGAAGCAGGCTCTGATGGTAGTGAAATGGATGGCCGATAACGCTGGCTCCCCCTCTTCTCACAGCTCTTGTCATCCTCGAGATGTACTCCCTGGCCGCCTCTGAGGGATCGATCAGGTCGTCGATCCTGTGGATGCTGAAAATCACGAAATCCAGCCTCTCGATCATTCTCCTGTCAACATCCACGTTTCCAGCACCGTCCACAACATTTGCCTCGATCCCGGAGAGCACCCTTATTCCGGCGTCCCTTCTCGCATCCTCTATCTCGCCAAGAAGGGATTCCATCTCCCAGGGCGGCACTCCGACCGAGGTGTCGGGACCGTGATCCGTTATCGCCACGGCCGCCATCCCTCTTGACTCAGCTGCCTCCACCATCTCGATAACGCTCGCATTTCCGTCAGAGTGCCTGGTGTGGGTGTGAAAGTCGAACTTTATCATTCCGCTCCTCCTCAAGAGATACGCTAATACGCATATAACGTATCGCCATATTGGGATAACATGTGCCTTGCCGTGCCCGGAAAAATCCTGAAAATCGAGGGTAACGTGGCAAAAATTGACTTCGGAGGGGTGAGGAGGGACGTCAGGATGGACCTGGTTCCCGGAGCCAGGGAGGGGGAATACGTTCTGGTACACGCCGGATTTGCCATACAGGTGCTGGACGAAAGGGCGGCGGAGGAGACAATAAAGGCCTGGGAGGAGGTCGGCGGTGCCTGAGAAGGTCATGCTGATACACGGAGCCGGCGGAAAGGCCATGATGGAGCTAATCTCAGAGGTGTTCCTGAAAGGCATCGAACTGAGAAGAGCCGGGAGGGTGGGCCTCGACGAACTCGACGACGGTGCCACGGTGGAGCTGGAAGGCAGAACGCTTGTCCTGACCACGGACTCTCACACAGTGAAGCCCCTGTTCTTTCCCGGAGGGGACATCGGCAGGCTGGCGGTTTCTGGCACCGTGAATGACCTTGCCGTGATGGGCGCCAGACCCTTGGCGATGTCATGCGCGATGGTCGCGGAGGAAGGGCTCCCAATAAGCGATCTTGAGAAGATCACAGCATCCATGAACTCGGCGCTCAAAGAGGCAGGATGCCCGCTGGTGACCGGTGACATGAAGGTGATGGGGAGGGGGGAGCTGGACGGCATGGTGCTGACAACCACAGGACTAGGGATATCCGAAGGGATAATCACTGACAGGGGCGTCTGTCCGGGCGACATTATAATAGTGAGCGGAACAATTGGGGACCACGGAATGACAATACTGGCAAAGAGGGAGGGGATAAACCTTGACCTCGACCTTGTCTCAGACGTGGCTCCGGTATGGGAAACCGTGGACGCCGCCCTGAAAGTAGGTGGTGTAACAGCGATGAAGGATCCGACCAGAGGAGGGCTCGCTGCCGCGCTCAACGATATGTCATCAAAGAGCGGCACTGGCATACTCATAAGAGAGGAGAACATACCGGTGGCCGAGCCCGTGAGAGCGGCTGGCGAACTCCTCGGGATAGACCCTCTTCAGATAACCAATGAGGGAAAGGTCGTGATGAGCGTGAAAAGAGAATATGCGGACAGAGTTCTGGAAGTGATAAGGAAAACCAAGTACGGTAGAAGGGCGGCAGTCATAGGCGAAGCCACGGATAAATATCCGGGTCAGGTTATCGTCGAAACAGCCATGGGCGGAAGGCGCATAATGGAGTACCCATCCGGTGATCCAGCTCCGAGAATATGTTAACCAAACCTAACCATTTCTAACAAATTTTAACTATTTAGTTATAAATTGTTAATTTTTGTTAGATATTGTTAGATTTAGTTAGATTTATATATTGTTAGATTTAGTTAATTTTTGATAGGATGGAGAAACTTGTGAGTGTTGGAGAGGCATGTGAAAGGCTCGGAATACACCCAAACACTCTCAGGAGATGGGATCGCGAGGGTAAAATAAGGATTGTGAGGCCTCAGGGAGGGAAAAGAAGGGTTCCTGAAAGTGAGATTAACCGCATTCTCGGAGCTCCACGCACTATTGAAAACGAGTCCAGTAGCCCAGATCTCATGAAAAGCTTTCTGGAATTCGTTTTCACCAACTGCAAAGACGATGTATCACTCGTTAAGAAGGCCGTCATGATAAGAGACGGGCACAGATGCACAAGATGCGGGGCAACCAAAAATCTCACAGTTCATCCTCGGGACTGTACGGGGGCCCCTGAAGAGATAAAAACACTGTGTAAATCATGCGCGGGCTTTCCGGAGAATGAAGAAAATGAAAAAATTGAATTAAAAAATGAAAAAAATGAATTAAAAGACACCCTGACAAAAAAAGAGGTTTCCAGAATGCATTTACTGGAAGAACTCTCCCCATCAGGGCTTCTTCAGAGAACTGCATTCGGAGATATGATATCTGCTGCCATCTCACTCGGAAGGTTCACCGTTGAAGAAATCGCCGCCAGGAGCAGGTGCCCTACACAGCTCTCCCGTGTTTTCTGCGAAAGAATGGTGCAGAAGGGATATCTTGTTGAGAAAAACGGAACCTATGAGCTTGCGGTTCAGGTGATTGCATGACTCTTTTCGAGGATAAAATAGGCAAGGATCAGGTTTTCGAGGACTACCTGATGAGATGGGGGCTCAAAGAGGATCCCTTCAAGCTCGAGCTCTCCTCAATAGATATGTTTGTTCCGGTTCAGGAAGATGACCTGAAGAAACTGAAATGGGTGCTGACGGGCGGAAAACTGGGCGTCATCACCGGAGGGCTCGGAACCGGGAAGACCACGCTGTGCAGCTTTCTCGTCACCGCCCTGCGCGAAGAGAGCCTACTGTCACAGGAACCCTCAAAAAACGTGATTGCGGTCTTCATCCACGGTGCGGCTTACAAATCTATGGACGAGATACTCAGGGCAATTATGCTCGGGCTCGAGATGGACCCCAACAGGGACAGGGCGAGCATGTTCGAGATTCTCCGCAGGTGGCCCAAGGAGCATGCTGAAAGGCTGGCTATAGTGGTTGACGACATACACGAGAGCAGGATAAATCCCAGAGATATAGGCGAATTTCTGAGGGTCCTGGTAGATATTCCCAATATAACCGTGCTGATCAACGGAGAGCCCAGAAAAATGGCAAGGTTTCTTGAGGAGGTGCCAGCCCTCAGGGACAGGGTACAGGTCAGGGTCGAGATAAATCCGCTGAACAGGGAAAAGATGAGGGCGATACTTGATCTGAGGATTAAAAACGCAGGATGCGAAAACGGGTCTGTTTTACTTACGGAAAAGGGATTTGAAACGATTTACAGGCTCAGCGGAGGAATACCAAGAAAGGCTCTGAAGATTGCCAGCATGGCTCTCAGGTACGCTGCTGAGAAAGGCGGATCGATAGACGAAAACGCTGTCAAAAAGGGGAATCGAATATCTTTCTTCAGGAGGAAACCTGACATCTGAAGTTCCAGGACAGGCGGCCTGCAAGACTCAGGAGAAAGATTTATTTTTACTTCCAAAAAATGGAAGTAAGGGGAGAAACCCGGAATGAGCAGAGAGGACATAGAAAAAGCTGAGAGGTGGCTCAAAGAAAACCTGCTCGCACGCGTGCTTCTGGAGCGCTCACACTTCAAGGAAAAAACGCTCAAGGCCCTCCTGCTTCACTCATGGAGCGAGGATGCGACATTCCAGGACATCTCAAGAAGACTCAGGATTGGCCAGCCGGGTGCATGGAAACAGTGGAAAAGGGGCAGAGAGGTGCTGATGCGCTCCTTTTACACAATAGAGCTCGCGATTTACGCGGGGATAATCGACCTGGAAACCGCGGAGTTCATGATTGACGACCTGCTTGATTACACAAGCCTGGCCAGGGGAGAAGGTGACCCTGAAGAGATACGGGACCGCATCGAAAAAAGAATGACGCAGCTGGCACAGAGGTCCATAAAGCGCTAGATCTGGACCTTTCTGATGCACTTTTTCTCATCGTCTATCTCGAAGTCAGCGAAGACCTCAGGCGCGTGCTTTTTGAGAATGCGGAGGATCTCTATTGCGACCTGTCTGATCTCCCACTGGGCGCCTGGGTCTCCCCTGAGCTCCACTATGTGCCTCCATTCCCTGAAGTTGGCGGTCACCACTATCTGGCTCTCCACGGCGTTCGGCAGCACGAACCTCGCATCCTCATTTTTTATTCCCAGCCTCTGGAGCTCAGCATACGTGTTTCTCGCCTCCTCCATGAACCTCATGAAGATTGAGTGAGCCTTTTCGTTGTTTTTTATCGACTCCGGCTCGATGAACCTGAAGTTCTTCTCGTCCACGTACCTCTGGGACTGCTGGGAATACGAGCAGAGCCTGTGCCTTACCAGCTGATGGGTGAAAGACCTGGAAGCCCCGGAGATCCTGAAGGTGGCGTGGGCGTGCTCCAGAACCGAGAGATGCCCCCTTTTGATGAGCATCCTTATGAACGACTTCTCGGTGCCCTTTCCCTGCTTCCCGAACGAGAGGTAGCAAGTTCTGCCTGCTGCCTCGATGAGCCTCTCTGCATCGGGAGTGATGGATATCAGCTCTACCTTCATGACAACCAAAGAACCTCATCGCGACCCGCAATTAACTTTTGCGGATGCGCCGCCCGATGAACTGAAGACTCTTGTCAGAACAGACTTGCCTTTATCCTGACCCTCCTCTGGATTTCGAAGATATCGTTTGTCGCATCTGATCGTTTTCCATTGATGCTCAGACTGACCGAAGAGGCAGTTGACTGGACCTGAGAAACATTGGAGCCGAAATCGCTGTTTATCTTTGCGCTCACCGATTCGAAGTATTTCCTCCATGCTGTAACATTCCCGGAGACCGTTACGGTCAATGATGCTCTCGGCGTGTTTTCGACCGTGACGCTGTCCAGTGCAACCGTCACCGTGGCGGTCCCGGAGCCTGCCACATTGTCAGTGCCGTCGATGTAAAACGTGGTTACCCAGACCTCCAGATTATCCCCGGCCGCCTGTCTCACGGTTATCATTGGGGGGGGTGAGCGCATTATGCTTGTACCTTCCTGCACAAGTATTACTGCTCCATTCTCGTATATCCATTCCTGAGGAACATAATGCGGGTTTGGTGACGAGAACTTTATCTTTCCGCCATTCAACCTTAAACTGCCGGTGGTTAACCACCCCAGAATCGGAAGCGGATCACAGCTCAACTTCACATCCACTGTGTGAGTGTATGAGGTGATCATAGGGTTCCGCCCCGCCTCCTTAGCCGCGTTCTCTATGATATAAAGGGTGAGTTCCTCCTCTATCGAACGTTTCAACTCCAAAAAACTGTTTAAAACTGATGTCATGTGGGCCCGCTCCTGATCTCTGCGCATGACCGGAACCACAGCTCCGAACATGGCGGCGAAAAACGTGACAAAGACGCCGATCAGGAGGACCACAGCGAGAACCGGTGTGATGCCGGAATCACCGCTGCCAAGCCTGCCGGGAAATCTCCGCATTTGACCTCCACCCTATTATTGAAAAACCGCTTTCATATTGCTTTCGGTCTGAGGCGGTCACTTGGTGAACCATATCTTGTCGATGTAAACAGTCCCCTGCCTTGGACTGGTATCGAAAGTTATATCTATCTCCTTCAGACTACTGAGGTTGACTCCGGTGACCGTGCTCAAAGATATATCAAGTTCCTGCGGACTCGTGGGGAGCCCTCCGCTGAAACCGATGAACTGGGTTAAATATCTCGACCACATACCACCTGATGTGTCCTTTATCTCTATCTTGAAGTTCTCGCCTCCACTGCCACCCCTGAGCCTGAATTTCAGGTGTGCGTAACCGCTGACATCGTAGCCGCTCCAGTCAGACCTAAAAGAGCTGTAATAACCGCACCAGTTGCCAGAAACGTTATAATAGCTGTAATCTACCCTCAGCCAGCGGCTTCCGGAGTCTTCAACTATGCTCAGCCTCGGGTTATCAAAATGCCTGAATTTTGTGAGAGGAATGCTCAGCTTCTTCCAGCTGGTTGTTATCTGCCCAAAACCAGGTGTCTGAGTGGCATATATGGACACAGCGTTTTCGTACGCATCCTTTATCTCTATCTTAAAGTTCTCTCCACCTTTGCTTCCCCTCACCATCACGGAGATGTTATCGTTATCCTTCGCATTCACGTTCTCCCTCGGGGGACTGGCCGGATTTGTATCTGTGGCGTACATGTAGTATCCACACCACTCCTTGTCAAGATCCACGCTCAAACGCAGAAAATAACTGTTGCCTGACCCAACAAATGTGGCAACAGGATCATGAGACCCGTCATATGATGCAACTCCGGCACTACCACCGAGATTAGTGTCATGTTCCCCATCGTCAAAATCATCGTATTTTGTCACATCATCCGCACCTCCTGAAGCTACTGTAAACTTTATATCGTCAAAATAGGCGGTTGCTGACTGTGGGCTGGTGCTTGTATCAAAAGTTATAACCATTTCGGTGAACCTCGCAGGATTGAAACCGGAGAACTGCGAGAAAGAGATCGTTATCTCGGTCCAAGATGTGGGAAGGTTTATCCGTCTTTCACCATTTCCAGTGGCGCTCTTCATCTCCAGCTTCACGTTCGTTATATTTGCGGATCCCTTCGCGTATAGTTTCAGAGTATTATAAGCACTTATATCGAGTTCTGACCCGCCGCTTGACTTCATAAAGTACCCGCAATAACTGTTCCCACGATTATACTCCAATTTCAACTGTTTCTCGCCAGGCACCCTGTCTCCAACTATATCCGTTTCACGAACGTATGGTGTGGAAGGATAGAAATTATTATAACATCCTCTGGACCCTCCGGTGTCCGTGGATCCCGGTATCTCAAACGAGCAAAACATCAACTCCGGAGTGCCCGCCTTTATGAACTCGATGTTGTCTATGTCCACTGTCTCTTTCATTGCCCGGTTTTCATTGTCAAAGATAATATTGACCAGCCACATCCTACTGAAGAACGCGTCCTTGTAGCCAGGAATCTGCCCTACCTCTATGGGAGGTGCCATCGAACCGGCGATTCCCCCCGTGTTGGTTCCTAGACTGCCGTCCTCGAAATCGTCGTAAACCAGCTCCTCCACTCCTGCGCCCGGTATATATCTCCCTGCTATCAACACCTGGTTCGCGGGCCTGTATATCAACCAGACCGACGCATACTCTGCCGGATTATATGTGTACCCGGAAAGATTGAATGTGACTCTAAGATTGTCCCCGAGCTCAAAGCGGGTCTTGCTGACCGGCTCGGTGGTCATCGTAACGGTTACTCCTCCGCCTCCCGAGTCGGTGCGGTATGTCCTGACAATTCCAGACATGTCCTTCCAGGCGATCTGGACGGCGAGATCATCCAGCCTTACCGACTCTCCACCCCTGTGCTCGAAAGTCACGCTTATACTGTTCTGTGTTCCACCTGTCGCCAGCAGCGCCACGTCCGCAGCCAGAGGTGGAGGACCCGGGCCCAAGCCTGAGAGCCATAGCGCAAAAACCCCAACAGACACAACAGTTAAAATAAAGAGCAGCATTATTGAAACCACTGTTGATGTCCCGATCTCACCGTCGCCCGAGATAAAAACAGCGCCCGATACGAACTCTCCAGCTATCTCAGCACCCCATGTAATAATTGGACGTAATCGATTAAATTTTTATTCTTATTAAAAAGTGTAGATATACTGTCCTAAAAATTACCTTGGCATCGCCAAATCCTGGCCTGAGGCCACGAGGAAGCTCCTTACCATATCTCTGAAAGCTATTGTGACCGGGCCTTTCGGACTGTATTCGATCACCGACTTTTTCAGCAGGGTTGCTATATAAACTTCCTTCTTTTCGGGTATTGTCCCAATTATTTTAGACCCAAATCTCGACTCTATGTCTGCCCGCCTCAGCGGTGGGACCTTTTTGCGCTCACCCCAAGAAAACGATGGAAGCTTGTTCACAATAATTCCTACCGTCTTAACGTCGAAAACATCGGCGGCAGTTTTCAACCTGTACGTGCTCGACAGTGACGGCTCGTCCGGAGTGACAACCCATATTGCCTCACCCGCAGCCCTGATAGCTGTCAGGTTGTACTTGTTCAACCCGGGAGACGTATCAAGGAGTACATAGTCATAGCTCGGCGCCATTATATCAACTACATCCTTCAGCCTCCTCACATCCGCCTTCAAAAAACCATCAAGAGATGTCCCGCACGGCATCAGGTCGGCGCCACCGTAGATTTTTTGTACTGCCTGTTGCGGAGGATTTAATTTCGCAAGGACCTCGTAAAGGGTTACCGGAGGAATATTCCTCTGTCCAGTAAAAATATGCAGATTGGGCATTGATATATCTGCGTCAATTATAAGCGTACGCTTTCCAAACTTTGCAAGCGCGATTCCAAAGTTGGCGGTCACCATGCTCTTTCCGGAGCCGCCCTTCCCCGAAGCCATTGCGATTACCCTTGCCATGCAACCAATAAAAGATAATCTAAGATATTTAAAAATACATCTGCCTCCGAGTCCCGGCGGTTTTCGGGGGTTTAAAAAGCGGGAAAAACTTAATTGCCCAAAAGTAGATATAGATATGATTAGGGGGAGCCGTGGAGGGCCGGAGGGGTGTCTCACCAGTTGTAGCCGTTGTGCTCCTTACTTCAATTACAGTAATCGCTGCCGGATCAATCACCTGTTTACTCGGTCAGTTTTTACAGATGAGTCCCCCAGTTAACTCTGAAATACGGTTATCCGGGGCCGCTGCCGGGTCGACCGAATTCAGCATAATTCACGAGGGGGGCGAGACGATTCAAAACGCGATAAGTGGCGCCAGCTGGGGCGACCTTGAGGTGCGAATCAACGGAGTTCCTATCGGCATGGAAAACATAAGATTCAATGGAGCCAAGGTTACAGGAGATCTGAGGCTCGAAGCGAACGACGTGATAAACTACAGTATGGTCGGGCAGGAGGACGGTGGGACGCCCAGCGGAAGCGGAACTCCGGATGACCCGTACATAATCAAAAGCGTGGAACACATCAAAAGCCCTGACACGATGGAAAGCTTGTTCGGTTCGGATTTCCTCAAAAAACACTTCGCGCTTGGATGCGATATCGACGCGAATGGCTTCACGATAGATTCCATATCAAAACCGGGCAGCGGTGAGGAGTTCACCGGCAGTTTCGACGGTAGGGGGCACGTGATAAAAAACCTGGTGATACGGGGTACAAGCTCCAGCGGAGGATTTATCGGCGGAATCGGGACAGCTGGTATTATCAAGGATATAGGGCTGGAGAACGTGCGCGTAATCGGGGGGCAAAGTGCGGGAGCGCTGGTAGGAGCCAACTATGGCACGGTGACGCGGTGCTACGCAACGGGAGTTGTGGAAGGAACTTCAAGCGTTGGGGGTCTGGTAGGAACTAATTCCGGCACCGGAAAGATATCCGAATCCTACTCGCTCTGCAAAGTCACAGGTAATACCCACACCGGCGGACTCGTGGGGTGGAACGCTGGCAGTATCGAGAACTGTTACTCCGCGGGCACAGTGGATGGCAACGGAGGAGGCCTTGTCGGAAAAAGCCAGGATGGAACAGTAAAGAACTCCTTCTGGGACATGGAAACGTCCGGGAAAACTACCAGCGCGGGTGGTACCGGGAAAACAACGGCGCAGATGAAAGATGTCTCCACGTTCACCAATCCGAGTCAGAGCCCAGGACTGACCACTCCGTGGGACTTTGTGGGTAATCCACCTGTAGACACCGGAACAAGAGACATATGGACGATCATACCCGGGGTGAACAGCGGATATCCTGCGCTCATGAACCCTGGCTTTGTTGCCAGGCTTGGGCTGAGACCGGGAGATGTTATAACAATCATATATCGTCCCGCGAACCAGCTGCTGGTGCAATACACGGTCCCCTGATAACTCGATGGCTTCCCCTGCGGCCCGGGGTCGCGGGCTCCTGATCGGGTGGCCCCGGGCCGCAAAAATATCCCCTTTTTCAGTGAATCCCGTAATTTGCAGATATGCGGGAATTGCGCTTTTATACCGGGACCGAAAGCGTTTTTAAATCGTCAGGACATATGTGTAAAAGAGGTGAAAATAAAATGAAGGATTTTAAAGGAGTTTCTGCAGTCGTCGCAACGATTCTGCTCATCGCAATAACGGTAGTCGCTATCGGAAGCATAGCGATTTTCGTGAGCGGACTGGGCGGGACTCTGACATCAGGAACCATAACCGCGAACATAACAATTGAAAATGCTGTCAACACCTCCAGAGGAATTATTATAAAACACATGGGAGGGGACACGATATCCAATGCTTTCTCAGGTAGTACTCTCAACACTAGTGTACTTGAAGTTAGGATATCTTCAAGCACGGTTACATCTACTCCCGCTTACACTCTAAACGGTGGCTCTATTAACGTCACCCAGTTCAAAGCGGGCGATATATTAAAAGCAGCATTCATTGGGACACAAGCACTTAGTTCCGGAGATGTCATAACTATCGTCTACAAACCAGCCAACCAAATCCTTACGCAGGAAACTGTAGCGTAAAATCCATAAAAACCGCTGCCGGCCAAAAAGCAAGACCCCGGCAGCTTTTTTGCTGTTTTATCATATGCAAAAACGTGAATCGAAACTCATCCGGTCCAGTCAGATTATTAAGCCGCAACTACATAATTTATTTCTGGCGGTTGGGATGACAAAAAGACGCCTGAAGGGGAAATCGCGCTCTTTTCATAGAATCAGAAGAGTCAAAAGGAGGAGAAAAACCCGCAGACGCATAATCCATATCAGACCGTACGATTTCGAGGAGGAGCTTCTCAGGGCTCTCAGAAGGAGCAGATCCGGAAAAACGGTACGCTTCAGGGGAATGACGTTTTCCAGGGCTGCGCTGGAGAGAATCGCAAGGGACGGCGCAGCAATGGATCTGGCCAGAAGCCTCGGGAAAAAGACCGTGGCACCGGAAAAAGTCACGTTCGAGAAGGAGGCGCTGGCAAGGGCGCTCGCCGGAGCCGTGGAGGAGGAGGGCATTGAGTTCGAGACCGTGAAAGAAACGCCCGTGCCCAGGCCCGACAAGAGCGCGCTGGCCGTGGACATCGAGAGGGCACTCGAGGAAGAGCCGCTGAAGATCAAGGAAAAGGTTCCTGAGAAAGTGAAACCGGTAAAGGAGAAACCGCCTCATGAACTCACCAAGAAGGAACTAGCACGCGCGATCGAACGGGGGGTAGAGGAGGAGCCCCCGGTCAAGATTCCAAGCAAAAGAACCGTGAAAACCGAAAAACCAAAGCCCGCGGTTGAACTCGAGAGGAAGAAGGAACTCGCGCGCGCAATTGAGCACGGAATCGAGGAGCCACCGGTGAAAATCCCGGGCAAAAGACCAGAGAAGGTGGAAACACCGATCGAGCCCGCCTTACCGGTTAAGCCGGCGCGCGAGGAGATGAGCAAGAGGGCGCTTGCCAGAGCCATAGAGGGACAGATAGAGGAGGAACCCGAAGCCGCCATGAAGAAGGCTGCAGGCGTGAAGCCCAGATCAGTTTTGAGGGAACACGTGGTAACCGGGGCGGTCGCGGAAAAAACTGCTAGGGCGGCGGAAATCGAGACTGCGGAGGAAACCTCAGCTGAGGCCGAGGAAGAGGTCGCTCCGGAGGAAGAACCTGAACTTCCGGAGGAGAGAGAAGTCGTTGTCGAGAGGCCGGTTTCCGGAGAGAGGGCACCGGGCGTCACCGTGATAAGCGGCGGCGCGAAGCCCGGAGCCGGGAAAATCGTCTATGAAAAGATCCCGGTGAAAGAGGTAGAACCACTGCCAAAAAAAGGAGCTGAACTCGACAGGGCGATCAAGGAGATTGTGACAAAGAAGAAGATCAAGATCGAGGAGGCCAAACCCGCAGAGCTGAAGCTTGAGGGATTTCCGCCTTACGACCCGAAGATCCACGGGCCGATAACCAAGCCGGAACCCATTGAAGGCTTTCAGAGCGTAGAGGAGTACTGGGTCGATGAGCCGTTCGCCTACGTGCAGATCATGCAGAACCCGAAGACCAGGGAAAGACTGTACTGTCTGGTCGAGCCGAAGCTTGACGAGAACGAGAAGAAACTCGCCGAGCAGATAGTGGAACACCTCAAGGCAAGGCTCTCCCTGGAGGAGCTGATGGGCAGCAGGGAGAAAGTGCTATCCACCAAGATTTATGAGTTCATCACAAAAAGCAAGATCAAGATATCCCCGCTCACTGCCTACAAGCTCTACTACGAAATCAGGAGGGAGTGCTTCGGGCTCAAAGGCATCGACGCCCTGATGAAGGACCCAAACATAGAGGACATATCATGCAACGGGCTTGACGTGCCGGTGTACATATATCACCGGAAGTATTACAGCACTCCCACAAACATAGTCTTCCGCGATGAAGAGGTCCTGAACTCCATCGTGATAAATCTTGTGGAGCGAAGCGGCAAGATGATCTCATTCGGAAAGCCGACCGTCGATGCCACGCTCCCGGACGGATCCAGGCTGCAGGCGACACTGGGGAGGGAGATAACAACAAGAGGAAGCACCTTTACGATAAGGAAGTTCGCAAAGGAGCCGTTCACACCGATCCACCTGCTGAAGAACAAGACCTACTCCGCGGAGATGCTGGCGTACCTGTGGCTGGCCGTCGAGAACAAAAATAACATACTGATAATAGGAGAGACCGCCTCTGGAAAAACATCGACGCTGAACGCAATGGCCCTCTTCATACCCCCGGACGCCAAGATCGTCTCGCTGGAGGAGACAAGAGAGCTCACGCTCTACCAGCCGAACTGGATCCCGAGCGTGACCAGGGGGACGATAGGAGAAGGTGGCGGAGGAATTACGCTTTACGACCTCCTGCTGCAGGCCATGAGACAGAGGCCGGAGTGCATAGTCGTTGGTGAGGTCAGGGGAAAAGAGGGACTCACGCTTTTCCAGGCCATGTCGACCGGCCACACCTCTTACTCCACCCTCCACGCGAGCAGCATCGAGGAGGCCATAAACAGGCTGGAAGGCGCTCCAATAAACATACCGCACAACAT
>JAWCLG010000007.1:0-46630 GCA_038851075.1 Hadarchaeales archaeon (SeqCode) | reverse complement strand
TGGGGATGCTGGAGAGTAGGTGAAGCTCGCGGTCGGGTTCTGCAGAGCAGAGGTGCCGCCAGTGAAGCGTATGTAATCGAGGTAAACGGTGCTGCTGTATGGTGATCTGTCAAAAATAAAATTGATCTGGCGAAGGGCCGATAAATTGACGGGGTTTGGAATCCATGGGACTTTTGTTAATTCCGTGAGTTTTATCACGATCTCCCCCCAGCTCGTTCCCGGGACCGTGACGTATTTGTAGCTTGCCTCAGAAGAACTGCTCGTCAGCTCAACCTTGATTTGTTCGTTGCCTTTGGTCCCTCTGGCCGCGAACCTCAGCTCACCATATCCGCTGACGTCAATCGTGCTTTGAGGAGGACTGTTTGGATCTGTGTCATTCGCATAGCTCCAGTAACCGCACCACTGCCCTGAGGGCATGGAATAGGTCAATGATAAAGCGAATGACCCCTCATAACTGTCATTCGTGAAGTTTACCGTCGGGTCGTACTCCCCAACGTTGTCACCGTTTAGATCCGGGGACATCGTTCCGACCAGCCCCCCCTGATTCGTCCCTGCTTCACCGTCATTGAAATCATCGTATACAAGATCTGCGGCCGATATTGCAGTCGAGTTAATCAGTAGTACAAGCAGGATTGCTATTGAACAGCAAAAAGCGATCCTGGACAACTTTTCCCTTGGACCAAAACTAGAAGATTTACCATATCGATTCATTTTTGTTTTGCTCTCCGTATGTCGTTCTCTTTCTGAATATCATAAGCGACACAATGGAACCGATTAAAAGCCCCAGCCCAGCCATGAGCGGAATCGTTATATCAATTGCAGACTGGGGCGCCGCAGACCGCCTGTTTTCTTGCGACTGAGGTCCCCCCTGCTGTGAGCTCGGAGTATTCTCGGAAGGTTGATTATCTCCAGTTACTGGCTCAATGACATACACAGTTCCGCTTCTCACGGAAACGGACAAATTGCTGGCATTCTCGTCGCCGACTATCACGTTTTCAAGGATAATCTGTGAGCTGCCTTTTGTCACAGTTTCAAAGTACACCTTCGCGACCACCCCGCCTGTGGTTGTGCTCGGCCCAATTGATACGTCAACAACATCGCTGACAGTTCCGGTAGTGTTGTTTACTCCGCCTATCACCTGGAAGAATCCTTCACTGAATATGTTTCCCTTTTCAACTTTAGTCACTCTGAGCACAGACTGATCGAACCTGAGATCAAACTGCACTCCGGTTACTGGTACAGTCGCGCTGACTACAATGTCTACGCTGAATTCTTTGCCGAGTTCCACAGTCTTTGAGTTCGGGTAAACCTCAATCGTGCCGGAGCCAAGAGCGCCTGCCAGCCCCCCACAGGAAACTATAACAAAAGAGGTCAGGGCCAAGGCCATTAGAGAGAGCCTTGCCTTGAACACACCTATCCCGTCCAGTTCTTTCCTATGAGGATCATGTCGAGCACGTTTACTTTTCCATCGCGGTTTACATCCGATCTGATCCAGTGCGGAGCTCCGGTTTTGCCCCAGTTCTGGATAACCACTATCATGTCCAGCACGTTGACGTGTCCGTCCATGTTCACATCCCAATCAGGGTAAGGCAGCAGTGTAACGGAACCGTTCTCAACCGAGACATTGACAGAGTTGCCCTGGCCGTCTCCGACAATCACGTTTTCCAGCAGAAGCTGCGATGTTCCTTCGACCATCTTGCCCTTCATGTATATTTTTGCAAAAGTTCCCGGAGTTGACACGGTTCCGGAGCCGAGCACCACGCCGTAAATCCCGGTGACTATTCCGTTTTCGTTGTCGATTTTTATAACGCCGAAGTAAGTCGAGCCGCCCTGAGACAGCAGATCGCCTTCAGCCACGCTTGTCACGCTCAGCAGCGATGGGTCGAATTTCAGGCTCACCTGCATTCCAGAGATTGCAGTACCCGGTGTGACTTTTATATCTACGCTGAATGCGTTGTCACCGACCACCTGCTGGCTCGCCGGAGACACATAGACAAGTGTGGTCCCACCCTGTGAGCTTGAGGACACGAACCTTATTATATCGACATACACCGTGTTCGTGCTGGGGCTCTTGTCAAAGACCAGATTGATCTGCTTCAGATCTGAGAGATCCGCGGCCGATTCCTTCCACGGGATTTTCTGGAAGGATGATAGCGGTATGGTGACCTCCGACCAGTTAGAGGCGGGCACATTGATGTACTTGTAGCTCGCTCCGCCCGACTCATCTTCAAGCTCTATCTTCATCTCGGTAGCTGAGGCCCCCTTGACGGCGATTTTCAGATTCTCGTATCCGCTTACATCGTAGCCACTCTGGTCTGGTTTCATAAATGTCCAGTACCCGACCCAGCTTGTTTTGCGATCATACGTGAGCCTGAGGGCATATTGTCCCTCATATGCGCCTGTGACATAGTTCTCACTTATTTCGGTGCCAGAGTCCCCCATAGCTCCACATGCTCCACCCAGGTTGTTTGGCCCGCTCCCGTCGTTGAAATCATCCACGATCAGCTCGTTCCCAGATGGAGTAGGAGGTGGAGGTGATGAACCGGAGATAAACCGGATTTCGTCAAAGTAAACCGTGCTGTTCCTGGGTGCAACATCAAATACTATGTTTATCTGTCTCAGTTTGGACAGATTTGCAGGTTCCTGGTACCACGGTATCTTGGTGAAGTCCGATAGCGAGATGCTTATCTCAGTCCATGATGTGCTTGGCACCGATATCCCGGTCTTGTAGCTTCCTCCGCCATCGGTGTCCTGCAGCTCGAGCTTGAATATCTCGTTTCCAGAAGCTCCCTTCACCCACATCTTAATGTGAGTGTATCCGCTGACATTATACTCAGTTTGATCTGCTTTGAAAAACATCCAGTAACCGCACCACTGTGTGCTGGAGAAATTATATGTGAGCTTGAGAGCCTTACCGCTGACTCCGCCAGAAACGTCGTTTTCGGTGATGAGGCCAGTAGTTGATTCCATTGCCCCCCTTCCGCCGCCCAAGCTGGTGAAGCCAGGGGTTTCGAAATCGCAGAAGTTGAGATCTCCGGAAGCGCCGACAACTCCCACAGTTGATACAGTTGCCAGCAGCATTCCGCACAGGAACGCAATTTCCAGGGCCAGGATTTTGTTGTTTTTCTTCATCGAACAATAGTGTGTTGAGAGGCATTTTTATTGGTGTCTAAAATCCCGGGATTTTCGTGTTTTTACGAAAAGTTTTTATCACTTTTAACAATTGGTCGATTAAAAATTGTTCGTGCGGATTATTCATTTTACCGTTTTCTTCAGGAATTTTACGCGTTTCTGGCTTTTTATCCTGGCATAGAAGCTGCGTGCCAGTCTTCTGAACTCTACCGCTGCCGGCGAATCGGGCGCCGATAGTACCACCGGCCTACCTATCGCAACACTTTCAGGAACTTTTGGGTCTTCCGGGATAACTGAGACAACCGCACCTCCGAATGTCTTTTTTATATCGTTGACCGGTATCTCGTAATCTTTTCCTGTGACTCTGTTGATGACCACTCCAACCACAGGTATCTTGAGCTCATCCGCGACCCGGTATGTCTGAAGCGCCCCGAGAACTGATGGTATCTCAGGCTGACATACGATCAGGATTTCATCGCAGACTTTAAGTCCAGAATATACTTCGAGACCAAAACCCGGAGATGAGTCTATCAGTATGATACCGTATTTTTTCCTGAGGGGGTCTATCAGGGAGCCCATATCAAGTTTTCCAAATTCTCTCGAAAATCCAATATCACCGGGCAGCACATCAAGTTTATTTTCATATCTTGTAATTGCGCTTTCCACTTCCACCCTGCCCATGAGTATGTCCTGAATGGAAACTGGAGGTTTCGTCATGCCGAAATACAGTCCGAGGGTGGAAACGGTGACATTGGTTTCTACCAGTATCACGTTGCCCTTGGACATATCGGATAAAGCTGTTCCAAGGTTCACTACGACCGTCGTTTTTCCGACACCACCTTTTGCTGAAAATACGCCAACCACAGTTCCCATCTTTCTCAAAAAGATCACTCTCTGGCGTGCTTTATCTTATCCGTCGCGGTGTCGATTTCGGATAGAAGCCTTTTGATTTCAGTCTTTTTTGTTTTTTGCCCAAGCACAATTTGCATCTGCTGTAGCTTCTCAACGCTTGAAACGCTGTAGGGCAAAATGGCGTCCATCTGAAGGACCGTGGGGAATCTGTCCAGGTATTCGATTAGCCTCCTTGAGATAGCATCGTAGTTTTCGGTTCCCACATAGTTACTCCCGGCCAAACCCATCCCCTTCCTTACGAGTATGCGCTGTCCTTCGACCGATCCTGCAAACCTTAAAAATTTCCTAGCGTTTTCTGCGTTTTTGGCCTTTTCTGGTATAACCCACGCGTTACCGCCTGCGACCATTATCTGACCTATTCTTTTGTCGATGGGGGGTACCGGGAAGAAATCATAGTTTTTCCCTGGAGCATACCTGTACCTGCGCCTCCACATTCCGTTGACCCAGTCACCCTGAAGCTGCATCCCCGCTTCACGTTTGTTCAGGATTTCCCACGATTCTTTGAAACTGTTGGTGAACGGATATGGTATCATGTAGTTGAGGGCCATCTCCTGTAGAGTTTCGTAGGCATCGATCACTTTAGGGTCGGTCCATTTCTCATCCCCGTTCATGAGCCTGTTGTAGAACTTCTGTCCGACCGTGCGGGCCAGAATGTTCTCGAACCACATCGATATTTCCCAGTCACTCGCAACCATGGGCGGAAGGCCTGCTTTTTCGAATTTTTTGCAGATATCAATAAAATCGTCCCATGTTTCCGGAGGAGATATGCGGTACTTTTGGAACACGTCCTTGAGATACCAAACCACAAAAGTGAATCGCTTGATGGGCACCCCATAGGTGTTTTCCCCATCCCGGCAGGCGTCCTTCACCCACTCCGGATATAATTTTGAGAATTCGGCGCCCCATACATCGTCCAGGCGGCTCAGCTCGCCTATTCTAGCCGATTCGCGTATCCTCTGCCCGATGTCGTAAACCATCAAGTCCGGAGCGTTTCCCCCGATCAGCATGGCTTTGGTTACCATTGAGTAAACGCTCCATTCCATTGCGTTCCTGCCTATCTTCATCCCATATTTTTTTTCAAAGGCATTGAGGAGGGCATTTACTGGGGCCTCTTCGTGCCCTGTCCAGAAATGATATATCTCCATATCGGGTGCTTGGGGCATATCATCACCTTTTGCGGTTTAATATCCTCCACTCGGTTTTTAACTTTACCTCAGCTCACGCTTTGGATCTATTGCAAAAATCTTGAGAAACTTAAAGATTTCGTATTTTTTTTAATCCCCCATGTTACTCAAAAGTCTTAAATAACGAGTTAGTTCAGTGGGAAAAGACGGGGATGAGATGGCAGGAAAGGGGCTTTTCGAGAGCAAGTATGGAAAATTTTCAGAATCCGGAGATGAGTTCATAATCATGAGGCCTGATACCCCTGCACCATGGGTCAACGTTATATGCAACGGTGATTACGGGCTGGTCATCTCCCAGGCGGGCAGCGGTTTCAGCTGGAGGGGAAATTCAGCTCTCGCAAGGGTGAATATCTGGCATCAGGACCTAGTCAGAGACGAATACGGAAAGTACGTGTACATCAGAGATGATCGAACAGGAGAAGTGTGGTCGCTCACGTGGAAACCCTGCTGCCCAGAATTCGATAAATATGAAGTGAAACACGGAATCGGGTACACTGAAATAGAAAGCAGAAAGAACGGACTTTTATCACGAATGCTCGTTTTTATCCCACCGGGAGAGCCTCTCGAGATATGGAAGGTCACGTTGAAGAACACCACGTCCGGTAAAATGGAGCTGAGTGTTTTTACGTACTTCGAGTGGTGCCTTGGAAACGGGACTGACACTCACAGGGAGTTTCACCGCACATTTATAGAGACGGCCTATGACAGCGAGGCACACGCTATTTTCGCTAAGAAGAGACCGCTTCCGGTTCCCTCATATATAAGCACTGGTAGACCAGAGGTAGCCCTTGAAGGATTTCACGGTGTGAACGTCGAGCCTGCAGGGTATGAGGGAGACAAACTTTCGTTTTTTGGCAGATCTTCAGGCATATCCAGGCCCGCCTCCGTTGTCAGAGGTACCCTCAGCAGGACCGTTGGAAAATTTTATGACAGTATCGCAAGTCTTCATGTGAAGGTACTTCTGGAGGCTGGAGAGGAAAAGGTTCTGATATTTACAGTTGGAGCGGCACCGGCAGCCGAAGCCAAGCGCCTGCTGAAGAGGTACAGTGATGAGAAAAATGTGAATAAGGCGTTTTTTGATGTAAAAAAATTCTGGCAGGAGTTCCTGTCCGGGGTGACAGTTAGCACTCCTGATCCTGGTTTTAATCTAATGAATAATTACTGGCTCAAATATCAGGCCGTATCTGGGCATCTCTGGGCGAGAACTGGATACTATCAGTGTTCTGGCGCCTACGGTTTCAGAGATCAGCTGCAGAGCAGTCTCCTGCTGATACCTCTGAGACCCGACCTTGCAAGAAAGCAGATTTTATTGCATGCGGAGCATCAGTTTAAGGACGGAACGGTGTATCACTGGTGGCACCCGATCACCGAGCTCGGAATGAGAACGAATATCAGCGACAACATGCTATGGCTGCCCTATGTTCTGACGTTTTATCTTGAGGAGACCGAAGACTGGAGCATTCTGAAACAGCGAGTCCGGTACGTGGATGCCCCCTCAGAATCGCTTTACATGCACTGCAAACGGGCTATCGACCTGGCGCTTTCCAGAATGAGTCCCCGCGGTCTCCCGCTGATAGGCTCGGGGGACTGGAATGATGGCCTGAGTTCAGTCGGCCTGAAATGGAAGGGTGAGTCAATATGGCTGGCTCACTTCCTCTGCGGGGTTCTCCTGAGATTTTCAAAAGTCTGCAAAAAAATGGGGGACGGAAAAACGGCAAACGTCTACATTAAGAAAGCAGAGGCGTTGAAGAAAAGCATCAACAGGTACGGGTGGGATGGTTCGTGGTACTGGAGGGCGACCAAGGACAACGGGGACCTCATCGGGAGTAAAAAATGCAGAGAGGGAAAGATATACCTGAATGCCCAGACTTGGTCAATCATAAACGAAACAGCCCCGGCGGAGAGAGCCATGAAAGCGATGGAGTCAGTGGAGAAAAACCTGATGAAGGATTATGGACCGCTGCTTCTCTATCCTGGGTATTCTGTACCTGATGAGAATATTGGATACCTGACAAGGTACGCTCCTGGGATGCGAGAGAACGGTGGAGTCTACACGCATGCAGCTACATGGTGTATTCTCGCGTATTGCAAGATGGGAGACGGTGACAGGGCATATAGCGTTTTCAGAAAGATCTGCCCGCCGCTCAGAGGAACCAATCCGGATGTTTATCAGGGAGAGCCTTATGTGCTTCCGGGAAACACTGATGGCCCGCAGTCGGCCTTTTACGGCAAGGGCAGCTGGACATGGTACACCGGATCAGCCGCATGGCTCTTCAAAATATCAACAGAATGGATTCTGGGGATCAGGCCTGTTGAAAAAGGGCTGCTGGTGGATCCGTGCATCCCTAGTGACTGGCCGGGATTTAAGATGGTGAGAACTTTCAGGGGGATCAGGTACGAGATAGATGTGGAGAACCCGAATCACGTCTCAAAAGGTGTGGTGAAGATATTGCTGGACGGAAAACCTGTGGCTGGCAAGATTATTCCTCAACCGAAGAAGAAAGGTGTCCACAGAGTAAAGGTAATAATGGGATGATTTACCTCCCAACAGCGGCGAGCCCTTTTATGAAATATTTCTGGAGGAAAACGAACAGCAGCAGAGTTGGCAGTGCTGCAAGAAAACCAGCAGCGCATAGGAGTCCGTATGGGGTCCCTGAAGTCGTGGAAAGACTTGCCAGTGTTGTGGCTACCGGGTAAGTGCTTGAGTCCCTCATCAATACCAGCGCCCAAAGCATATCGTTGTATATCCCTGTGAACTGCAGAAGCGAAATAACCGCCAGAGCCGGCAGAGCCAGTCGCAGGATGATTTTGTAAAAGAACGAAAAATGAGAACATCCGTCCATCATTGCCGCGTCCTGAAGTGACCGGGGTATGTTTCTGAAAAATCCGGCGAGGATGAATGCGCAGAATGGTACTCCGAAAATTATGTGAGCAAGGATAACTGCGATGAAGTTACCCGTAACCGATCCGTACAGTCCCAGAAAATTAGCCGTCTGATATAGAGGCACCATGACAAGCTGGTGCGGAAACATCATACCGAATATCAAGATCATGTAGATCATGTTGCTGCCCCTGAATTTAAGGCGCGACAGCGGATATGCCGCAAGTGCTCCTATGAAGACTGACCCAAGGACCGCAAAGACAGTTATTATCAGCGTGTTCACGAAGGCGTTCACGAGCGGAGGACTCCCCTCCGTCAGACTTTCAGAATAATTGCCAAGGTAGATGCTGGAGGGAGGTGAGAGCGGATTTCCTCCAAGTATTTCGGCCTCGGGTTTGAATGAGGCGAATACAACAGTAACCAGAGGGACTATCCACACCACGCATAGTAGGATGATTGCGATGTAAAGAATCGTTCTTTGAAGCGTCATGTATCCTCCTCCTTTCTCCTCAGCATTATCATGTAGAGAATGACTGGAACCAAGGATACGAGTATTCCTATGAACCCTATCGTGCTCGCATAGCTGTACCCGCCCAAGTCTTGGCTCGATTTCAGGGTTCGGAAGGTGTAAAGCGCAAGCACATCTGCGGCATGGTGTCCGGGGCCGCCCTCCTGTCCGGCAAGAGTGTACACAAGATCAAATGCTTTCATGGAGCTTATGGCAGAGAGTATTATCAGAGTGACCATCACCGGCTTCAGTGCCGGAAGCACAACGTGACGGAGCACCTGCCATTCACTTGCACCGTCAACCTTCGCTGCTTCTATGTGGCTCTTGGGTATCGCCTGCATTCCTGCGAGGAACATCACCATTGAAACAGCTGAACCTGCCCAGCTTGAAGCTATGAGGATGGACACCAGGGAGGTGGAAACCGCACCGGATAGGAAGAGCCATATGGGAAATGCGATTCCTCCGATTCCCAAAACGAGACCCAGCTTCAACCTCGATATTCTCGGAGAAAATGTGAGGGCAATCAGCAGAATTGATACGAAGAAGATCGGCAGCGAGATTATCGTGAGAAGAGGAACCGGCGGTGATGAGTTGTTTATCCACAGCTCGGTGGTCGGATTGCCGAGTCCCATCAGCCCGAATCCCTTCAGGATTGAGTTTATCACCCCGTTTCTCGGAAGATAGAACCATTTCCATATGACGCCTATCGTCGCGCCTGCGAGCAGGGCCGGAAAGTAGATTATTCCTTTGAAGATGTTTTCCCCCCTTATGTTGCGGCTGAGCAACGTTGCGAAAATCAGCCCAATGCCTATCGGAACCAGAACGGCCCAGATCATCCAGAAGACGTTGTGCCAGAGGGCGGGCCAGAAATACTGGTCCAATGTGAAAAGTCTGACATAGTTCTGGAACCCGAGGCCTTCGTTCGTGAAAAAGCTGGAACCAATCAGGTAAAAAATTGTGAACAATATGAAGCCGACGCAGACGAGAGGAATAGCAAGAAAAATATACGCGGTTTTCTCATCGTTTCTCACGTTTTCACCCCTGCAGGTTCAGATAAAAAAACAGTTTTCGCAGGAACAATGCTGTGCTCCCTCTGAATGGGGAGTTCAAAACACATCAGCTCCGTGTAGCCGTGTCTATTGAGGCGCAGATCTCAGAAATGTCGACCCCTGCTGGATTGTCCCATATGGCATACATCCCGTCACCGAATTCGTTTCGTACGTTTTGCGAGAAATACCACATTATGGGAAGTGCCCATTCCCTTCCTTCAGCCTTGTTCCACATGTTGACCTGTATGCTGTCTCCATACTGATTGATGTCCGCGTTCGGGTGGGGCGCTGTGCTTCCTTTTATTGATGCAAAGGTCACCTGAGATTCCGCCCTTGATATGAACTTGAGGAATTCCAGAGCGAGCGATTTTTTCGATGATCTCTCCGGGACAACGAACCCCTCGAGGTCCGGTATGGCAATTGGAGTCGCTCCTGTTTTCGTTGGTATGAAATCCGCATAATAGTCGACGTTCGGCTGCCATCCTATCTTTTTGAGGGCAGCGCAGGCCCAGTCCCCCATGAAATATACAGCGGTATCGCCTGAGATGAACGTGTTTAAGGCATCCTGCCAGTCAAGGCCTGGGGCAGACTGGTCGAAGTATCCTTTCTGACACCACTCTTGGTATATCTGGAAGGCTTCCACGACCCGGCTGTCGGTCCATCTCGCGTTCCCTGCAGCGAGATCCTTATAGAACTCTGCCCCTCCGGTTGCGGCCAGAATTGCGGTGAATACCATGTCTCTCGGCCAAGCATCGGCAAATCCCATTGCTATCGGACGTTCGACCCCTTTGCTCTTCAGTTCGTCCAGCATATCCTGAAATTCGTCCCAGGTATTTGGAACGTTGATGCCCTTGCTGCTTAAAACTCTAAGGTTGTACAAAACCACTCCTCCCTCCCAGTGGATATCCAGAGGAACGCCGTAGATCTTTCCGTTCACTGTTATCAGGTCCTTTATTTTTTCGGGGTACGTTTGACAGTTGTTTTCCCAGAATTCGGTCAAGTCGAGCAGTGAACCTCTCGAGGCATAGTCTTTATAGTATTTGTTGAACCAGTGTGCCGCCACGTCTGGGGGTGAGGTATCGATAACCAGACTTATCTTGTCCTGATATCCGGTGAATCCGCTCGAGCTCACGTTGATGTTGTAATTGTCCTGAAACGACCTAACAAGAGCATTGATGGCATCCCTGTCAACCCCGGATGTCCAATAGTGGTAGATTTCTATTCCTCCGGAAGACGTCGTGTTATCCCTCTGTGTCGTGCCGGGCAGAATCAGAGCCACGGCGGCTATTATCACCACAGCTACAACCGCCACCGCGACCATTGCTGCAGGAATTTTTCCGCAGTTTCCATTCATCTGCGGTCCACCCATGTTTTTAGGAATCCACGTGTTTAAAAAAGTTGTCTTGTCATTCAAGAGTTAAAACCCCCCATGTTGTCGGTCTTGACCACACCACAGAGACACGAACCCATGAGAGCATGGCAGTCCTAACATACTCTCCTGGCTCTGCGTTTGAGAAGTACGTGTTGTGAACGGTGTGGTTTATCCCCATTTTTACTCCGGATGCAGGGTTTATCTGTAAGTAGCTCCAGGGTATAGCAACTTCAATTATATATCCAGATGAGGTTCTGCTGGATCCTATTTTTATTCCTGGCGCGACGCTCGATATCGGACCGGGGTTCATGTCCTCGTGCCTGCAGGCCTGTGGGTTTCCGGAGGTGTCAAATGGTATAACCGCTATTTTGAATATTCCAGTCGCGGTTGAGATGAATCTGTCAGGCTGCAGGTAGAACTCGACACTGTCACTTCTGTACAGGCTGTGGACATCGTCGGGTTCTATGTTTGACACAACTATTGTGTCTGTGACGTTGCATGCCAGATATAGATGTTCATCGTCCCAAATCGCTGAGAACTCGCTGCTTACATTTTCGATATCGAAGCGTATGGTCCCCATAACTTTGTTATTTGGCGGTACAGCATACCACTCTGCCCCGCTCCAGTCGTTCAATCTTCCATCAATGTTGATCGCGACCATAGCCCTTCTTGCGGTTGCTTCTTTCGTTTCAGTTGGCACTGTGTACTCCCTCTCATATTCTTCGGTTATGGCCCTCTTATTTTCAAGCGCACCGCTTTGGAATCCAGCAAGGGTCATCGCCCTCTGTATGTACTCATTGTTCATGAATAGATTCCACACAAAGTTGTCGAGGTAGTTCTGCACCATAATCACTTGTATCCCTACGTCAATGCCGGTATACTCGTGTGAATACCAGTCCACATCCGGATTGAATCCGCTTGTGAAACCGTATTCTCTCCATATTTCCCTTCCATATCTTTCCAGCAGAGCGTTTATGCCTCGCAGCGACAGCTCAGGTACAAACGGCAATGAAGCGACCATCCCGTAAGGATGTATTGTACCATCATATCCTCCCAGGGTTGCACCGTAGTTTTTGTATCCCGTTTTTGTGCACGGAGCGTCCCCCGCGGTGAGACCCCAAATATCATCGTCAAATGCAAGGTATCTGTCAGTCGGGCCGTTTATCGCAACCCATATGACAAAATTACGGTTGTTCTGACAGGCGTAGACCGAGTTCTGCCAGTAGTTCGCATAGTGGTCATGTTTTTCCCTGAAGTCAATCCACGCATGAGAGTACTGGTAGGTGAACAGGCTTTCTGGAGGAGACATTATGTACGTCTTTGTCGTCCCGACGTAGTTGAGCGGCCTCTCCCATGCATGCCAGCATTCCGCAGGTATAGGATAGGTTGGCGATCCGATGGCCAGCAGATATAAGATCATTGCTTCGGAGTAATATTCCCATTTATTCGGAAGATATCCTCTTTCCGGAGTCCATCCGTGGTATAACTGGTTTTCAGGGGACAGCATCCATCTCCAGTCGGCCGATTCATATATCTCTCTGGCGATCTCCTCGACTTCTGTGCCTTTGTAATATTCTCCGGCGGTGATCGCTCCTGCTAGAAAGAGGGCCGTATCAATGGTTGACAGTTCTGATGATTCTCCAGGTTTGCCCATCGATGACGGAGTCCACCTGTCTCCGGTTGACATCCTGATGAAGTGATAAAAGAGACCGTTTTCTCCATCCACCACCAGATCGTTCGGATTATCATCCGTGTTATCATGAAAACTTCGGAGCGTTGTGAGAACCCTGTTGTAAACGGCGCTGTTATCGAGCCACCCCCTGTGGGCCCCGATTATGAGGGCGGTCAGACCGAATCCGGTGGAGGCCGTACTCGCGGGAAACTCGTCATAGGCATATTTTGTCGTGTCTCTGATCAGACCAGTTTCATTGTCTGCCCAGTCCCAGAAGTACATTACCCCTCTTCTGACTATCTCGTCCAGCAGGTTTTCGGTCGGTGGAATCTCGGAAGGATCAAGACCGGTGGGCTGCGGACTGACTGAAACAGCCCCCTTGCTCGATGTGTACTCCCCGGATCCGAATGGCACCGCCTTGAGCACAACTGGAGAACTCGTGAAATCGAGAACGCTTTCCTGAGTATGCCCCTCAGGGACGATAATATCGATGATGTTGGGGTCACAGCTGTCATCTCTTCCGCCTCCAAAATTCCACCCGGATGCGTGAGAGTTGACAACCCTGGCGTTCCCGTAATCTATGCCATAAATAAAAGTTGTTATCTTCCAGCTTGAATCTGGCGTCCCAATAAGACTCTTTGGAGCGTATATCCTGATGATGCCGGACTCTTTGTCCACCTCCATCCTGCCCATCGATTTTTTCCCGCCGTTTTCTCCAGTTGGGTTGGTAAAGATGCTTACTTCCCATCCCTGCGCTCGGATAGCGTATTCCCAGTCGGATTCAGCCTCTATTACAGCGTTCAGTGTACCGTTCGGATTTTTTGCGACGTTACCAGGTATCGTCTGATCGAATATGAGATCCGTGTATCCTCCAGATATCCCTGTGTCTAAGTAGGCATCGATTGCCTGCAGGCTTATGTCATACTTTTTCGTTTGCTCCCCGCCCCACGGGTCGGCGATGGACTGAGAAAGGCGATATTCCAGAACCAGCTGGTCTCCATCCTCATATGTCGAAAACTTAGTTATGTCAAATGATTCTCTCTTCCCGAAGTTTTCTGTTCTGAAAGTGTAGTCCACCGGGTATGTGTATGTTCCGGGCCCATAGTCATCTCCGCATGGGTCGTGAACGGTTATCCACATCTTCTTGCTGGGCGATGAACTGGTTAGCACAGCAGCCAGAATAATCACTGCGACAACCGCAGGGACAAACAATACAAGTCTCCTCATGATGTTTTCTTTTTTCTTCTTCCGGCGTTCTCCCTTTCTTTTACGGGGCATGCAACCTTATGTCTTTTCACGTACGACAGTTATAACTTTTTTTGAGAAAACCTGACCATATCTCTCTTTTTTAGTTTTACAGAAAAGGCGAAACTCTATTAAAATACAGCCAGAAGGCGCTTTTTCTCAAAATTTTTAAAAACATTTAAAAAAGGCTGGAGCCTACTTATCTTTAGGGAGGTAAATGGAGCGAAATGGTGGTGGAAAGACAAAGATTCTGTTGGCTGTGGTCATAGTTGTGGTAATTGTGGCAGTTCTGGCATTGGCATTGATGTCCATGGGCGGTGGATCCGCACCTATTGCCAAACCGACAGGCGGACTGATTTACGACGACTTCGACGATGCGAGTCTGGGAAGCTTTCCAGGAACAAGCGCTGGAATGATGGGGGGTTATCCTCCGGACGGTGGGGCAGACTATTACGGGTTTGATGTGGTGGACGGAGATTCATATGCAATCAGGTTCAACATAGACGTCCCGCCAGCGGCCTGGAGCGGATACTGGAGCTTTGCAGTTCCGGGTGATATATCGACGGACCCGATACTGGTCAGGATAGGTGGCGGCAGAGATGTCAGCTCGTACACGGAACTTCACATGGCAGTGAAGGCGGACAAGAAACTGAGGTTCAAGGTGGAGCTTCAGGACACACTGCAGCACTCAGATGCGACGAAGGCGGAGCAGGTTTTCACTGAATCGGGAGAGACACTTGCTGTAGAGAAATACGGCAAGACTCCCAGCGAACTTTCGCAAATTCTGTTCGGTGTAGCTCCTGCTGACATATCTAGCCTCACATCAGCGGCAGTACACAACGCGACGAGTTCCCACTGCGGATCAGTTTACAGAGAGGCAAACACGGGATGGACAAAAATAGTGATACCCCTTACCGAATTTAATCCAGCGACCACAGTGGGCCCGGAAGGGTTGAATCTCAAGGACCTAAGACAGATAAATTTGGTGTTTGAGGGGCCGGTCAACGGAACTTTGTACGTGGACTGGATCGCATTTTCCTGATAGGCACCCCGCATGAGGCGGGGTTATTCTTTTTATTGTTTTTAAGTTTTGTCAGTAAACCTCAGATAGAATCCCCAGCCTCCGGATTCATTGCACACTTTAACGAGTATCTTGTTGAACCCTGCTTGGAGCCTGATTCCCTCTATCACGTCCTGATCTTTTGTGGCGGATCTAAGCGCGTGATTTTCGTGAACGAGTTCATCGTTTATCCAGACTTTGATTGAGTCATCGCTGCCCACTCTCAGGGTAACTTGTTTCTCCTCGGCAGAGTTTATCAAAGCATAAGCATATGCCCCGGTGTTTTCCCTTGGGATAAAAACGTTGTACAGATTTATGAATCTGGATGAAGAGTCCCCATAAGGATAATGCATCCCAATCCACGTTTTACCTTCAATCGTTTCACCAGCCCTCGGGAAACCTATTGAAGTTTCTCCGATAAAGTCTGTTTCAAAGGCCTCGCTTTCACCGGTTCCGAACGGTCCGATCAGCAGCCAGTCCTTTATGAATCCCTGGTTGTCGGTGTGATATCCCGAAACGAAGCCCGCTTTTCTCATCCCTTCAACGATGTAGGGTATCGACATAAAATCTTTCCAGACATTTCCACTTCTGAAAGCTTCGATCATCAGCACCAGGTTCCCTTGGTCGATTCCGATGTAGTCGTTGTCGTACCAGTTCAGTACAGGATTAAACGAGTTCACAAATCCGTATTCTCCCCAGATCCTGTCTCCGTATCTCTGATACATGTACTTCAGCATGGCCAGTGCGTCCTCTGGGATGAACGGGAGCGATGCGGCAACCGCAGAGGGCGCGACAGTGCCTTCAAAATAGTCCCTGAATCCAAGATATCCGTCCTTTCCATCGCATGCAGTCCAGCCCCAGAGGGGGTCCCAACCGTTCCTGTTGCTTTCATCAAGACAGAAATCCCGGTTCACCTTGAGGGCAGCGATGCTCTCAAGCCAGTAGTTCGCGTATTTGTCATGAACTCCCCTGAAGTCAATCCACGCTGCGGGGAACTGGTACAGATAGGCCAACATGGTTCTGCCGCCGGCGGTTAAAAATCTGGTTCCGTTGTATTCGTACCACTTATATGTCCGGGCCCAGGCGTCCCAATATCTCTCAGGGACGGGATGGGTCGGTGAGCCAAGAGCCAGGATATAGCAGATTATGTATTCATCATATCCTGATTTGCCGCCGCCGTCAGAGGTTATCTTCAGCAGGTTCCCTGTGCTCATCCAGTCCCATTCAACCGCTCGATATATCTGATCTGCCAGAGTTTCTATTTCAGTTCCCGCGAAGTGCTTTCCAGCATGAAGTACGCCTGCTACCAGCAGAGAAGTGTCGATCAGAGATATCTCAGAATTCCATTCACGTCTGCCAGTTTTCGTGTTTATCCAGTGATAGAAGAAGCCGTGTGATCCGCGGACGAGTGGGTTAGAAGGGTCAAAGCTCTTGAGAGTGTTGAGAACTCTTTCGTATGCTTCCTCATATGTGATCCATCCCCTGCTTTCTGCGATGCATATTGCTGACAGCCCAAAGCCCACCGCAGCCGTGCTTGAGACCTCTTCGTTTGTGGCCCTGTCCTGAACCAGTCCGGTGTCGGGGTCGGCCTCGTACCAGAAATACCAGAAAGCGTTTTTTTGAACGTTGTCGAGGAATTCCTTATCTTCTTCGCTGAGGTCATCCCAGGTGATAGTGGTTTCATATGGGTCTTTCATGTTCTCCCAGAGTACTTCAAATGAGTAGATTTGGGTCCAGTCGTTTAGCTGGTCCAGATGGTCCCCCTGTTGATTTCCGCCGCCCCCACCGTTACTTGGGGCACTTGGGACCTTTTGCGCGGGGATCAGAGCAATTGCAACCGCCCCAGCCACCACGCAGCATATCAGTATAATAGCAATTCCGATTTTACCTCGCAACCTTTCAACCCAGATACTCCCTGATTCAATGAAACCGTCATCCTTGAATTTCATGCATCTCTGTAATTATATCTCTGTCATCGGTTTTATTCTTTTCGCGGATTAGAAGGACCAACCTTTTTAACAATGCGGTTAGAATGATGAAAGAGCGACATGGTCAAGGTAGTCCTTAAGAATATCACGAAGAAATTTGGGGACACTGTGGCTGTAAACAACGTTAGTCTAGAGGTGAGGGATAAAGAACTAGCGGTTTTTGTCGGGCCGAGCGGGTGTGGCAAAACGACTACGCTGAGGATCATAGCCGGACTTGAGACTCCGGACAGCGGAGACATCTACTTCGGAAAACAGAGGGTCAACGACCTCTCGATAAAGGACAGGAAGATAGCCATGGTTTTTCAGGATTATGCGCTTTATCCTCATATGACCGTCTATGACAACATGGCTTTCGGCCTCAGAAATATGGGCTATAAAGAACCTGAGATCGCAAGAAGGATCAAAAAAGCCGCCGAGCTTCTTGAAATCGAAAAGCTGCTGGGCCGAAGACCCGCGGCGCTCAGCGGGGGGCAGAGGCAGCGCGTGGCTCTGGGTAGGGCCATAGTGCGCGAGCCCAGTGTGTTCCTCTGGGATGAGCCACTGTCAAACATAGATGCAAAAATGAGGGTGGTCATGCGCGCAGAGTTGAAAAATCTCCAGCGAGAACTGAAGACAACGACCATTCATGTTACTCACGATCAGCTTGAGGCGATGACCATGGGAGATAAGGTGGTGGTCATGCACGCCGGTTCGGTCAAACAGGTTGGCCCCCCAGAGGAGATATACTCCCACCCGGTGGACACATTTGTGGCGGGGTTCGTGGGCACCCCTCCAATAAATTTCATAAAGTGTTCCGTTAAGGAGCGGGCTGGAAAAATATTTCTCGACGCTGGAGAGTTCACTGTTGGTCTCGATAGAAAACAGGGAAGACTGGTAAAAAGCTGCGCGACGGGTTCTGAGGTGATCATCGGAGTTAGACCTGAGGATGTGAAGATTGATGGCATCCGAGGAGCGGGGATAAGCGCAAAGGTAGAGCTGGTTGAGCTGGTGGGTGCCGATAATTACGTCCATCTAAAAGCCGGTAAGGGCAAGATAATAGCAAAAACTCCTCCAAATATCAGGCCCGCGGTTGGAAAGGCTGTGATGGTTCGCTTTGACCCGGATAAAATTCACGTGTTCGACGGTAAAACCGAGAAGGCGATATTCTAGTTTTTCTGCCCCGCATTTTCAATTTCCCTGTAACCTTTCTTATCTATCACTGCAACAACAACCCTGTCACCAGTTGCTGCGTCTCTCTCTATTGCGGTCTTTATCGCAGATTCGGCAAGCTTCACGCCTTCCTCGACTCGAATGTTGCCCCGATACTGCTGCTCCAGCACACCGTATGCTATTGTTGACCCGCTGCCCGCACTGGCAAATTTATTTTCGTCAAGTTTTCCTCCCACGGGGTCGATGAAATAGAGACGCGGTCCGTCATCGTCAAGTCCTCCAAGTATTCCGTCAGCCAGGTACGGAAAAATTCTGTAATCGTGAAGGATGTTGGACGCTATTTTTGCGATGCTCTTTGTCGATATGGCCCTGCCGTGATTTATGCGGTATAGATTGGCTTCGGCTCTCAAAAGTCCTATCAGGGTTTGTATATCTCCCGAGTTCCCCGCAATCGCCGCGCCTATTCTCTCGTCTATTCTGAAGACCTTTTTGAGGCTCTTGCTGAGCACGAGGTAGTATCCTGTGCCCCTGGTGTCTGATGCCAGCACAACGCCGTCAGCGCATTTTATCCCGACGACAGTCCCGGTGAATCCGTGCATAATCTCACCTTAAGTTGGTCCCCATATTTTTATCATTATCTCCTGATGGCAATTGCAAGTCCGACAATAGCAATGCCGACGATTACGCCTATTATCACTGGCAAAAGAATATCCTCCTGACGATGCTGGGCCGGTGGCTTTTCAGGTATCTGGACTGAGAGCTTTCCGGAAGAACATATTCCTGCCATCTCAGGATATGATGAATCGAACACCACTGCCGGCTCAAGGCTGATTGTACCGCCGTATCCGTTCTCAAGTATTTTCAATTTAAAGTTGCCCGTCCACTCCTCTCCGGCGCCGAGGTACTGCGGGAAGAGCGGTGTTTCCGAGACCATGAATATTCCGGGCTCATCATCCATTAAAAATGATATGTTTTCAATGAAGGATCTTCCGAGGTTCTTGAGGGTCAGTTTCAGCGTCAGCGTGTCCTCCCTTATCTCGCCCTCCGCGTTCAGGTCTACCCTTGCCATGACCTCAGGAATGACGTTCATGTTCATATCTCCAGATACGGTGGTCGGTCTTCCGGAGCTGTATCTCCATGTCCTCGACACATGTCCGGGTATGGGCCAGGATATGTTGCCGTTCTCCCCGACAATGCCATCTCCTCCCGTTGCGGAACCGACAATGCGGTACTGATCAGTGCTCCCGAGGGACCCGTACGGCATTGGCCAGACAGCATCTGCAGGTATCCAGCCGTATCCTGGCATGTAGACTATCGCATATTCATGTCCTATCCATGAAGTTCCTGAGTCGCGTCCCTCGTATACCGAGCTGCACGCATAGCCGACCACTGCTTTTGCAGGTATCCCTGACGCCCTTGCCAGTGCGATCATCAGGTTTGAGAACTCCGTGCAGTCTCCGTATCTCGTCAGGAAAGCCCACAGCGCGCCGTGATCGGCATCCTGTGTTTCGTACCTCAAATTTTCGATGATGAACTCAAATATTCGATTGAATTTCAGGTACGGGTTTGTCACACCGGAGGTCAGTTCGCCCGCCAGCCCGGCTATTCTTGAGTCATCGCTCTCGAAGAGCCCTGGCACGGGATTCGTGTATTCTGTCAGCTCCGCTGGGAAATCATCTCTGACGTTACCGGGGTTTATATTGAAGTCAACACCAGTAACCTTGACCACCTGAGCAACTGAGATTGTTCGGCTCTCACCCGGTTCGAGCCTGCCTACATCTATCTCTGTCCACCTGTTTTCCTTCCCCCGTGTTATGTTTGGACTTATCCGAATTCCGTCCATTCTCAGGTTTTCGCTCAGCACAACCTGATCGGCCCATCCGTGAATATTGTCAAAAAGGTGGATCGTGATCTTCACGTCCAGAGCTTCGTTCATGCCAGTGTTTTTGACCTCGTAATTGAAGTTTACAGAGTAAACCGCGGTTTTTTCCTGTGCGGTGGCGGATGGAGCGAGGATTATGAGAATAAATGAACTAATAATTATTGCCGCAGATTTCTTCACTCCGTACACCGGAAAAGAATGAATCTGAAAGAATAAAAAACAGTACGCATCTGTTTTTTAACGTGGTTTCTTCATTTATCTGGGGAAGATGGAGTTCGTTGAGATTTCCGGGAGCGGGAGGGAAGCTTTTCTGAGGGCTGTCGAGGAGGTAAAAAAAGGATGTATTGTCGTCCTTCCAAGAGCCGATATAAGCCTTGATGAGGAGGTCATGCTTAAGCAGCTTTCAGAGGAGAGTGGCGGGCTGGTTCTTGGCCCCGGCTGTGGCTCATCAATGGTGCTCGGCAAGGGTTTTGGAGTATGGAGTTCTGTCAGGCGCGGACCATTCGGTTTGATATCAACAGGGGGAAGCGGAATTCTTGAACTGACTTCGTTACTCAGAGATGCCGGCATTTCGCATTCCATCTGCGTTGGTCCCAGAGATCTCTCACAGAAGGTGGGTGCTAGGGGAACATCAATGGCACTTAAATTTTTTTCATCCGACCCTGAAACGGATTTCATAATAATTGCCGCTAGAACTCCGACATCGGGAGTGCTCAAAAAGGTTCTGAATGATGTGAATGATTGCAGTAAGCCGGTGATATTGTGTTTGCTTGGAGCCGAAAAGCTTCAAAAGCCAAATGTAACTCCGAACTTCGAGGCCTGCGCGTTAAAAGCTCTCGCTCTGGGCGGATATGACACCGGTAGACTGGAGGACAACTTGGACGTCAATGGTATAGCAATGAAGGAACGTTTCAGATTCGGCTACGGGCAGAGGTATCTGAGAGGGCTTTTTTCTGGCGGCATGCTCTGCACGGAGGCGCAGCTGGTAACATGTGAGCGCCTGTTTTCGGTGCGCTCTAATTTTCCAGTTTTTCCCAGGATGAGGCTTCCGGATCCGCACTCCAGCAGGGGGCATGCCTGCGTCGATATGGGCGATCCGGAGATATCCGGGGGTGGCAACCCGATGGTGGATTTAAAACCCAGATGTGATCGCATTCTGAGGGAGGCTGGCGACTGGGAAATTGCTGTCCTGCTTCTGGATGTGGTTCTTGGAAATGGTGCTCATCCGGATCCTGCTGGAGAACTTGCGCGTTCGATAGAGCAGGCGAGGTCCAAAGTGCAGGAGAGCGGAGGAAACCTCTGCGCTGTGGCATCTGTGATAGGAACGAAGTCCGACCCTCAGGGACACTCATCCCAGATAAAAAAGCTGATGAGGGCGGAGACATATGTTCTCGAGTGCAGCACTTCGGCAGCGCGTCTGGCAGCATCCGTTGCCGGAAGTGTTCGTTCAGTCTAGGTGATTCCAGCATCGCCCGTGAAAAATAAAAAATCAGATTGCCATAGATTCGAAACTGGCTGTTATATTTATTATCTTAGCCTGAATAGCTCCGACATTCTGTTTACGAGGCACCCAGCGCCTGTCAGCAGAACTTATGCAAAATGGCGTTCAATCAGCCACTCATCAGAGAAACAGGAGGAGAGACCCTTATCCGTCTGAGTCTTTTTTCCAAATCTTTGTGATTCTCCATTTCTCCTTTGATTATTCTCCTGAAACCCCTGCCGTGGTTCATCTCCTTCAGGTGGGCGACTTCGTGAAGTGCAACGTAGTGTATAAGTTCTCTCGGGAGACAAACCAGCCAGAGGTTGAAGTTGATGTTGCCGTTCTCGGAGCAGGATCCCCATCTTCTTCTGAGCTTTTTTATCCTCACGCACTTCACTTTTACACCCAATTTTTGGGAATGTCTGTCAATCGCCTGTTCTATTTCGCTGAGCAGAGTTTTTCTGAGGTATCTCAAAAAACGCCTGCGGTGCCCCGGATCTCTAATGTTGATAGTTACCGTTTTCTGAGATTCATCAATCATTAGGCACTGTCCTGCCCTTATCTCATATTTCTCTCCAAGTATTGTGAGCGAACTGTTCCCCTTCAGGATTCCACCGACAGCTTATTTTATAGCGGTGGATTTATCCTTAATGATGTCAAAACGCGTGATATCGTTTGATCTCGACGGTACCCTGATAAACTGGGACTTTGCGGAGGCGCTCTGGACGAGAGGAATGGCAGAATCATACGCCCGCAGGTGGGGGCTCTGCTTTTCTGACGCGCTGAATGAAATAAAGAGGAGGTATGACTCCGTTGGCATTGAAAGGCTCGAGTGGTACGACATAAACTACTGGTGGAATGAGTTCGATCTTCCTGGGAGCTGGAGGGAATTAGCGGAGAGATGCAAGCATGCTATAGGAACATATCCCGAGGTAATCGATGTGATGGAAACCCTCAGAAAAGAGTGTGATGAGATGATCGTGGTAACCAACGGTGCGAGGGAGCTCTCGGAAATGGAGCTCTCGCAATCAGGACTTAAAAGATACGTTGACCGACTTTTTTCCGTGACATCAGACTTTGGGCATGTGAAGAACAACGGTGCGGTTTATAGCAAAGTGCTGGCGGAAATCGGAGCATCGCCATCTGGGGTCGTTCACGTTGGAGATAACTGGAAGTTTGACTATATCGCGCCCAGAGAGGCAGGCATACTCTCATTTTACCTTGACAGGGATGGAGTTAAACCGGGCGAGAACGTGGTTAGGGATCTGAAGGAGTTTGCAAAAATAGTGATCGAGGACGGTTGCGCTCCATGAGAATTTCAGGTGTTATGGGGCACCCCATGTACGATCTCGTGATAATCGGAGGCGGTCCTGCCGGGTTGACAGCTGGGATATACGGTTCCAGATGCGGATTGCGCACACTGATACTGGAGAAGGGAAAGGTTGGAGGGGCCCTGTTTGAAGTGCCGTGGATTGATAACTATCCGGGATTTGAAAACGTGGCAGGCCAGCGGCTCCTCGAGAGGTTCGAAGCGCACGCAAGGAGGTACTCCGAAATAAAAGAGTTCACTGAGGTCACTGGAGTTGAGAAGTTAGGGGATGGTTTCAGGCTGGTGGCTGGTGATGGAGAATATCGCGCCAGTGCCTTGATACTCGCAACAGGTGCATCCCGAAAGAAGCTCGGGGTTAAGGGCGAGTCCGAGTTCAGCGGAAAAGGAGTCTCTTACTGTCCGATGTGCGACGGCTACTCGTTCCGCGGAAAAAATGTTGCGGTTGTTGGAGGAGGCGATGCAGCGGTAGTGGATGCGATTTTTCTAAGAGATATGGGATGCAGAGTTACGCTGATCCATAGAAGGGAAAGGCTCAGGGCTGAGGTGGCAAACGTCAAAGCGCTGCAAAACGTTGAGCTGTGCCTGAATTCGGTGGTTGAGGAGATAGTTGGAGATAGGTTCGTTGACGGTGTTGTGATAAAGGACGTGTTGAACGGTACGAGGAGAAAAATCCAGGTGAGCGGAGTTTTCATTTCGGTTGGCACAGAACCGAACAGTTCCATCGCTAAGATCCTTGGAGCAAATATTAACAATGAAGGATACGTGGTGGTTGATAGAAATCAGCGTACAAACGTGGAAAAGTTTTATGCGGCCGGAGATGTTACAGGTGGTGCCAGGCAGGTTGTGGTCGCATGTGCGGAGGGCGCAGTAGCAGCGACCTCCGCATTTGAGGATCTTAAACACCCCTACTGGTCCCAGCGCGGAGTTTAACCAGTGAACCTTATCTCGTCAAAGTACGCTGTGCCGCTCCTAGGTGCAACGTCGAAGACTATGTTTACCTGTTTCAGCTTAGAAAGGTCAGCAGCGGATTCAGCCCATGGTACCTTGGTAAACTCCGAGAGCGGGATGCTTATCTCAGACCAAGAGGTGCCCGGTACGGATATTCCTGTTTTGTAGCTCTGCCCCCCTGAGGTGTCTTGGAGTTCCAGTTTGAATATTTCATTTCCAGAAGCTCCTTTCACCCACATTTTTATGTGAGAATACTCACTCACATCAACCGCAGATTCCGAGGCGTTGAAAAACATCCAGTAACCGCACCATTCTCCATCTGCAAAGCTGTAAGTGAGCTTCAGCGCCTTTCCGGAATATCCACCCGAGACATCTTCTTCAGAGATGAGGTCCTCGCTGGGCATTATACCCCTGTTTCCGCCCTGGCTAGTGCCTGCGGATTCAAAGTCGGCGAATTTTAGAGATTTGCCACCGCCGGGCTGTACTGTCAGGAAGTATCCAATCGCAACAACAAAGACCACAATCACGACCGCTGCAACTAGGATAATTGTCGACATTCCTTTTTCGTTTTTCATGTTTATCATCTATTTTTGGTCCTGCCATATTTAAGCATTTTTCATTGATTGCGGGCGGCGTCAATCCAAGTTTTCTGTGGAGATTTTTTCCAGATATAAAACGCTCCCTCGCAAAAGCAGCCGGGAGATGCTGTGATTGTTCTGACTCTGGCAGCAGCGGTGGTCTGGTACGCTTTTCTGTTTGCAAAACTTAAAAAGAGCAAGATCATGGGACCGGTCCCGTTGCTGGAAGTGCTGAAGTCAACAGAAGCGGGGCTTTTACGCGATCTCAGGGGTGAGATACTCAAAAGCGCGTCTGGACATTCAGCACGTTTGATTGAGATAAATGAGAGATTGGAGGAGATAGATGCACCCACGGCTGAGGAGGTTGGTTGAGATGATTGACAGGGCTCTGAAAGTGCCTGAGACCGATCTGCATTCCATGAAACACAGATGGGTTTCAATGTCTTCTGAAGTAAACGGCCTCTCTGAGATCGCGAAAAAATTTGAAGCCGGCGGTGAACTTAGGAGAATTGTTGCTGAGGTGGAATCCTCTGCGGCACGTTTCATGACAACCCTGAAACGTGCGAATGATGACGGCAGACTTCGTGCAGAGTGGGAAAGATTCGCGTTTAGGGATGCGGTCGCGTTGAAGGACTGGCTGCTGGGATTAAGGGATTATCTTCTGAGAAATGAGGGGCGAATCAATGTTGCGATGCTCAGGCATGATGTAGATAGCGAGGCAGGAGTGGACCCCGAGCATCTATTCTGGGAGCTGAGACGCCACTGCCTAATAGGTGAGACCGTCTGGATGCGTTTCAGGGAGTCCTTCGCACGTTCTGACAAAGCGGACGGAGAAATTTCGAAGAGGGTGAGGAATATCGCGCTGCTATTTCTGGAGATAATTGAACTGAGGGGGACGGATAATGTCTGACAGCGAGGTCCTGCATAACCACGGAAGACGCATATCTCTGATGGCCGACGAGATGTACTCTCTGATGCAGAGGCTCAGAGCAATAGAGAGAAGAGTTTCAGTCTTGGAAAAAAGCCTTTCTGTTTTCATGAATGGTTTGGGACCGGATGATGTCAGTTTTGAGAGGGAGGGGCAGTGTCCTGCACGTGGACAGTGAACCGTATTGGCAATGAAAAAACGCTGAGATTCAGGTGTCGCTGGTGCGATAAAGGACCAGCCCTTGTGAGCTCAAGGAATTGTATGAGGGGCGTAATGGAGGGGCTTGGACAAGAGCCCGATGTCGACGTTCTATTACTGTCCGGGGTATACGAGCACGAGTACGTCGGTAATGCCCTGAAAGATCTGAAAGAGCTTGCGATCCTGCTGAGGGAGAGCAATAAGTGGGCGGCGACCTCACTCACAATTCGCGAATGCACAAAGTGCGAGGAAGATAGAAGAAAATCGCTTGAAGATCTTTTCAACGTGCTTTACGAGAGTCCTGTTTCCGGAGTTAAGGTGCTGCGCCGCATGATCGACGAAATAAATCAAAGGAGCCTCAGAGGTGCAGAAATTTGCAGGGAATGCAGGAATCTTTTCTTGAGCGAAGTCCTCACGCCTCTTTCCAGGGGTCTTGAATCAAATGGTGTGGTGAGCAATCCTGGAGATGTTAAACCGCTGGTAAGGCCAGGTTACCTGACCTCCAGAATAAGGCTGGTACCTCCCGATGACGCCGAGCTGATAGATTCCTACGAAATTGGCGAGGACGAGATAAGGATTTACCGTCTTCCTCAGCTACAAAACCTTTACCACATTATCCCGAAGGAGTACAGGCTGTCAGGAGATATTGTGGACCTGCTTCAAAGGTGCAGGGAGCGCATTGTCCTGTCGCCGCCACGTCCTGATCTCGACATAGTTCTTGGTAAGAAACAGATGGAGCGGATGGCACTGGAGACCATCTGCGATATCGTTGTGGAGGGCGGCTTCAGGGTTCAGCGAAATGAGCTGCAGGTCCTTGCGTCAAGCATATCTCGATACACGGCAGGTTTCGGCATACTTGAGGCGATACTCTCCGACCCTGAAGTTCAGGATCTATACGTGGATGCACCTGTAGGCCGAACTCCGGTGCATCTCTGTCATGCCCGGCATCAGGAGTGCGTTACCAACGTGTACCTTTCTCCGGACGAGGCGGAGTCGCTGGCTTCCAAACTGAGGGCGATAAGCGGCAGGCCTTTCTCGGAAGCGAATCCCGTGCTTGACATGAATCTCGGTGAGGTCAGAGTTTCTGCGACGTGCCCACCGCTCAGTCCGCAGGGGCTTTCCGTGGCATTCAGAAGACACAAAAATTCACCGTGGACGATGCCGCAGCTTATTGCGTCGGGTTCAATCACATCCCTAATCGCCGGGCTCATCGGTCTAATTGTTGACGCCGGCTGCACGGTTATGGTTACAGGCACCAGAGGTGCTGGCAAGACTTCCATGCTGAGCGCGATGATGTTCGAGCTGCTTCCCAAATCTAGAATAATAACGATCGAGGACACGCGTGAGCTTCCAACGGACAGAATGAGGGAGCTGGGTTACAAGGTACAGTCGATGCAGGTGAGATCGGCGGTTTCAAGCGGGTCACCCGAGCTCGGTGCAGGTGAGGCCCTGCGTGCCGCGCTTCGAATGGGTGATTCGGTCCTGGTTTTAGGCGAGGTGAGAGGAGAGGAGGCCCGCATACTGTACGAGGCCATGAGGGTTGGAGCATCCGGAAACTGCGTTATGGGAACAATACACGGTGCCTCGGCGAGGGACGTTTTTGACAGGGTCGTCCATGATCTGGGAATAAGCCCGGGATCTTTCAAGTCCACAGATGCCATCATAACCCTTGCTCCGATAAGGAGGAGGGGTTCGGTGGAGAGAGTTAGAAGAACCGTGCAGGTAACCTCAGTCAAGAAGACTTGGAGAGAGGACCCGGTTTCGGAGAACGGATTCGAGCTTCTCGCTTACTATGACCCCGCAAAGGACAGGATACTGCCGTCTGTGTGCCTCATGAGCGGAAGATCCGAACTCATTTCGTCGATTTCATCCAGATGGGGAATACGCCCTAGTGAGGTGCTGGAGCACGTGAGGTTCAGGGAGAGAATCTACCGGAAGCTGTGCGAAACGGCAGCGGCAGAAAGCAGGCAGGAAATACTTGAAGCGGATTTCCTGCTTGAGTCACAGATTGTTTGGAGAAGAGAATTTGAGAGAATGGTGCGGAGAGGGAGGGTGTCATACGGACAGGTTTTTTCAGCATGGAAGTGCTGGCTTGAGGACAGACTCGCTAGGAAAGGACAGTAGGTCATGTGCCGGGTCGAGGAATGTTGCAGGTACGGTTCCTACCTTCATATGCTATCTTGTTATGGCGGTAAAGGCCGTTCCGAACGTCGAAAGGGCTCTTTTCTTTGCGGCGGACCAGCTTGAAGGAAGTCTGGGAGATTATCTTAGGCGAAAACTGTACGGGGCCACGTTATCGTACGGAGCGAGCACGGAAGAAGTGGTTCACGAGATTGGAGAAGAATGGCATGAGCCCTGCCCTGAACTGAGGCGATCACTGCATCTAATACTTTCGTCGGTGAGCGAGAGCTCGCATTCATCGAGGGACAGAAGCCTGAGCATGGCCCTCTCGGCAGCCATAGAGGGCAGCAGGTCCAGGGCAAGGGAATTCGCCTCCAGAGTCCACCAGCCGGTCCTGCTGATATACACGCTTGGAGTTCTGCTCCCGATGGTGCTGGCGGTCATGGTGCCGGTTCTCTACATGACCGGGGCATCTCTTGGTTCTCCGGCAGTTGTGATGGTAAGCTGCGCAACTCCGGTGCTTGTGTATTTCGTTGCCAGGCGGGTCCTGGCCGATCGCCCGAGTTTTTTCAATTTGGTCGACATAAAAAGAGATGAATTTGATCCGAAACGGGCGGTCACCGTTTCGTTGATATCTTCGGCCCCTCCGCTGATTGCAGTTCTCGTTAAGGCCGACACGTATCTCTTCATGCTGTCCTTGCTCTGGGCGCCGGCGCTGTTTCTTTCGCTGGCGATATACTGCAGTTACAGGGTGCCTTTCAGGCTTTGGGAAAAAAGCTGCCGGATGGAGAGCGAACTTCCGCAGGCTCTTCTCAGCGTCGGAAACAGGATGGCAGAGGGGCGCCCGGCCGAGGAGTCCGTGTTAAGGGCGGCCAGGATCTGCTCTGAACCTGGTCTGCGGGCGATGTTCACCGAGATTGCGGCAAAGGTGAGGCTGGGAGGGATGAGCTTCAGGGCGGCTGTCCTTGGTGAGAACGGAGCCCTGAAATCGGTTCACTCCGGAGTTGTACGCGGTGCTATGAGAGCAATGGTCGATCTGGTCGAAAAGAGTTCTGGTGCGGCAGGGGAGTCCATGATCTACATATCTGAGCATGTTGGGAAGCTGAATGAGGCCTACGCAGACATGAGAAAAACCATGTGCGAGATAGTGAGTTCAATGAGGTCGGTGGCCACCATATTTGCCCCGATGATTGCCGGCGTCACATCCAGCATATTCAAATTGCTGTTTGAAAAGGAAGCCTTCAGCATTTTCGGGCAGGCGTCTTTTCCTCCCCACCTGTTCTGCGTCGCCATGGGAGTTTACTCCCTGCTCCTCAGCTCGGTTCTTTCCTGGTTTTCTGCGGAGATAATGTACGGAAATCAGTCTCCTCCAAAATACATCTCAATCGCGCTGTCGTTGCCCTTATCCCTGCTGATCTTTACAGTATCTTTTGTTTTCGGCGGGCATTTAATGTCGAAGTTGATAGCGTAAAACGCTGGGTGAATCGGTAACGTTTAATTTACGGCGAAAGTAGTTCTCAAAGGTGCGGCAGTAGTCTAGCTTGGTTAGGTCAAAACCCCAAAAAGGACACAGGCTTGCCAAGCCTGCAGCGCGGGTTCAAATCCCGCCTGCCGCACCATTGTTAAGCGCAGCTGAACAAGTCAGAGGATTAAACTTAAATGATTTTGAGCGATTATTAAAAGTGAGGCTGGCTGGATCGCGGAAGTGGTGTGTGAAAACAACAAAGGTGATACGATTGAGACAGTCAGCCGAAGTTTCGAAAACGGCGTTTTGTCGGCCAGTGCTGGGCATCAGGTGTCAGGAGGCATAATCTTGGAAGTTATAGTCACAAATAACCTGACGAAAAAGTATGGTTCCCTGCTTGCCCTTAGCGGACTCAACCTGAAAATATCTAGGGGAAGGTGCGTGGGGCTGCTCGGACCAAACGGCGCCGGCAAGTCCACCACGATAAAGCTCATCTGCGGTCTCATCCGGCCTACCAGCGGAAGAGTTTTAGTAAACGGATTTGAGCCGTCCAAGGACCCGAAGAGCGCCCTGGTTGATGTTGGAAGCTTGGTGGACGTCCCTGTTTTTTATCCAAATCATACGCCTTTGCAGATACTGAACTACTTCGGCAGACTTCGTGGGATGGAGAATCCGGAGCTTAGGAAGAGGGTAAAGGAGTGTATCGACATGGTGAAGCTCACAGAATTTTCAAAAACGAAAGTGAAAAAGTTCTCTCTGGGAATGGTTCAGAGGCTGGCGCTGGCACAGGCCGTTCTGCACGATCCATCAGTCCTGATACTGGATGAGCCGGCGCTGGGGCTGGACCCCAGGGGCATACGGCAGGTCAGGGATTTTATAAAAAGGCAGGCGAGAGAGGGTAAGACGGTTCTTTTCTCGTCCCACATGCTGTACGAGACCCAGGAGATATGTGACACCGTGGCTCTGATAAACAGAGGCAAACTGCTGGCATATGACCGTATAGAGAACCTTGAGAAGATATTCAACATCCAGGTCGTAGAAGTGGAGACGGTGAGTCCTCTCTCAAGCCAGCAGATTGATAAAATAAGGAACATCAAATGGGTAAAGTCAGTGTCAAATGAAGGGAACGGAGGTCATCTTCTGAGAATAAATTTCAACGGTGACAGAGAAAAGTGCGCGGAGCTGCACGCGGAGCTTGTCAGGGAGATCGGAGCACAGGTGGTCTCCTTCAGACCCTCAGTTGGGGCCCTAGAGGAGGTTTACCTGCAGCTTGTGAAGGAGTGATCGAAATGCCCGCGCCCCCCAGCGATTTCAAGCAGATGCTTATTGTGGCCAGGTTTGAGGCCGGGTTCGAAAACTGGAAGTCGGTGGTGGGAAACATATCGCTCATCGCCATGGCTTCCCTAGTCGTGATGACGTTGCTGTTGCTTGCGCCTGTGAGATCGGAGACCGCAGAAATATTTGCGGCTTCGTTCTTATTTCCAGTATTTCTCCTGGTCCCGTTGGCATCCGTAATTTTCGTTGCAAACAACCTGACATCAGAGTTTGAGAGCAAAACAGCGTGTCTTCTGTTTTCGAATCCCGTAAAACGTTCCGTGCTGATGGCCGGAAAATTCTTGGCCTCACTCCTGTACGTGTCTTGCGCAATACTGGTTTTTTACTTGGGTTGTTCCGTTGCCACTTATCATCTGTTTGGCACTGTCCCTGCCGGACTGCTCCTCTCGCTGATACCGGCATTTCTCTACGGATGCACCGTGCTGATTTTGATGTTTTTGTTTGGTCTGCTCTTTCGCAACAGTGTTGTCGCCGGAGCGGTGCTTTTCGCGATTCTGTTTTTGTGCCTTCCGCTCCTTCAGGTATTTCTGGAGAGCTCCGGGATTTCTACGTGGTACCTGCTGACTCACGCAGCCGGTGCAATAAATGCGTTTGGCGGAGCATCGATGCCAGGACCGGTCGCTATATTCGGCAGAACGCTGAGCGCACCTGATCCGATCATCAGCACGTTGGTGATATCGATTTATTTTATAGCGTTTTTTGGCTTGAGCGTATTGGCTGTCAGACGAAGGGATCTCCTGTAACTTTAATTTTTATAAGGAGTTAAATTATACGAAATTAGGCATACCTAATTGGGTAGATGCGCATGAAAAAACTTCTGACCGAACTCAGAGAGGGTGAAACAGGTGAGGTGATCAGAATCTACGGGGGATCCGGCCTGCAGGAAAGGTTGGCCGTTCTCGGGATCAGAATCGGAAAAAACGTGACAATGGTTGCCTCTCAGCCCTTCCATGGACCAGTTGTGCTGAAAGTTGACGGCAATCATGTGGCAATAGGGCACGGCATGGCTTGGAAGATTCTTGTGGAGGTAAAAGGGTGAAAATTCTTCTCATGGGAAACCCGAATGTCGGCAAAAGTGTGGTTTTCTCCAGGCTTACCGGGACCGATGTGATCATCTCAAACTATCCTGGAGCGACCGTTGAGTTCTCGAGAGGACGCATGAAGTTCAGGGGGGAGGAGGTGGAGGTCATAGATGTCCCGGGCACTTACACTCTTGAGCCAACCACAAAGGCGGAAGAGGTGGCATCAAAGATGCTGAAGGAAGGAAACATCGTGATAAACGTCCTGAACGCCACAAATCTTGAGAGCAATCTCTATCTTACCCTGCAGCTTCTTGAGAGAAGGATCCCGATGGTCGTGGCGCTCAACATGTGGGACGAGGCGAAGCACAAAGGGATCGACATAGATGTGAAGAAACTTGAAAAGATGCTCGGCGTGCCGGTGATTCCAACAGTCGCGCTCACCGGGGAAGGCGTGGACAGGCTGGTCAGAGCAATTCCTGATGCGAGGGCACCTGGATCGAAACACGTGAAATCCAGCAGATGGAAGAGAATAGGCGATATAGTTCGGCAGGTCCAGAGAGTATCCCACAGGCATCACACTCTGGGCGAGCGCATTTCAGACATAACGATAAAACCGGAGACCGGGATACCGGTGGCGATAGCAGTATTGCTTGGAGTGTTTTTATTGTTGAGAATAATAGGCGAGGGCCTGATTTCCTTCGTCTTTAATCCTCTTTTTGGAGCATATGAGCCGCTGGCAATGCGGATGAGCGAGGCGCTCGGTTCCGGTAGCCTAGTTCACAGCATACTGATAGGAAACCTGATTGAAGGCAGGATAGATTTCATGCAGTCAATGGGACTTCTCACTACTGGAATTTACGTCCCGCTGGGGATAGTGCTGCCATACGTTATCTCATTTTATCTGCTCCTTGGACTCCTGGAGGATACCGGTTATCTGCCGAGGCTCGGGGTTCTGGTGGACACGGCGATGCACAGGATGGGGATGCACGGGCTCGCTGTGGTTCCAATGCTGCTAGGATTCGGGTGTAATGTTCCTGGAGCGCTTTCAACTCGCATCCTCGAGAGCAGGAAGCAGAGGTTCATAGCTATGGTCCTTCTGGGAGTCAGTGTACCGTGCATGGCTCAGCTCAGCATGGTCTTTGCCCTGCTGGGACCGCACGGCGTGACGCCGCTCCTGATCCTGTTCGCAACTCTTTTCATGGTTTGGGCGTGTCTGGGGCTTTTGCTCAACAGGATAATGCGTGGTGGAAGCCCCGAGATATTCACGGAAATTCCGCCATACAGAAGGCCATACTGGGGCGCAACTATGAAGAAGCTCTGGATGAGAATCAGGCACTTTTTCGTTGAGGCAATCCCCTTCGTCCTTTTTGGGGTTTTCCTTGTCAATGTGCTGTACTTCACGGGAGTAATGGATATCATCGGAAGAGTGATGTCTCCCATCGTTGTTGGGTTGCTGGGACTTCCTCCGGCTGCCGCTGTGGCGCTTGTTGTGGGATTCCTGAGAAAGGACGTTGCTGTGGGCATGCTGCTTCCTCTTGGACTGAGCGTCCAGCAGATTCTGGTGGCCTCCGTGGTTCTTGTGATGTACTTCCCGTGTGTCGCCACGTTCTCCGTTTTCCTGAGGGAACTCGGCATAAGGGACACTGTTAAAGCTTCGGCCATCATGCTCGGGGCAGCTCTGCTCGTCGGCGCTTTCCTGAGACTGTTGTTGCAGGAGCCGCTGTTGGCGGTTGCACTTGCACTGCTCATCTTCACTTTTGTGGTGGCATATCTGAAGACTCGCGGAGGTAAAAATAGATGAGGACAGCCGGAGCGGATGAGTATCTTGAGGTGCTCTGGGACATTCTCGCGGCGAGGAGCCCGGCTGGTGTGAAGGAGATTGCTGACAGGCTTGGAATCTCGCAGCCGAGCGTGGTTCAGATGCTGGATAAGATGAAAAATCGGGGCCTTGTGAGATACGAGAAGAGGACGGGAGTAAATTTTACAGCGAAAGGTGCAAGGAGAGCCAGAGCGATAGTCAGAAACCACAGGCTAATGGAAGTTCTGCTGGTCAGGGTGGTGGGGCTGCAGTCGGAGGGTGCGGAGCGCGCGGTGTGCGGGGCCGAGCATCATCTCTCCGAGAAAGCGGCCGATTCGATATGCACTTTCCTGAATCACCCGAGGCACTGCCCCCATGGCAACGAAATCCCGAGAGGAAAATGCTGCCCCTGACGGCGATTGCATGAACTATGCCAGCGCGAGCTTTTTCAGCTGGTCCATTATCATTGCCGTGACCTTTTCTGGTGCCACGTCAGGCTCGCTGTACGTAACCCTTAAAATTGGAACCTTTCCGCGGTAGTGCTTCAGAATAGGTGCCGTCTGTTCTTTAAATACTCTGAACCTCTCCTCCACGACTTCCGGGGTGTCATCTTTTCTCTGAATGAGCGTACCTCCGCATTCGTCGCATACTCCCTCGACCTTCGGCCTTAGAACGATAAGATTGTACACTCTTCCGCATCTCTCGCATGTGCGCCTCGCGGTCATTCTTTGGACTATTATCTCCTTCGGTATGTCCATGTTTATCACGGCATCTATCTTCATTATTTTATCGAGAGCTATCGCCTGCTTCACTGTTCTTGGAAAACCGTCCAGTATGATGCCGCCGGAAGTCGATTCCAGATTTCGTCTAACGAGTTCTATCACCAGCTCGTCCGGGACAAGCTTCCCGCTGCTCAGATATCCCTTGACAGCTTTCCCGAGTTCCGAGTTCTCCTCCACGGCTTTCCTGAGAAGATCTCCGGTGGAAAGCGTGGTCGCTCCGATCAGCGGTGCGAGCCTTGCAGCATGTGTCCCCTTTCCGGATCCCGGTGGACCGAATATCAGAAGTTTGACCGGTTTTTTATCCATCATCTCACCGCAGTTCATTCAATTATCGCATATTCGTAAAAAGAGTTTCCTATCGCGAACGCTTTTAATCGGCGCCGACCCACTCATTTCAGATGCCGAGATTAGGAGCTCTGGGTCAACTCGTGAGGGTGGATCACGACATAATGCTGGCGGCCGGAGTGGTGGTCGGGTACGCCGTTTCAGGTGGGCTCGTGTCCCCGGATTACTTAAAGCTTGGGCTGGCGGCTCTGACCGCTTTTCTGGTCGGTGCAAGCACATTTGCCATGAATGACTACTTCGACCTTGAGATTGACAGAAAAAACAGGAGAACGGACAGACCTCTCGTGAGGGGGGATATAAACCCGCGTTCCGCTCTTCTTCTTTTTGCGATTCTTTTTCCGGCAGGGCTCATATCGTCGTTTTTTGTCAATCCGCAATGCTTTGTCGTGGCCGCGTTGACTGGGATTATTGCGGTTGCCTACGATGTGAAGGTAAAGCGATTCAAAATAGCCGGTAATTTCTACATAGCATACATGATGGCGGTCCCGTTCATCTTCGGAGGTGTGGCGCTTTCCTATGTTCCTACCGACACGCTTGTTCTTGCCTTGATGGCGTATCTATCCGGGTTGGGCAGGGAGGTCATGAAGGATGTGATGGACATCTCCGGAGACAGAGAGGCAGGAGTGAGATCCTTTCCAACTTATATTGGTGAGAGAAACGCGCTGGCGCTTTCGGGTCTGGCGTATCTGGCTGCGGTGGGATTGAGCCCGATCCCATTTTTCTTCGGGCAGAACATGTTCAGAGCCAACCTCATGTACGCATTGCCGGTTATCGCGGCCGATGTCATATTCATATATTCCGCCGTTTCACTCTTTCGGGAGAATCCAGACCTCAAATTTCACAGAAGGTTAACTCTTGCCGCAATGGCCATGGGACTTTTAGGATTTATGGCGGGCACGCTTTTCAGGCCCTGAGGATAGCATTCCTGACCCTGTGTTTCCACGTGTTTATTAAATAGGCGCCCAGAACCGACTTCCCGAATATCACTCCGTTCGTGTTATACGCTCTGACGTTTATCTGGAAACCGGTGGAGGATGCTTCATCTGGTGCTTGCGGATTCAGAAATAGAGCTGGTCCCTCCCGAGCTGTTCGACCACAGAGTTATACAGCAGTTTGCGAGAAGGAGGGGAAGAAAGCCGGCCGAGCTGATACTAAATTCCTGTTTTCATTTTCCCGCCATGAGAGGTATTCCTGGAGCCGAGAGGAGGGGAAGGCCGGATATAGCCCATTTTTCCCTGCTCCTGGCCCTTGACTCTCCGCTCAACAGATCCGGTCTGCTGAGGGTTTACGTTCATACTAGGGAGAACATGCTGATTACTGTGGACCCATCGACTAGGATCCCCGTTGCTCAGCACAGGTTCGAGGGATTGCTCGAGCATCTCTTCATGAATGGAAGCGCCCCTCCTGAGAAGCCACTGTTGCGCCTTGAGCGGGCTTCGCTGTGCGACATCGTGAGAAGGGTATCTCCTGAGAAGACCATCGTTTTCTCCGACGGTGGAGAGAGGAAGGAGTGGAAAAACGTCTTTGAGGGTCTTAAGCGAAACGACAACACGTGTGTTGTAATCGGGGGATTTCCACATGGGGACTTTATATCTCCGGTACATGAATTTGCAGACGAGCTAGTATGTGTTGATCCTGATCTGCTGCTGGCTCCAACTGTTGTATCCAGAGCAATCCATGCATATGAAGATGCAATTGGACTGCAGGTTGGAAGGTTGGGTGTAAAAAAATATGGTGAAAAATGAGAGAGCAGTTGAGAGCATAAGGGCGTTGCTTCGTATGGCGGAGGCAGAGCTGAGGCGGAATCCCGAGCTTTCTAGCAGATACGTCAGGCATGCTTGGAGGATCAAAATGGCCCGTGCGATGCGCCTGCCGGTCGATATCAGGAGAATGTTCTGCAGGAGGTGTTTAACGGTGTGGGTCCCTGGACTGACATGCAGGGTCCGCCTCAAAAAGGGAAGATTGACTGTAACCTGTGTCAGATGCGGCAGAGTTGTTCGTTTGCCGTACAAAAAATAGAAAAATAGGGCACACGGCAGGTGCCCCACTCATATAAAAGGTTCCATCCGGTTAGCTATGCGTGAACAGGGAATCGCTCAATGCCGGATTGACCTCGATGTTGTATATCCTGATAGAAACGCCGGATTCTGGATCGGAGTAAGTATACTCTCCGGATCCGCTCCAGTTTGCAAGATATCCTTTGTATTGCTCCGCTTGGTCAGCATACTGGTCCCAGTACTGTTCGAACGAAGAACTGAAATCCATCCATTGACCCGCCATATACATCCAAGCTTTCCTTGTTTCTCCATTGACTATTATCGTCATATTTTGCCCCATGGCGGTCACCTCTTGTCTTATCTTCTGGTTCGAGGTCCCCATGTCTTTAAGCCACATTGTTCCTGTTATGGTTTGTCCCTGAGCAGTCGCCTCGAAGTCAAACTTGAGGCTGCTGGCGTTCGCGACCGAAGTTCCGCCACCTCCGCCACCAGCGCCACCACCTCCACCGCCACCAGTCAGCAACACGGCGGCGGTGACGCCAACAGCGGCCACAACAACCACGGCAATAACGATTCCTACTATCACAAGCGTAGCCATTCCTCTTTGGCTCAGTTTTTCTACCTCCATTTGTTTTTTCACGTTGACTTTACCAACACGCTATATATACCTATTTAAAGCAAATTGCCCGATTTACGCGAAAGTTTTTTAGATATTCGGCAAAAGGGTTAATATTGCCCGATTCAGATTGTTAGGAGACAACAGGTGATGTGATGTCAGTACGTGAAGCGAAGGCGGAAAGGCTGGTAGGCGCATTAACGGAGGAGCTAAAAAAGTTTGAGGAGCTGACCCCCCCTTCCTGGAGCAGGTTCGTTAAAACTGGCGTGAGCAGGGAGAGGCCGCCGGAGCAGCCAGACTGGTGGTACATGAGGGCGGCGTCGATGTTGAGGAGGATATATCTGGATGGTCCGGTCGGGGTTTCCAGACTCAGGACATATTACGGTGGAAGGCAGAACCGCGGCCAGGCCCCAGAGCATTCAAAGAGGGGTGGCGGAAAGATAGTCAGGACGATACTGCAGCAGCTCGAGAAGGCCGGTCTGGTGAAAAAGGCGGATAGGAGCGGCAGAAAACTAACCCCTAAGGGCTCTGCCCTTCTGGAGGGCGTGGCTGAAAAACTGAGAGGTGATGTCGGTGGAGCCGGAGCCTGATGAGGCGGAACTCGAGGAAATAAAAAGGAGAAAGCTTCTGGAGTATCAGGCCAGACTTGAGGAGCAGAGGCGCCAGGCAGAGCTCAGGAGACAGTTCGAGATACAGAAGAGGGCGGCCCTTCAGGAGATACTTACTCCTGAGGCTCGCGACAGGCTGAACAACATAAGGATGGTAAAGCCGGAGTTCGCGGAGCAGATAGAAATACAGCTCATCCAGCTGGCTCAGAGCGGGAGGCTGAGGTCAAAGATAACCGACCAGCAGCTCAGAGATATTCTCGACAGGCTGCAGTCAAGGAAGAGGGAGATAAGGATAAGGAGGGTCTGACGTGTCAAGGAACAAACCCTATCCCTTAAAGCGCAGGCTCGGGAGGGCAGCCAGGATGACGAAGAGAGCACCGGTTTGGGTGATGGTGAAGACTCGAGGGAGGATAAGGGGTAGCATAAAGAGGAGGAATTGGAGAAGGAGTCGCGTTAAGCCCTAGGTGATGTGATGCCGGAGGAGAGAATATACGTCATACCAATCCGCAGGGTTAAGAGGTCAGGGAGAAAAACACGATCAAAAAGAGCGTCCATGGTTGTCAGGGAGTTCCTGCGCAGACACATGAAGTCCGACAGGGTGAAGATAGATCAGAAACTAAACAGCCGCCTCTGGGCGAGGGGCATACAGAAACCATGCCTGAGGATAAGGGTCAGGGCCGTCAAAGGCGATGATGGTTCCGTGGAGGCTTTTCTCGCAGAGTAGGTGATGCGTTGCGCATCTTCAGAATGAGCTTCGGAAGGATGCCGTTCATAGGTGCATTCTCGATGTGTACTGACAGCTTTGCTGTTTTTCCGGACACGATGAGCTGGAACGAAGAGCGCGTCAGGGAGGTTCTGGGCGTCCCTGTTTTCAGGGGGAGCATCAGCAGGAGTCCCCTCATAGGAATACTTATGGCTGGCAACTCGTCAGCATCCATCTGCTCAGATATTTTTGAGTTTACAACCCGTGACGGCGGTCCGACACCAACTGTGAAGCACATAACCGGAAAACACACGGCTTTTGGAAACATGGTTCTGGCTAACGATTCAGGTGCACTGGTAAGCCCGGAGCTCGGCGATAGTGCGGTATCTGAGATAGAGAGGTCGCTGGGAGTAAGGGTCGAGAGGAGCACTCTCGGCGGAATAAAGAACGTTGGGGCGGCAGGAGTGGCGACCGCGCGCGGGGCCATAGTCAACCCTGATGCCACGGAGAAGGAGCTGAAGCTGGCGGAGGATGTGCTCGGCGTAGAGGTCAGCGTGGGAACCGCCTGCGGGGGGGTCAAGCTTATAGGACTGTGCGTAGTTGCAAATTCTAATGGTGCCTTGGTCGGGTCAACCACTACTGGACCTGAGCTTGGTAGAATAGAAAGTGCGCTGGGGTTCGTGTGAGGTGCAAGAATGAAAATATATCAAATAAAGGGGCGCTTCAGGCAGGGCATTGATAAGGCCACTTTCACTAAAATAGTGCCAGCTCTGTCAGAGATCCAGGCGCTGGAAAGGGTCTACTCGGATCTCGGCAGCAGGCATAAGCTAAAGCGCAGTCAGATAGATATAGACGAGGTCAAGGAGATAAAGCCAGAGGAGATAACAGACAAGAGGATGCTGGAGATGGTTGGAAAATGAGCGGGCTTACAGAAGAAGAGGAGAGCAGGCTTCGCGAGATATCCGCCCAGATAGAGGAGGGCGGCGAGATGCTTGGGCTGATAAGGAGACAGATCTCGGCTCTAGGAAACGCTGTAAACGAGATAGGCGTTACTATTGAGGCCCTCAAAAAACTCAGGGACACGAAGGAGGGCACGCAGATTCTGGTGCCCGTGGGGCCAGGTGCATTTCTTCCGGCTTTAACTGTAAGAGCTGATAAGGTCCTGCTTGATATCGGAGCGGATGTGGCGGTGGAGCGCAGTTTCGACGACGCGATAAAGTTTCTTGAGAACAGGTCGGTCGAGCTTCAGCAGGCGATGACGAGCCTTGGAGCGGAGGCCATAAAGCTGGACAGCCGGCTGGAAAAGCTGGTTCCTGAGAGAGATGCTCTGATGAACAAGGCGCTCGCTGAAAAGTGACGAGGAAGTTTCAGGATGTTTGACAGGCTCAAGAAGAAGCTGAGGGAAATCAAAGAAAAGATAACACGAAAGACTGAAGCTAAAGAGGAAATTTCTGAACAGGTTGAACTCGAAGAAAAAGAGGAGTTAACGGTCGAGCCTGAAGTAGTCAAGGACCAGCAGCTTATAATCAAAGAGGTCAAGCCTGAAATTCCAGAAAAACTCCCAGCTCCTGAAAAAAAACCGATAACCCCTCCGGTGGAGAGGCCAAAGAGAGGGATCAGAAGGGCTATAAAGCGGATCACCGGAAGGGAGCTTTCACCCCAGGATGTGGATGATATCCTCTGGGACCTCCATGTCGCGCTGCTTGAGAGCGACGTCGCCGTACCCGTCGCCGATGAGGTAATCTCTCACGTGAGGGATGGACTTGTAGGCAGAAGAATAGGGTTGAAGGAAGATCCGAAGAAAATCGCGGACGAGGTTCTGAGAGAGGCGGTGCTAAAAGTGCTGACCGCGGAGCACAGATTCAATCTTGAGCAGGTGTTGGAAGAGAAGAGGAGCAGAGGAGAGCCGGCGGTGATAGTATTTGTCGGGATTAACGGAACTGGAAAGACGACCACGATTGCGAAGATGGCGAAGTACCTGATGGACAGAGGATACAAGGTCGTCGTTGCCGCCGCCGACACATTTCGTGCGGCCGGAATAGAGCAGCTTGAGATCCACGCTCAGAGGGTTGGCGTTCCATTGATAAAGCAGACGAGAGGAGCCGACGCAGCGGCCGTTGCGTACGATGCGGTTTCTCACGCTAAGGCCAGAGGCCTCGACGTTGTGCTCGTGGACACTGCAGGGCGCATGCAGACAGAGATGAATCTGATGGATGAAATGCGAAAAATAGTGCGCGTTGTAAAACCCGATGCCGTTATATTCGTCGGAGATGCTCTAACCGGAAATGACGCCGTTGAGCAGGCGAAGTCTTTTGATGAGGCGGTCGGCATAACGGGTTCGATACTCTGTAAGATGGATGCTGACTCGAGAGGGGGCGCTGCTCTCTCGATAACTCACGTTACCAAAAAGCCGATACTCTTTGTCGGTACAGGCCAGAGTTACGACGATCTGGTCGAGTTCAGTCCTAAAATAATTCTTGATGCACTTTTCGGTGACTAGCGTTTAACCGTGCGGGATTCGACCTTCCTTGAAACAGATTCGGGCGGCTCTGCACGGGTTGCCACCCCAAAGTGGCCTTGCCCATGCATGCCCCGATGGAGAGGGCGAAGAGGTGAACCGAGAGCTGCAGAACCGTGCTTAGCTGGGAGGCATAGGCGGACTCGATGCCTGCGCTGAGCCCCATAGACACAACGAATATCAGAAATATCTGTAGGGTCGGGAGCCTGTACTTTCTCATTCCGATGAGCTCCACACCAAAGACCCCACATATACCACCCGAGAGACCCATGAATGTGGCATTTGGAAACGCCAGAACAAAGGGTATCGCGCTGAGCCATCCCGCCGAGAGGAGAACGGCAAGAAAACGTTTCCATGACATGCCGAGCTCAACCGCGATGGCGCTGACCAGCCCCAGAGAGATGAGGTTTACTATAAGATGATCCAACCCTGTATGAGAGAACGGATACGACAGAACTGATATCCACTTGTCTTCGATTCTACAGAGGGATATCCCGGGCCCACCGCAAGAAAAAACAATAACGACAGCTATAGCAACGGCCACAGCTGCTACAAATGGACCTCGGTCCACCCCCAGCCCCGTCAATATATATTACGAGTCCCATTTTATAATTGTTTCGGATTTTTTCGCATATATTAAAGAGAACTGATTATAAAGGAGCATTTTAATGGATTTTTATCTGGCAATAACTGCTTTAATCAAGCCATAAGTAAAATGGAGTTATTAAAGTGAATCTTTGGCTATAAACTGCGATAACCTAAAAAATCTGATTACCCATCTGAAGATGCGAGCGCGACATTCCCAGATATTCAGAAAAATTATTATCTGCCAATGCAAAGATCAATTCGCACGGATGATGTCACGACATCTTCTGAGCGAAGCCGATGATATGAATGATGGGCGGACTGACGTGCCCTGTTAATCTAAAATATGTTGGTGTTCTGTCCGCTTCAGACAATGCGCTCGAATGTGAACATGGTGAGGGTATTCTTGACACCGGGCAGTTTGTGTATGCCCTGGCTTACAGTCTCCGCGATTTCCTCGAACCTGTCAAGCTGGATTTTTGCTACTATGTCATGCGGTCCGGTAACACCGTAGGCCTCGACCACTCCTCTTATCTTTTTCAGGCCTTCAATTATGTCTCTAACAGATCCTGCGTTTGCATCGATCAGAACTATGGCCATCGGCATGTCGATCCTCCAAAGGTTAATCGCGTTCATCCATATAAAATCATGTCGCCCGCGCTAAACGCCCGGCAGGTTTTTCATAGCTGCTTTGGCGAGTTCCTCGGGATATTCATAGTCGACCAGCTTTCCTCTCAGATACATGTCCCAGGAGGCGAGGTCGAAGTGTCCGTGCCCGCTGCAGTTGAAGAGGATCACCTTCTCCTCTCCGGTTTCTTTGCATTTCAGCGCTTCGTCCATCACGGCCTTTATGGCGTGTGTGGTCTCCGGAGCCACAATGAACCCCTCGGACTCCGCGAACAGTCTGCCAGCCTCGAAAACCTCGTTCTGGTGGTATGCCGCGGCTTCCATGTATCCGTCGTGAGTGAGCTTGCACAGGAGCGGGGCATCCCCATGGTACCTGAGGCCGCCCGCATGTATCGGCGGGGGAACGAAGGAATGCCCCAGCGTGTACATCTTCAGAAGGGGGGTCATTCTGGCCGTGTCCCCGAAGTCATATGCATATACTCCCTTTGTTAGGGTCGGGCATGCCTTTGGCTCGCACGAGATCGCCCTGAGGTCAGGCCTTTTTCCCGTCAGCTTGTCCGCGACGAACGGAAACGCCAGGCCCGAGAAGTTGCTACCTCCCCCGACACACCCTATCACGACATCCGGATAGTCTCCGGCCATCTCCATCTGCTTCTTCGCCTCCAGGCCAACGACGGTCTGGTGAAGAAGGACGTGATTCAGCACGCTTCCCAGGGAGTACTTTGTGTCATCGTGAGTCGCCGCATCTTCTATTGCCTCGGAAATCGCTATACCCAGACTTCCTGGACAGTTCGGGTCTTCTTTCAACACCTTTCTGCCGTATTCCGTCCTGTTGCTCGGGCTCGGGATGCACTCAGCCCCCCATGTTTCCATCAGTATCCTGCGGTAGGGCTTCTGCTCGTAGCTGACCCTGACCATGTAGATCGTGCATTCAAGTCCAAACAGCATCGTGCCGAATGCCAGCGCGCTCCCCCACTGTCCGGCGCCGGTCTCGGTGGCAAGACGTTTAACACCCTCTTTCATGTTGTAGTATGCCTGGGCCACCGCGGTGTTGGCCTTGTGGCTTCCAGGCGGGCTCACACCCTCCCACTTGTAATATATCCTTGCGGGAGTTTTCAGCATCTCCTCGAATCTTCGCGCGCGGTACAGCGGAGTCGGTCTCCAGAGCCTGTAGATGTTTCGCACCTCTTCAGGTATCGGGATCCAGCGCTCCCTGCTGACCTCCTGTTTGATGAGCTCCATCGGGAATATCCTGGAGAGGGCCTCGGGTCCTATGGGTTCCTTCGTGGAAGGGTTTAGGGGAGGGTCTAATGGAGTCTTGAGGTCTGCTTGGATGTTGTACCAGGCCTTAGGTATCTCCTCCTCGTCCAGAAGATATTTCAATCGGTTCATAGCGACCACATAAATGAAACGTGGAGATTTATATCCGTTGCTCTTAAATGTTCACCAAGGTTCAAAAATGATGGAAGAGCTGGCGCAGTTCCCAGTTGGGTTTATCATAGCCCTCTCAGGAGTGCTCATCCCCGGCCCACTGCTCGCCTACGTGATAGTCAAGACCGGGCAGAGCGGAAGGTCAACCGGATTTTTTGCAGCGGCCGGACACATGATGGTAGAGCTCGTCTTTCTCGCTCTCATCGCGGCCGGGCTCGGCGTGGTTATGGCATCGTTTTACTTCCAGGTGGGGCTCGGGATATTCGGTGGAGCAATCCTTCTCGTGCTCGGTGTGTTTGCGATCATAAGGCTCGTGGGCGGGTACAGGGGGGAAGGGATTGTGGTCGGCAGATATCATCCGGTGATCGGTGGAATCTTTTTCAGCACGGTGCTCAACCCCAGCGTGCCCATCTGGTGGGTAACTGTGGGATTTGCCACGCTCATGGAGGCCTACGTGCTCGCTTCCACGGCAGGCGTTGTGATGTGGCTGCTGGGCCACTTCACCGCGGATTTCCTCTGGTTCTCTGGGGTCTCCGTTGCGGTCGCTAAGGGGAGAAAGTTTATCGGCACACGCGGGCACAGGGTCCTCCTCCTCTTCTGCGCCGTGGTGTTGATTGTGATTGGATTCTACTTCCTCGTTAAATACGGGTTTGCCCTCACCCGCGTTAGCACTTGATGTGTTCTTGTTCCATCTCCCTCTGCTATGATTGCATCGATGTCCTCTGGGTCGTCCAGATCATTTGCGAGGTTTGAAGATCTGTATATCCTAGGCATGATGCCCGCCCTGTGGGCCTCCTGCAGATGAAGCGGAAAGCTTTCCCCGCCGAACCTCAGCTCCATGACTTTTGGAGGTTTCAGCAGAAGCGCATCCGTGCCGTTTTTCTTTGATGGTGAGATCACCACTTCCCTTCTCCCCACCGCCATCGCTATTATATTTTCAACATCGTGGGGTCTTACGAGAGGGACATCTCCAGGAATGATGAGGACCGAGGACGCCTTGAGTTGAACTGCTCTTTCGACCCCCATGGTCAGCGCCTTATTCAGTTCCGCGCTGTCGTCGCGGACGCATTCCGCGCCATGCTTTCCTGCAAACTCAAGAACATGAGCGTCAGGCGAAACCACGATTACGCCGGCGACGGATGGAGATGAGAGAAGGGTTCGCATGACATCATCCAGCATAGCTAGGACCAGCTCCTTCCTCGTTTCTGTATCGAGCACCGACGACAGGGATGACTTCGCCTCGCTCAACCGCTTCACCGGAACTATACCCCATGTGCTCATTCTCTCACACTGAACTCAACTAACGTCCAATAACTTTAACTCAGGCAGCGGAGGTGAAAAAATGGGTATACGGTTGACCGCGTCTGCATCTGAAAACACTGTGACATATACGAGGAATGTGTTCATCCCTCTCACGAACCTTTGCAGGAATGCCTGCGCGTACTGCGGCTTCAGGGGATCTCCGGATGACGGCTGGTGGCTGATGTCACCGGAGGAGGTGATGGATCTCGTGAGGAGGGGAAGGGAAGCTGGATGCGTGGAGGCACTGATCACGCTCGGAGAGATGCCGGAGGTGTATCCTCAGGTGAGGGATCGTCTGCAGAATTTTGGGTTTAGAAGCATGACCGATTACATCGTTTACCTCTCACGACGGATACTCGGGGAGGGGCTGTTGCCCCACATCAATCCAGGCGTGCTAGGTCGCAGCCAGCTCGCCAAGTTAAGGAGGTTCTCGGCCAGCATGGGGCTGATGCTTGAGAGCATTGCGAGGTTGCCGGCCCACGAGATGAGCCCCGGAAAGCACCCCTCCCTAAGGCTCAGAATGATGGAGGATGCCGGGAGGGAGGGAATACCGTTCACCACCGGTTTGCTCGTGGGGATAGGGGAAACGAGGAATGACAGGCTCATGTCACTGCTCGCGATAAGGGAAATCCACGAAAGATTCGGCCACATCCAGGAGGTAATAATCCAACCTTTTGCTCCAAAGCCCGGGACCCCGATGGCAGAAAACCCCCCTCCGCCCTTCCCCGATGTCATGGAGGTCGTGAAAATGGCGAGGGAGATCCTGCCGGACGTGGGCGTACAGATCCCTCCAAATCTGGTTGATGATGTGTGTACCTTCCTCTCTGCGGGTGCGAACGATCTCGGGGGAATATCTTCGCTCACGCCCGACTTCATAAATCCCGAGAAACCTTGGCCACCCATTGAATCGTTAAGGGAGAGGGTGAAGGGAGCTGGGTTTTTCCCGAGAGAGCGTCTCCCGATATATCCGAGGTTTACCATGGACCCGAAGTTCATGTCGTGCGAGGTGAGAAGGGTTGTATCTGAGCTTGCCGATGAGGAGGGCTACAGGAGAATTTAGCACTGGCGTCCGCGAGGCCCTGGATAAGGCAGCTGCAGGGGAGGAACTCAACGTTGAGGATGGCGAGGCCCTCCTCATGGCAGAGGGGAAAGAACTCAGGGAGCTCATAATGCTCGCGGACCACGTCAGGGCTGAGAGGGTAGGGGAAATCGTCACATTCGTGATAAACAGAAACATAAACTTCACGAATGTGTGCATGGGAACATGCAGGTTCTGCGCGTTCAGAAGGCAGGCTGGGGATCCTCTTGCCTACCGGCTCACCGAGGGGGACATAGAACACAAGGTCGCTGAGGCCGTGAGGGATGGAGCGACGGAGGTGTGCATACAGGGAGGGCTTCACCCGGAGATGGTTCTTGATGACTACGTGGGGATCCTGGAGTCCGTGAGGAGGGTCTCGCCGGACATTCACATTCACGCGTTTTCACCCGCGGAGATAGACAGGATAGCGAGGGTGGAGGGAATAGATGTGAGAGGCGTCTTACTGAGGCTGAAGGAGGCGGGGCTGAACTCCGTTCCTGGAACCGCAGCGGAGGTCTTCTCCCCCCGGGTGCGCGCGGCGATATGTCCTGACAAGATAGGATTTGAGAGGTGGGCGGAAATCGTGAGAACATGCCACGGGCTCGGGCTGCCGACAACTGCCACGGTTCTCTACGGAACTGTTGAGAGGCCGGGGGAGCTGGCCGAGCACATCGCCCTCATCAGGGAGATACAGAGGGAGACGGGAGGCTTCACAGAATTCATCCCACTCAGGTTCAGTCCTTTTAACACGCCGCTCTGGCACGAGGGGATACGCCCCCGGGCCACCATTGAGCACAGCCT
>JAWCLG010000006.1:0-49713 GCA_038851075.1 Hadarchaeales archaeon (SeqCode) | reverse complement strand
ATGGGAAGGATGCGGAGGAGGGCTCCGATCCTCAAAAGGGAGTTCGAGTTCGCGGCAAGCGTATCCCCTAGGACAGTAAAACCTGTCATCACTGGACCATACACCCTCGCGAGGCTCTCAATAGACCGCAGGGAAGCTGGCCTCTCCCGGCTCGTAGAGGAGCTCTCACAGGTGGCCTCAGAGGAGGTGGGAGATCTGGCGGAGGCCGGTGCCAAGATCATACAGATCGACGAGCCCGCGATACTCGGGCACCCGGAGGATCTAGATGTGCTCAGGTCCTCGCTCGATGTGCTCTCAAGGGCCGGCCGGGATGCGGATTTGATCCTCCACGTGTATTTCGGAGATCCGAGCAGGATGTATTCGAAGATGCTTGATCTTCCGGTGGGCGCCCTCAGCTTCGATTTCACATACGGCAAGGATCTGGTGGGGATCATTGAGGACACGGGCTGTGACAAGGATCTGGGCATCGGCATCATCGACGGGAGGAACACCCGCATGGAGGCCGAGGAGGACGTGGTCAGGAAAGTTGAAAGCGTGCTTGAGGGGTTCAGGGGAAAGCGGATTTACCTGTGCCCGTCCTGCGGCCTCGAGTACCTACCCCGTGACGTGGCCTTCAGAAAGCTTCAGAACTTGGCGAGGATAGCCGGGAGGATCAAGGAGGGGGTGGCGTGAGGAAAAAGCTGGAAGGGCTCGGAATAAAGCTCCCCTTGCTCCCCACGACCTCCGTGGGCAGCTTTCCAAAACCCGACTACTTGCTCGAGGCTAGGAGGAAACACTCGGCTGGGGAGATGAGCGCGGATGAGCTGCGCGAGCTGGAGGAGAGGGCGACCAGGGAGTGGATTGAGACACAGGAGAGGATCGGCCTGGATGTGCTGGTTGACGGTGAGATGTACCGGGGAGACATGGCGACGTATTTCGCAGAAAACATGGATGGATTTGGCATAAGCGGGCTTGTGAGAAGCTATGGGAACCGGTATTACCGCAAGCCCGTGATAAGGGGGGAGGTGAGATGGAGGGGTCCCATAACCGTAGACTGGTGGAAGTTCGCGCAGAGCCTGACGAAAAAGCCGGTGAAGGGAATGATAACGGGGCCCTACACAATGATGGACTGGTCGTTCAACGAGTACTATCCGAGCCGCAGAGATGCCTGCCTCGCCTTGGCAAGGTGCCTGCACGAGGAGGTGAAGGCGCTGGCGAGGGCGGGAGCAAGGATAATACAGGTGGATGAGCCTGCCCTTTCGGCTCGGCCAAATGAGCTGCCGGAGTTTGCTGTGGAGGCGATGAGGATAGTAACTTCCGGCGTGGAGGCATACTTCATAACACACGTCTGTTATGGGGCATTTGAGTTCATATACCCGGAGATGCTGAACCTGCCGGTCGACAACCTTGACCTGGAAACCTCTAACTCAAACCTGGACCTCGTCGAGCTTTTCAAGAAGCATCCGTTCACGAAGGACATATCCTTCGGAGTGGTGGATGTTCACTCTCACGTTGTCGAGGAGCAGAAAACAGTGGAGGCCCGCATCAGGGCCGCCCTCGAGGCGGTCAAACCTGAACAGCTCTGGATAGATCCGGACTGCGGACTGAAGACCAGAACAGTCGATGAGGCCGTGAGAAAGCTTGAGGTGATGGTGGAGGCCGCCAGGTCTGCCAGAAGGTCGATCGATCACTGAGGGGAGATGGATCCACGTCTGGGAGATATTATATCGCTCTGATATTGGGGGCGCTGGTCGCCATCGGAGCTGTGGTGTTCCTAAGTTTTGGGCCGGAGGGGGAGCCCAAATTCGCGGATTTCTACGAGTATCATATCGGTGAAACCCGCATAAACTGGGACGGCAGCGCGGAGTGCAGGCTGGTGGCCTGGATGCCCCCATCACAGCTCACATCCTATTTTAAGACAATTGCCCTGAGCATAGGGGAAAACGACATTATGACGAGCTATGAGGCGAACATCAGGAAATTGTACGCCATGATGGGCCTTGAGCTTGAGAACTTCTCGGGAAGCATATCCGGACTGGGGGATAACGAGAACTTCACAGTCACCATGACGTGGAGGATTCCGTACCTCGCGAGGTGGGATGGAGACCTGTGGAAGGTTGACCTGAGCTGGGTGGACAGAAGGATGGGGGCCGAGGACTACATATCCGATGCGGACAGGAGCTGGATACAGATGCGGAGCCTAGTAACGGCGATCGGACTTAACTTCGCCTTCTATCATGTTATCTCGGAGGACATCACATACTTTCCGGAGGGAGCGACTGACGTGAGGCTGAGGGAGGAGTCGTATTTCATGGACTACGGTGGCGGGTCATACCAGAGGGGCTCGGTCGGGCTGCTGACATCAGACGGGAGATACATGTTGGTTGAAAACACAGTTGAGGTGACGTCCACGGAAAACGAGATGACGATAACGCTGGAGGAGTTCCTTGAAAATTACTCCGAGCGCGTTGTTGAATATTCGGGCCCGGGTCCAGAAAACCTCTCATTTCTGGACACCCTCGAGTGGGTGAGGCTCGATCTGAAATATGGGAGGGAGATGGAGGAAAACTACCCGATCTGCCTCGAGGGATGGCGCTGGCTTTCCCCCTCCCAGATATTCAGAGGTTCCGCCCGGGCCATACTGTCCATCTCTGAGGGATCCGAACTCACGCTGGAGGAGGTGCCGGATACTCGGTGGCCGTCCCAAGAGGTCGGGGACTGGAGCACCTGCTGGGCCGAGCTCTCAATGGAAGATTACCTCCGGCTCGCAGCCCAGGTGGCGGGCCTGGAGTCCATACCGGCATGGTTTGAAACCCCGGCTGGAAGGATGAGGCCTTCGGATCTCCTCTACACCTTCCTTCGCATCCTTTCCGACTTCAGGCGATCGTGTCGTCTCCCTGAGAGGGTGATGGTGGCTCCGGTGCCGCGCGGTGAGCTGGCCTGGGGAAGCCACACCCTGGGGGCAGAAAACGCGTATTATCTGCTTTCGGAACCGTATGTGGTCGTGAAAGGGAAGCAGGCGCTCGAGGTACTGGAAAACCTTCCCTCAGGCCTCGACAACAGGAAGACTGTGGAGGAAATATGCAACTGGACAGGCTCAAACATCACATATGGACTTTACTTCAAGCCACCCACTTCCGAGGAGATAATGCGGATAGGTCGTGGGCAGTGCAGGGATTTCACCAACGTCTATCTCGCCTTGGCCAGAACAGCCGGCGTTCCTGCCAGAAGAGTCTACGGGTGGATCACATCTGAGTGGACTCCTCCGGCTGGATGGGAATTCGTTGTCACGAAAACCCCTGATGGGAGGACTGTGGCCAGCCATGCCTGGGCGCAGGCGTTGATCCCTGGCGAGGGGTGGGTGTCCCTTGAGCCGCAATCAAAGCGCCCGGCGCTGTACATCGGAAACCTGCCATACGATGTCTACCGGCAGACGGAGCAGACCTGGGTTGAAGTGCTTGCCGGATATGAAATGGTAAGGGAAACCATGTGACCGGGTGATTTTGTGGAGTGGAAAACTTGGAAACCGTGGTACGAAAGGATAGCGGCGGAGCTTGGACTGGATATCCGGTCTGATGAAATAGCAGCGAAGTTGCTGGACTCCCTCCTGCCAGAACCTATGATGGAGCATATGAGAAAAATTGTGAAAAACGCGGAGTGTATAGTGGTGGGAGCTGGACCCTCCCTTGTGGAAGATCTTCTGGGGCTCCAGAGATCTGGCATGCTGGACCTCACGATCATAGCGGCGGATGGCGCCACAAGCGCAGTTCTGGAGCACCGCGTCCCTGACATCATCGTCACGGATTTGGATGGAAATACTGGCGACCAGCTTGACGCATGGAAGAACGGGTCATGGATGGTCGTTCACGCGCACGGAGACAATGTCAGGAGTATACGCAAGGTTGTACCAAATTTAAAAGAGCGCGTGATTGGAACCACGCAGGTTAAACCGTTTGGGAAACTCTTCAACTTCGGTGGATTCACAGATGGGGATCGTGCTGCCTTTCTCGCCCATGAGCTCGGGGCGTCAAGGATATATCTGATCGGAATGGATCTTGGGGACAAGATAGGAAGGTACTCTGGGAAGAAGGACCCGAAACGAAAGATCATTAAGCTGAGGATATGTGGTGAGCTGCTGAGATGGCTTAAGGAAAAACTGGGGGCAAACATTGTCGACTTGACGCACAGTTGGACTTAGCCCTTGAGCATTTTCAGGGATATTGTGATGGCCCATAGGGAGGCAAAGGTCGCGGATATTGCCTCTGGGATTGCGACACCATCCCACTGAAAGCTCCAGGGGAATGCTGTCAGGAAAGCTATCAATAATGTAAAAGCGCCGAGCCAGGGCTTTCTCCTCATGAATATGGCAGGACCAAGGATGAGCAAGGATATCGGAAATGCCGAGAAGAAAGCAACCGAGACGTAGAAGTGCACCACTCCAGCATCCTCGCTGAGTATTCCTATACAAGCAAGAGCAATCCCAGCAACGAAAAGAAAAATCGCGCCCACTTTTCCTACTTTGCTGTCCTTAAACTCATTGATGACTCCCATCCCGAAGACCGACGTCAACACCCCGGAGATAAAAAGCCCCGTGTTAAACACGATTGCCGCGGTGCTTCTCGCATAATTTCCCAGATCGCTCAGTGCATTGGAATGCCAGCTGAACCACGGAGAAAGCAGGATGGAGGTCGCTATGGCTATGAACGCAACTGCCGGCGCAGCTATGCCGCAGATGGCTCCGATCCACCTCATACTTCGCAAGGCCACCGATGCTCAACTCTCTTGCTGCGGCGTTTCAGCTTCAGCTTTTTCCCCTGAGGTCTCCTCGCTGGAGGCTTGAGATTTTTCCTCAGCCTGCGGTTCGGCCTCGGGGGGCAATTCCTCGGATGTGGACCCCTCCGAAGGGGCCTCGGCCGGCTCTTCCTTCCTCGCAGCGGCTTCCGGGAAAAGTTCCAGATAGAGGCGCTTCAGTTCCTCCTCCTTCTCCTTCTGAGCCTTCGCTGAAGGCTTTGGCAGGCTGAGCTTCACTCCGGCCTGCGCAAGCTCGCGCTTGTACCTAGCGAGCTTGGCGCTCTTCATCTGCTGTCTGGCCTTCACGGCGGCCTTCCCTGTCTTTCTCGTCAGACCAATCCCTCTTTCTCTCCTGTTCGTTTTCCTATATACTGTTTTTCGCTTGGGTCTGGGTCGGGTTTAGCCAATACTCTGCCTCCTTCCTTATCTCCCTTAGGTACTGGTTGAACCCCTCATAGCTCAGGTAGTAGAAGGTCTTCCCTCCTGTCCTTCTTACCGAGATCATCCCAGTTTCCCTGAGCGGTTTAACCAAAACATAAAATTTCTTCTTGCCCGCGGCGGTGTTCAGGTCAAGCTCCAGTATGCCACCCAGCTCCTCCACGGTTTTCGCCCCCTCCCGCAACGCTCTCAGGACTCTCAACGCCTTGGGCTTCAGCGCTGCGCTCTTGGGATGATTCCCATAAGCCAGGTTCAAAAGCCTCTCGGCCCCGCTTCTCTCTTCCATACTTTCACCTTTCAAGGGTAACTTCTCCCTCATTAATAGGTAATTCTGCTATTTAATGCTTATCCAGGGTAATTTTTTTACCCATAATGGCTCCCCCTGCAACACTCACGCCGAATTCTCATTTTCCCGGGTTACCCTTACAAAAGTAACTGGCCTAAATCATCCACCTTCTTTCCCAAATTTCCATCTTCTTTCATCCCAGGTTTTTCGGATCGTTACCTTTAATGGGTAATATCGTGTTCCTGTCCAGATTTTCATTTTCCGGTTTTAAATGTATCTTTTAAAATATATATTTGAGCAAATATATATTTTAAAACATATATTATAGTAAATATTATAAGGAGGTGGATCTAATATTATGCGAGGGGGGTCGCGGGTTTGAAGACAAAACCTGAAGACCTGTTTTTGCAGGAAAAGCCCGTGAGGATAATGAGGGCACTGGTAGAGGCGACCGAGCCCATGTACATAGCAGGGCTGGCGGAGGCGGCCGAGAGCACATATGCCCACGCGTTTCGGGTCTTGGAGAAGTTGGAGATACTCGGTCTGGTGAAGTCGAGCGAGCAGGGAAGGGTGAGGGTCGTGAGACTTACTGATATTGGAAGAATGGTCGCTTCTGAGATTCTGAGGATGGGGCACCTGCTTGAGATTGTCAGCATATCCAGCTCTATCGATGAGATCTATGAAAACGAGATAAAGGGAAAACTCAGGGAGGATATAAAAAAAGACGCTGTGCTAAAAAAACTTGATGAATGCATTGCAAGGCTGGAGGAAATGATAAAAAAAGGCCCTGAGGAGTTAGGACAGACAGCAAAGAAAGTGATGAAGCGTGCTGAGGAGATAGGGCTTGAGGTGAAGGGAATTGTTCTTGATTGAGCTTAATAGGGCGGAGAAGAGTATTTGCGGGGTGAGATAAATGGAGGAGTTTCTTCGTCCCGCAACTTATGTGCTTGGAGTAGTGCTTCTCGGGGCGCTCATAAGAATGGCGTGCGATAGGTTTAAAGTTCTCGGGATGTTCGGCAGACCTTTTTTCAGAGCGCTGATGGGTTTTGCCGTGTGGTGCATTTTGCCTGTTGTGGTCTTTTTCTCCATAGCGAGGTACAGCATAAACGAAATACTCGGATTCGGAAATGCGTTCTTGATGGCTTTCATCAGCATGGGCGTCTGTTTTATTTTTGCGTATCTCATCTCGCATTACAGGAATTATGACCGGAGGACCACCGTGGCGCTTGTGCTCAACGCGGCATTCATGAACGTTACACATCTCGGTCTTTCGGCGGTCTATGCTCTCCTTGGACCTGATTTTCTCGGGCCCGCCAGCCTTTACGCAATGGGGGTGGGAATTTTGAATCTCGTGTTCGGGGTGGCGCTTGCTTCATCCGCCTCAAAGACGCGCGTTTCGATTGGATCCCTTATGGAAACCGTGGTTACATTCCCTGCAGCTTTCGCGCTGATCGTTGCCATGCTTTTTGTATGGTTCAGAGCACCCGTGCCAGATCCGCTAATCAATATTTTTGATTCGCACCTGACAAAGCCGTTCTTTTTCCTGATGCTCGTAGTGGTGGGTTACCAGATGACAGTCGTAAGGCCCAGCAAGTATCTTGGCATGCTTACAGAGATTGGTTTTATCCGTTTTGTCATCTCTCCTCTTGTGGTCATATTGTCAGTTGTGGCCCTTGGGCTGAGTTTCAGGTCAGACCTTACTCCGCTGCCCTCCCTCATCCAGTCGGTCATGCCCCCCGCCGTGTTCAACATCGTGCTGGCCGTACATTACAGGCTTGACACAAAGCTGTACAGTGCGATGATGTTCTACAGCACGCTGATCTCGCTTTTCATAGTTCTGCCCATAATCTCAATACTGTTCCTGTGACCTGTCCTCAGATAGCAGCTTTTTCAAAAGGTCGGGCAGCTCCGTTATCTTCACTCTTTCCTGTTTTGTCGTGTCTCTGTCTCTTATCGTCACGGTTTCATCTCGCAGAGTATCATAGTCGACAGTAATGCAATACGGTGTGCCTATTTCGTCAGCTCTTGCGTACCTTCTTCCGATTGAACCCGCGTCATCGTACTCCACCGTCAGCCCAGAGCGTTTGAGCATCTGGCATACCTCCATCGCTTTTTCTGGCAACCCGTCTTTGTTAACAAGAGGAAACACTCCGGCAGAAACAGGCGCGAGCCACTTCTTGAGCTTCAGGTAAGTTCTCTTTCCCTCAGAGGTATATGAGTGCTCGAGCACGCAATAAAACGGCCTGTCTATGCCGTACGACGGTTCTACCACGTGACACAGTATTTTTCTGTTTTTTTCCTGATCAAATATGGTGAGGTCTTCCTTGCTGTACTTGGCATGCCCCGATAAATCGTAATCGGTACGGTAGGCCAGCCCCGCGACTTCAACCCATCCGAACCTGTTTGTGAATACCTCCGCGTCCCATGTCTCCCTCGAGTAGTGGGCCCTCTGCCCCGGTGTCTGCTCCCTGAACCTGAGAGCGTTTTCCGGTATACCTATGTCAAGCAGGAATCTCTTTGTGAGGCAGATGTATCGCGCCATAAGCTCGTTGCATATTATCCCGTTTTTCACGGCATCCCCTGCGGTCGTTTCGGTGATCCTCTCAACACCGCTCTGCTGGTCCTTTGCCAGCCAGAGCCTGACCTTCTCTCCAGCCACATCCTTGAAGTTCGGGTGGTTGGGGTTTTCAGGGTCGAAGAATACCTCCGCCTCCGCCATCGTGAATTCCCTCAGCCTTATTATGCCCTGGCGCGGCGATATCTCGTTCCGGTATCCCTTGCCTATCTGCACCACGCCGAACGGCAGCTTTCCGCGAGAGAGCCTCTGCAATCTCTTGAAGGAGACGAATATCCCCTGTGCGGTTTCTGGCCTAAGGTAACCAACTCTCTTGCTTCCAGGCCCTATTGTTGTCTTGAACATCGCGTTGAAGTCAAAGACATCTCCAAGCTCCCCGCCGCATTCCGGGCAGCGGAGCCCGCTTTTTTCGATTTCCGCTTTCATCTCATTTTTTCGCCTGCCTTCCAGATCCTTGCCCGTTTTTTCCTTTATCAGGTCCACGGCCTTGAAGGCTTCCCCGCACTTTTTGCATTCAACCATCGCGTCGACGAAATGATCCACATGGCCGCTGGCTTTCAGCACCTCTTCGGGAGTCACCGTGGGGGAGTCTATCTCGAAAAAGCACTCCCCGTTGACGTATATCTCCCTCCACCTCTGGATTATCTTGTTCCTGAGCGCGGTCCCGAGCGGCCCGAAGTCATAGAATCCGCCAACTCCACCGTATATCTCGAAGGCAGGCCAGATGAACCCGCGCCTCTTTGCAAGCTCCATCAGCTCATCGGACGGCAAATAACACACCGCATTTTACAGCGTTCAAAAACCTAAAAAGCTTATTTGACTAGGACCCTCAGCAGGTCAATGTCTCTGACCAGTCCAACCATTTTTCCTTCTCCGGACAGAACCGGGGTCTGGTCAACCCTGTGCTGTTTCATCAGCTGGGCGGTCCTGCTTATCGAGGTTTTTCTAGTTATCGTTATCAGGTCCTTTGTCATAGCATCCTTTACCGCAATGTTCGGGATTTTGATCTCCTTTTTAGTGATGTACACCCTGGCCTCGCTGTCCCAGCTCCAGCTGTCGCCCTCGGTTTTTCCTGAAACTTGGCTCATTCTGGATCCCATCTCCACATCGCAGACCTTCATTACGTCGGAATCGTCTATTATCCCGACTAGGTCCCCGTTCTCGTTGATCACCGGAAGGCCCCGGAAATTTGCCAGATACATTATCTCGACCGCTGCCTTAAGCGGGGTCCCCTCCCATATCGCTATGACGTGGGGCCTCATGTAGTCCGCAGCCGGTTTTTCTATGTTCATCTCAGAGAGGGCCCGGTTGACAATGTCCTTGACGGTGATTATGCCGACAACTTTGTTGTCCTTGATCACGGGCAGCCTTCTTATGAACGAACTCACCATCTTTCTTGCGGCTTCCTCTATCCCATCCTCCGGACCGACCGTGAGAAAGTTCCGGTCAACAAGCATCGCCAGCTGGTCCTCGTCAGGATGCTCGAACAGGTTTCTGAGCGTGACCATGCCGATGAGTTCTCCCGTTCCGGATTTGACCGCTGGAATCGCGCTGGCGTTGAGCTTTCTGAGGAGCTCCATGGCCTCGGTCCTGGTGCCGGGTATCTCCACGTACTTCACGTCTTTTGTCATCACATCCTTTACCAGCATTTTTCTCACCCTTCTTCCTCAGAATCAATTCACTTTGTCGCGTCGATTTAAATAAATATCCTCTCAAACGTCCTGGAGTTTGAGCTGTGCCTTGCCGTTAAAGTAAACTTCGCGCAGGTTGTCGGCCCTCGCCCTGTTGACGATTCCAGCACGCACGTCCGAAACGTCCCTGAGGTTGTTCTTTCTCGCGAGAATGATGAATGTTGCTTTGCTGCCCTCTTCAATAGAGCCCCACGGGAGCCCGAAAAATGCAGCCGGATCCAGAGTCGCTGATCTCAAAAGGGCGGTGGCCTCATCAGGGCCGCAGGATGGATCGTTCAGCCTCATGTGCGCCCATGCAAACGAGACCTCGCAGAACATGTCCGGCTGGCATACCATCGCGTTGTCTGTCCCTATAAAGAACCTCACGCCGGCTTCCATCGCTTTTTTCAGCTTCGGCTCCCCGGCCCCGAGGACGTGGTTCGCTCTGTGGCAGAATACCAGAGGAATCTCAGATTTTGATAGCTCGGAGAGCTGCGCGTCTGTGAGATGGGTTCCATGCACTAAAAATGTCGGCCTCAGCCTCAGCACATCCCTGAATTCCAGATCTGCGCATGGTCCATCCTCCGCGATGTGCATGGAGAGGATTTTACCGTTTCTGTGCACCTCTTCCGCTATCCTCCTTAGTTCCGATTTTGTGTGGTGGACTGGTGAGGAGAGCCCGATACCGTCTGCGTGGCCGATCACGTCGGACAGGTCTCCGTTTCTAACAGGTCGTCCGAGCACGATCTGTACTGGGACTTTTGATTTTATCATACTCAGGCCGGCGCGCCCCTTCTCGCAAAAGGTGCAGTGGGCAAGTGTGCCCGTTGCGAGCATATCCCTCAAGGTCGCCGCTGCAGATTTTACCAGCTGCTCCTTCGATGTCAGTTCCAGCGCTCTGAATTTTTCGCCGCTGGGCCCAACCACCTCATCGAGTGTCCTGCCAAGATAACGCTCAGCTGCGATAGAGTCAAGAATATGCGTGTGAGAGTTCACGAATGGTGGCATGATTATGCTTCTCTTGAGGTTGATGCCCTTAAGGGAGGCGGCTTTGTCGATTCTCTCTATCTTCCCATCCCTCACTACAATGTTCGTCTCAACCGGTTCGAGGTCCTCCCCTTCCAGCACAACTGCATTTGAGAGAACAACTTTTGTCATGATTTTCGAATATTATTTGTGTGACATCTCTTAAGTTAAAGCGGTGGTTGTTTGCGCCTGGTAGTCTATGATCTTGGCGAGTGCGATCCGAAAAGGTGCACCGCCAGAAAGCTTCACAGGTCAGGGAAGATAGAGCTTGTGCGATCCCAGCGTCAGATACCGTCAGGATCCGTTCTTCTGGACCCTTTCTCGGAGAAATCTCTCTCAAGAGAAGACCTAAAATTTGCCGCGAGGGGAGGACTGGTCGCGGTCGACTGTTCGTGGAGGCGAATAAAAATATTTGAGGATCTCAGGCCCGGGAGGGAAGCCCGCGCGCTGCCGTATCTTGTGGCGGCTAATCCCACTTACTATGGACGCCCCACCACTCTCAGCACGGTTGAGGCCCTTTCAGCCGCGCTTTTCATACTTGGAGAGAGTGAAAGGGCGCGCGAGCTATTGAAGACGTTTAAGTGGGGACCGGTTTTCATCGAGCTTAACAAGGAACCCCTAGCCGCTTACAGCTCGGCCAGGAACAGCACCGAGGTGGTCGCCGCACAGAACAGTTTTCTGCCCAGATGAATTTCAGGCGGTGGGCAGTCGAGTTCCGGATTTCACCTGTATTGATACCGGTATCTCCTTCTGTGGGTCCTTGGCTGCGCGGTCTGCTCTCTCACGTCGGCGACCACGACCTGCTCTCCAAAAGTGTATATCTCGTACCTCGGTTCCTCTGTTTCGAAGTCCGCGACCTCGATGAGGGGGCGTGCGAGGTCGGCCTCAGACATTCCGGAAGGGACCCTAACCGTGGTCCTCAAAGAGTACACCTCTCTGAGCTCTCCATTTTTTATGAATATCACGGTGTCAGCTATCATCGGTATCATACCCAGCTCAACCCTGCCTATCAGCCTCTGTACCGCATCTATCGCCCGCGTGGAGTGAACAACTCCTATCATTCCGACGCCCGCCAGCCTCATATCTGCGAATATCTGGAAGTCGCTGGTCTTTCTTAGCTCATCGTAAATGGTGTAGTCAGGCCTGACCAGCAGCAGGAGATCCGCTGTCTTTGCCATGTCTCCCTCCAGCGCAGTATACTGCGTTATCTCTTCGCTTACCTGGAGATCACGCGGAGATTCCATCGTTTTTACTATCTTTCCCTGTGAGCGGTAGAACTCTGCGAGCGCCTGTGCGAAAGTGCTTTTTCCGGCGCCGGGGGGCCCGGCTACCAGTATGCCTTCAGCCCTCGCCTTCAGCCTGTTCTTCAGTTTTTCGGAGAGCCTGTAGTCCTCCAGTTTCACGGTTGCAACCGGCCTTACCGCGGTTATCTCGAAACCGTCGCTGAAGGGCGGTCTTGTGATTGCAATCCTGAACTCTCTGAGCTGGACCATGCTTGCGCCCTCCCTCTCAAATTCTATGAAGCAGTCCGGGTCCCTTTTTGCGAGCTCCATTATCTCGTGGCCAATCTCCTTCAGCTCTCTCTCGTCCATGGGTCTCTCATCAAGCACTTCCAGCTTGAACCTGCCGGGCCTTCCGACCTTTGCCATCGGTCTTACCCTCGCCTTGAGATGCACCGACATTGTGTCAGGTCCGAAGTATTTCATCAGCTTTGTACTGAATCCCGTCTCTCCGGGCTCCAGGTACATCGTTTCTATTCCGAGTATCCCGGCAACCTCTGCGCTTACCTGGTCGCTTGTTATAAGCGTTGCACCGCTCTCCATCGCGATTTTTCTTATCTCGTCTTCGAGCGTCATGTGATCATTCTTCTCTTCGGGGGCTGGTGAAAACACAACAGTTATCCCTCTTTCTTTCCCTGCCTCTTTTATTCTCTTTATCTCCTTCAGCCCGATCACTCCGGATTCCTTCATCATCTTCGCCTGATGCTCAAGATTTGCCATCAGTCCGTGAGGTATTATTATCTCGGCGTCACGCAGCTCGGCCTCGGTCATCCTGCGCAGGAGCCCGTTGGTTAGCACGCTTTCGTCCGGAACGTAGCGCTTCAGCTTATCACCCCTTACAGTTTTCGCCACCCCTATTAAATACGGTTGCAGAGGCCAGCGTCAGGGCTAAAAAGGATGAAAGCGCAGGATGTGTGGGATGATATGAGAAGACGCGAGGAATCAATGCCGCCGACAGGGGCAGGTCTGATAAGGTACTTCAGGGAAGAGGGCCACGGCATAAAGATATCACCAAAGGCAGTAATCGTCTTCTCGGTCGCCCTGATCATCTTGGAAATCGTCCTCAGAATTTTCCCGGTTTTCTGATTTTATGCGGCCGTGCCCATGCTTTCGAGGCGCTTTATCCGGAGATCAGTCGGTGGGTGGGTTGAGAATAGAGATAGAAGCCTCAGTCCTCTGAAAGGGTTGACTATGAACAGGGATGCCGTGGAGGGGTTTCCAGATCTCAGCGGAGAAGCCAAAGTTGCCCTCTCTATCTTTTTCAGCGCATTCGCCAGGGCAATCGGTTTTCCAGTTATTTTTGCCCCGGTTTCGTCAGCCCAGTACTCTCTGCCGCGCGATATGGAGAGCCTGACGAGCATTGCGCAGAAAGGTATTAGAAAGAGACCGAGTATCATGAGCAGCCCGCCAGAGTCGCTTCTGTTCCTTCTGTCCGAAAATAGCGAGAAATACATCACGTAGGTTATCACCGCCCCCATTATTGCGGCCAGTGTGTTTATCAGCATGTCCCTGTTCTTTATGTGCGCGATTTCGTGGCCGAGTACTCCCTCCAACTCTTCATCGTTTAGAGTTCTGATCGCGCCGTTTGTAACTGCCACAACCGAGTGAGACGGTGAGCGGCCTGTGGCAAACGCGTTCGGCACATCAACCGGGACGACAGCAATTTTTGGTTTGGGTAGTCCTGCTCTGGAGGCCAAATTTTCCACGATTTTGTGGAGTTTTGGCTCTTCATCCTCAGATACAAGTCTTGCCCTGTAAATGCCGAGCACCCACCTGTCTGCGTACCAGTATATCAGCAGATTCATGAAGGATGCCAGCAGCGTGAAGGCCCCTATCGTATATGTTATAGGAATCCCAGTGAGATACCCCGCGATAAATCCGATCATCATCAGCATTGCAGTCAGAGTAAACATCAGCGCAGCTGTTCGCAAGGTTCCGCCCATCTGAATCCCTCACTTTTATGAATGAGCACATTTAAATTTATTCAATTTTAAGACTGGCAATTATTTTTCTCACTTCATCTTAAGCTTCCACTTCAGCTCCATCTCGATCTTGTGCAGCTCTCCCAGACGTACGTCGTAGTCGTGCAGCAGCTTTTCATACGCCTCCCTGGTGATCTTCCTCCTGACAAAGTACTCTATGGCGGCCTCCTGCTTCAGCACCTCCACCCTCTGGCGCTCCTTCGTTGTGGACCTGAGCCTGTGCAGCCTGGACTGCTTTATGCCGAAAGGAGTGGCTGCGGCGCATGCAACGGCGATGGCGCATGCCACCGCCCACCAGTACTGGACGACGTATCCTCCTATGGAAGTCGGCCTTACCGTGACGGTTGCCGTTGCTGTGCCAGAGTTCCCGTGGGCGTCAACTCCTGAGATCTGCAGGCTCCATGTGCCCACATCCCGATCCCTGACGGTGTATCTGCCCACGTATTCACCGTCTCCGGCGTGGGTCAGGTAGAGGCTCTCACCTCCAGAGGTCCTGACCACGAGGGCCCCCTGCTCCAGCGGAGTTCCGTCGGGATATGTCGCCCTCACCCTGACCTCTACGGTCTGACCCGCCTCAACGCTCCCGGAGGGAGCGACCAGCCTCAGGCTCAGCCGCGCCGGTGCGACCTCCAGGACGTTTACCGTGCTCCCTCCCCTGAAGTAGCCTCCAAGGTCCTTTATCCCTGTCACGGTGAGCGACCAGTCGCCCACGTCCTCGTCCCATCCGACGGTGTAAACTGTGGAGTATATGCCCGCTGATGTCTCTGTGAGCCTGACGGTCCTGCCGCTTTTCGTCCTGAAGAGAACCTCCGCCCCCTGGACCGCCAGGTTCCCGTCCTTCACCTCAACGGTCACCTGCACTGAGTCCCCCCTGTAGACTATGATGCCGGGCGGCGGGTTCAGGACTGTCACCGTGTAGAACCTGTGGACGGCGCTCTCGGACACTGACACCGTCTTTGTAACAGCATTCGCTGTGGTGTTCCCCCTGTTGTCCGATGCGGTCGCGCTGATGGTCCAGGTCCCTACCGGCTGGTCAAAGTTTATGAAGTGGGTGACCGAGTAGGTCCCGCTGCCTATCTCGGCGGTGAGGCTCTTCCTCCAGTTGTCGCAGGACAGCGACAGGCTGATCGTTCCCTCCGCCGCCTGGGAGCCCTTCGGGTCAAGCGCGGTGCCCGATATCCTGATGTACTGCCCCCTGACGTAGTTGTCCCTGTCGGTGGCGACTGTCAGGGTCATGCTGGAGTTTATGACCACAGATATGCTGACCGTCCTGGATATGCCAGACTTTGCGGTCACCCTGTAGGTGTAGCTGCCGGGGGAGGCGCTGCCCGAGGTGACGAAGGTGAGGGTGGAGCTGAAGGTCGGTGTGCCCGATGTCTGGCTGAAGCTGGCCGTGACTCCGGTGGGCGCGGTCCCGATCCATGCACCGCTCAGAGTGGCGGTCTTGGGCGAGCCCCACACGAAGTCAACTGTTATCTCGGACGTGGCAGAGTCCGTCCTCATCAGGGTGATGGACTTCTCGGAGGCGTCCACCGAGAATATCATGGCGGCTATGCTCACGCTCACGTCTGCTGTTCTTACTATCTCTCCAGAGCTGTTGGCCGCGGTGACCCGGTAGGTGAACGTGCCCTCGTCGGCGCTCGATGTCGTGGTGAAGGTGAGTGTGCTGCTGAAGTCGGTTATCCCGTTTGACGGACTGAAGCTTGCGGTGACGCCCGACGGTGCTGTCCCGACCCAGCTCCCGGTCAGGTACACGTTCTCACCGGGACCGTGCAGGTTGACCACGTTAACGGTCACGTCAGAGCTTCCTCCCCTCATCATCTCAAGCGATGTCGGGTCGGTCGTCACGTCGAAGTCAAGTATCTTCAGGGCTCTGTTCTCTGACCAGCCACCCTCGTTTCCGGCTTTATCCCGGGCCTTCACCCTCCAGTAGTAGGTTCCCCAGTCCAGGTTGTCCGGGGGGGTGTATATGGATAATGAGACGTTCTCGTGCACAAGCGGGGATCCGAACCCGTTATCCGTGGCGATCTGTATCTCATAGTTCTCTATCCCGCTCACGTTGTCAGTGCGGGACGTGTTGTCCTGGCATGTCCAGGTGAAGCTGGGCATGCGGTTGTCCGTGCCGTGGTTGTCTCCCGGGAGGGTGAGCGTCGGCACATGAGGGGGAAGGGTGTCGATGATGAAGCTCCAGTTGTCCGAGATGAGGACCACCTCGCCGCCGGAGTAGGCGAACACCCTCCAGAAGTATATGTTGTCCGGGAGTTCCGGCAGGTCGTAGAAGTTGTCCCCGGTGTTGTCAAGGACCACCGGCGAGGAGAAGTCAGGATTGTTGTCAACCCATACTTCAAAGTTGTCGGGCACGACCACGTTGTCCCATGTGAGCGTCAGAACGTTGTCTTTCGTGGTCAGCCCGTTCTCGGGTGAGAGCAGCAGGACGTGCGGCTGCCAGGAGAGGTACGGGTAGCCGTCGTTCGTGACGGTGTCGATCGCCCACACGTCATCGTTGCCCGTATCTCCGTACGGGTTGCGTTTAAAGTCCCATGCGGATGTGAGACCGGTGCTCCACGTGGTGTCGGTGTAGGTCCTGACGTTCTTCATGTTCTCTGTGGTCTTTCCGGTGCCTCCCGCGCTCGTCGCCTGGCCTGAGGTGTTGATATCCCAGAACGCATTGTACGGTCCGTGAGGAGTACTCCCGATCAAGCCGCCCACGTTGGTCGTGCCGGTTACCGCTCCTGTGGAGTATGTCCTATGCATAGTGGAATACTGAAGAAATCCAATAAGCCCGCCCACATTGCTGCTCCCGCTTACATCTCCTCTAGCGTAGGAGTCATAAACTCCACCCCCATAACTCGAATTTCCCACCAGACCCCCCACGTTTAAAGAACCGCTGACAGAACCGATCGCGTAACATCTGCGTATATAGCCGTTACCAGTACTCCATCCGACTAGCCCTCCAACGTGTGTGGTTCCTGAAACGTTAGCAGTGGTGTATGAATTTAAAACGCTTTGATATGTACACCCAATCAGCCCTCCAACGTAACTGCCACCGCTCACATTGTCTGCTGTTGAGTAACAGTTCTCAACGGTTCCGTAATTAACCCCAATCAGCCCTCCAACGCAACTGCCACCGCTCACATTGTCTGCTGTTGAGTAACAGTTCTCAACGGTTCCGTAATTACCCCCAATCAGCCCTCCAACCCGGTCATTAGAACCCACCACGTTGCTGGTTGAAAAACAATTATCCACAATCCCATCGTTTGAGCCAATTAATCCTCCTCCTAGTCCCTCTTCGCAACTGACCACACCCGTTGTATAACTGTTCGAAACCGTTCCAAAATTAGCCCCAGCCAGCCCCCCAACACGGAATTCGCCATTTATGTTCTCATTTTCTAACCCAACATTCTCCACAACTCCAGTGGCTCCAATAACGCTAAAAAGACCAACATTGTCTGAATTTCTGTTTATGTATAGATTCTCTATTTTGTGTCCGTCTCCGTCAAATATCCCCGAAAAAGGCCCAACAGGCTCAAAACCCTGTCCGCCGTTCCACGTTTTGGTTACGGATGCATCGATGTCGTTTTTAAGCCTGTAGCATGCTGAGAGGTTCTCCTTCATTGCCTGCAGGCCCTCCACGTTCTCTATCATGTACGGGTCATCAGGAGTCCCGCTCCCGCTGTATGGAAAGGGATGAGCGGAAACGGCCGGGGCGGTTGAAGAAAAAAGGAGGATTAGAGATACAACGAGGGGCACCGTAAAAGCAACTACAACAATAATACTCCGAAATTTTTGGTTGAAGTGAAATGAATTTATTGAACTAATATTGGGCTGGACGACGTCAATGCTGCTCATTAATCTCGTGTTATTACTTTTTCTCCTTTGTATTTTTAATTTTGCATTTTTTAAGTTCGGAACTGTTTTGCATGTTCAGGTATTTCTCCAGCCAGCTTATTCTGCCCGGTTTTAGCTTGGACTTCCTTTTAAGTGCGCTGAGAAAGATTCTTACGCATTCGTCCACCTTTTTTCCCGTGGTGTCAATTTCAAACACTTTTTTTATCCCGTGCTCTTTGACAGCCTCCCACAGGATTATGTCGAGCGCCTCAGCCTCCACGTTTTCCATCACTTTTCTGGCGGAATACCCCCTGCTCTCGAGTCTATTTATGAGAACCTCTGGGCTGGTTCTCAGCACCACAACGTGGGTGGCAGCCTGCATGAAGTGTGACATGTGCCCCTCAACAATCACGGTCCCCTCGAATTTCGAAATCTCTTTTTTGAGTTCCCTTTTCAGGGCTTTGACCTCAACTATTTTTGTGCCATCCCTGTCAAGTTCATATATTTTTCTCTTTTCGATAAGATCGTTTATGCGTATCAGCCCGGCGTTGAGCTCCCCTGATAGTTTTTCAGCGAAAACGGTTTTTCCAGTTCCTGGCGTTCCGGTAACTGCAATTACCATTCGCTTCAAGTTTTCTCAGCCCGCATGTCGATTATGTTCTCAAGGTCTGCTCCCGTAGATACTATCGTGACAGGGATCTTCAGCTCGTTTTCCACGTTTTCAACGAACTTTTTGGCGTCGGATGGAAGGCTGTTCCACGATTTGGATCCTGATGCTCCTTTAAACATCCTGTCTATGCATGTGATGGCAATCTGGGTCGCGCCGTTTATCATCACCGCCCGTTTGGCCAGGTTGAAGTCAAACGTTCCTATCCTTCTCCGTCTTCCCGTAACAGTGCCGAACTCCACTATCCCCATCTCCTCGGCCTTCTCGACAGGTATTTCAGTTGGGAAAGGTCCGGCACCAACGCGGGACACATACGCCTTGAAAACCAGCATGACATCATCGATTTTTGTCGGCCCCACGCCAACGTCGGCGGCGAGCGAACTCGCTGATGTGTCCTTGCTGGTGACGTAGGGATATGTGCCGTGATAGAGCGAGAGCCCGAAGCCCTGAGTCCCCTCAATTAACACGTTTTTGTCCGAGTCTATAGCCTGGTTAACTTCCAGAGGCACGTCCGCTATGAAATCCTTCAGTTCAGGAACGTCTCTGGCAAGTCTCACCTTTCTGTTGACCCTAGCCACGTTGGCCGGGCCGCACCCTGTGCCTGTTGTCCCTATTGTTTCCTTGAGGTAGTCAGAAGACATGTCTTCGTTGATGTGTTGGGGCTCTATGATCGCGCAGCCTCCATCAACTCCAATTCTGTTTTTGGATCCGGTCAGCTCAACTTCATCGATCAGCACCTTGGGATTGACCAGCACACCCGGGCCTATCAGAAGTCTTGTATCGGAGTAAACGAAACCGCACGGTATCTGTCTGAGCCCGAACTTTTTTCCGTTCCAGTATACTGTGTGCCCCGCATTTGGCCCAACACCTGACCTTGCTATTATATCGGGCCTGTCCTTCAGCGCAAGGTATGCTATGATTTTTCCCTTCCCCTCGTCACCCCACTGCCCCCCCGCTACGATCATGCATGGCAACTGCTTACCTCCAGCCCACCGTTTGGGTAGCAGGGCGTTTTAATTTTGTGGTGTGCGTACAAGATGCGAATAATAAGCCTGCGAGACATATTATCGCAGGTGATCAGCGTGAACTTTCAGGTTGGAATAGACGATACCGACTCCAGAAAAGGGATGTGTACCACGTATGTTGCGGCGGTGGCGCTATCTAGGCTTAAAAAAAGAGGATTTTCTGTGAGAGGTTTTCCTAAGCTGATAAGGCTCAATCCCGGGTGCCCGTATAAAACCCGAGGAAACTGCAGCGTAGCTTTTTCGCTCGATGTTTCCGAATCGCAGACTCGGGAGGTCAGGGACATCGTTTTGAAAACGGTTGGAGAACTCGCGGAGATTGAAGCAGAGGGCACGGATCCCGGCGTCGCGTTTTACTGTGGGAGCAGGGTTCCGGATAGCCTCAGGGAGTTCTCGAAAAGAGCCGTGCAGGAAATAGTGACGATTGACGAGGCGGAAACCCTGGCGCAAGAGATCGGTGCAGAGTTGTATAAGTTCAAGCTTGGCAGGGGAATAATAGGAGCCCTTGCAGCCATAGGGAACACTCTTGAGAAAGACCGGACGTACGAGCTGATGGCGTACCGGACACCCGAAAACTGGGGAAAGCCGAGGAAAGTAGATCCCGAGTCAGTTGTCAAAATGGACTCTCTGACATATCCTGGAACATTCGACAACATTGATCCGCTCACGGGAGAGATTAGGATAACGCCTCATACTCCCTGTCCCGTGCTGTACGGTATTAGGGGTGAAAGCCCCGAAATATTGGAAAGGGCTAGAAAAATTCTGAGGCCGCTAGAGCCGGTCAATCGGACCGTTATATTTGTGACTAATCAGGGCACAGACGAGCATCTAAGAAGGGCTAAGATTTCAGAGGTGAAGCCTTATTGGTCCGTGATCGTGGAGGGTAAGGTCTCAAGTGCTCCTGAGGTCATACCCGGAGGGCACGTGATATTCAGGCTCAAGGACGATACTGGAGAGATACACTGCGCGGCGTATGAGCCAACTAGGCACTTTAGGAATGTTGTAAAAAAACTGGTACCGGGGGACACAGTGCTTGCGTGCGGTGGCGTCAAGGAAAAGCCCGGGCTGCCATTGACAATAAATCTCGAAAAGCTAGCAGTCATTGGCCTTTCCCGGATTTTCAAAAAGAGCAATCCGGCCTGTCCGACCTGTGGAAAGCGGATGAAATCTGAGGGAAAGAACAAGGGGTACTCCTGCAGGAGGTGCAAAATCAGAGCCCCTCCCGGTGCGACTAGGTTGGCTGAGGTTCGGAGGGATCTTGACGTTGGGGCGTATGAGGTGCCCCCCAGGGCTAGGAGACACCTTGCTAGACCTCTCGTGCGCGAGTTTCGTGTGAGAATGGAGGAGAGGGATCACTGATGCACTCGACAGTTTTAATACCGTGATGGGATATTGTGAACCGGTGGTAATCTGCAGGTTCGAGTTGACATCAACTACATCTCAGCCGAGCGCTTCTGGGGAAGGGATGAGCCCGCTCCTCAGGGTGTGCACATCTCCACGAACATAAATATAGTGGGAGTGGAGCCGAAGGACGACAAGCTGGTGCTTCCGTTCGTCGTGACGATAGGGTACACGCCTTCAATCGCTCAGATAAACATAAAGGGGCAGGCGCTGGTATCCGGTCCAAAGGATGAGATTGAGAAGATCAGGGAAGGATACAGAGATAAGAAAGCACCGCCGCAGGTCCTTCTCCAGGCCATAACGAGCACCTCCTTGGTGGAGGCCACGATAGTCTCTAGAAGCCTCAACGTACCCCCTCCGGTACCGCTCCCTGGCGTCAGGCCTCCACAGAAGCAGGAAGGAGAGAGTCCGAGCTACTTCGGTTGAATCCGCCTCCCCAACCTTTTAATGTTTCCAGCGTTATCCAGATTGGGTGTAGTTTTGTACCGGAGAATGGTTCTCTGCGTGACCGATGCCACGCCCGAGGAGGTTGTTAATGTTGCGGCAAAGCTTTGCAGCAGGGAGACAAAAGTCATCGTTCTGAACGTGGTGAGGGTGCTGAGCGAGCTTGTGAAAAAGGATGCCGCTGAGAGGTTTGCGTGGATTATAGATGCTCTCAATAGGGAGGGGATTGATGCCGGGCTGGAGCTTGTGGAGGCGACCGAGGTGGGTGGAGCCATAGTATCTTTTGCGAAAAAGAACGACTGCGACATTATAGTCACCGGCACGATACCTAAAAAGGGAATCCTCGGCGCCATCTCCGAAAACGTTACCGATTACATACTTAAGAACGCGCCATGTACGGTGGTGGTTGTGAAGAGGGCCGAGGAGGGCAAGTGACTTGATGGGTGAAATTGCTTGTACAATCCTCTGCCCCTTGCTGTTTTCATAGCGACGATCTTTCTGGTTTTCAAACACCCTTTTGTCAGGATCCCCCTCACATACAAGTACATTCACCTCGACTACGGGCTGGCGCCGGTTCTGGGCGTGATCTTTCTTATCATCACGCTCTCCGCGCCGCCCGCCGTTGTCCTCAGCGGAATATTCGGTTCAGACGGCCTCAAACCTTATTCCGTACTGATCCTGATACTTTCTCTCTCTTACATATGCATCTCTCTGGAGATCTCAGGCTTCTTCGAATATATTTCGCTCAGGGTGGCTAGGCTGGCCGGGAACTCCGGAAGGAGGCTCTTTCTGTATATATTCCTGTTAACGCTGCTGCTGACTCTCTTCACGGACAATGACATAATAATACTGACCATGACGTTCATAGTCCTCTACATAGCCCGCAATTCAGGAATGAAACCGATGCCCTTCCTCTTCGCCCAATTTTTTGCGGTCAACATAGCGGGGATGGCGCTCTACATAGGGAACCCGACAAACATCGTGGTCGCCGACGCCGCAGGGATAAACTTCGCTGAGTACGCGAAATGGATGCTGCTTCCATCACTGGTTTCTGCGGTGGCGTGTCTGGGCATGCTCTGGTTGATTTTCAGGCAGGATATCCCACAGAAGATTGACGGTCCGGGGCTCTCGGTAGTTTCCATCCGTGATAAAAAGAGCGCCTCGTTCGGTCTGCTTGCGCTCATACTGGTCATTGTCCTCATGAGCATTCCATCCAGCTGGACCGGGTTGCCTGTCTGGATTTTTCCCCTGATTATGGCCTCTGCGGTTTTGGTCAATGACGCCCTTCGTTACCGTTCTGGCGTCTTTCATGTTGTGTCAAAAGTCCCCTGGAAGACTGTTCCATTTCTCCTCGGACTGTTCATCATAATTGAGAGCATGGCGTCCGCAGGCTGGATATCGCTGTTTTCCGATGTAGTAGGATATCTCTCCGGAAGCATGCTGGGAATGGTGTTCGGGGTATGTGTTCTTTCATCCCTGATGGCGTGTCTGATGAACCACCATCCGATGGTCATTTTCTTCGTGAGAGGCATCCAGGGCCTGCAGCTCCCGGCGACCCAGAGGCTCGGCTCGTCATTAGCGCTGATAGCGGGCAGCAACTTTGGGGCGAACCTCACCCTGATAGGGGCCCTGGCCGGCATAATGTGGGCAGACATACTCTCGGAGAGGGGACAGAACATCTCATTTTCAAAGTTTTCAAAATACGGTTTTGCGGTCATGATTCCCGTAACCCTAGTCGCATGCGCAACGCTTATGCTTGAGCTGGTGCTCTGGGGGGCGGGCTGAGCCTGTCAGGAGGTTGCAAAAAATTGATAAGCCCAGCGATATGATATTGGCAGGTGCATTTGATGTCAGAGGTTGCGTACACGCCGCCCAGACTTCCTGATCCGACAAAGTACTTCGTTTTGATCATAGCAGGATTTGCTCTGATCATAGGAGGTGCGCTCGCGATCAACCACGGAATAGGCACCATGAGCACCTCCAGGACCGTGGTGGTCGGAGTCTGCTTGTTCGTCGCAGGCGTGCTGATGATATTCGCGGGTGCGAGCAGAGTCTGGCAGACAAAGCCCTCAAACAACCTGGCCTGTGTTGCGTTTGGCATTTTCCTCCTGGTTGTGGGGGTCTGGCTCATGGCGGCAGAGTGGCAGCCTGCTCTTACCGGAATGCTGATTGCCGTAACCGGCATAGCGATGGTTTTCGGCGGTGCCGCTCTCGTTATGAAGAACTGGAAGAACTACCTGAAACAGTAGGTGCCTGTTTTGTTCCTGTCAAGAGAAAAAGGATATCTGCAGGGCCTCGATGGAGTCTGGAGGTTCAGAACATCTGACAGAGTAACGGCAGATCGCCCGCAAGCCCCGGATCTTAGCGATTCCGGCTGGGGTCGGATGAGAATTCCGGTGAACTGGCATCTGGGCGGACTGGAGGATTATCACGGAAAGGTATGGTTCAGAAAGAACTTCAGGGCCCGGGACTCCGGATGGGCAACGCTGAGGTTCAACGGGGTTGACTATGCTGCCCGGGTATGGTTGAACGGAAGATATCTGGGGCGCCATGAGGGATACTTCGCGCCTTTTGAGTTCAACGTTAGCGGAATTTTGGAAAAGGAAAACCTGCTTGCGGTTGAGGTGGATTCACCGTGGGAGAGGGAGGAGGACTGGCCCAATCGCAAAAGGATTGTGAAGGGAGTTTACGGGCACCACGACTGCAGGCCCGGCGGCGTGAGCAGAGATGGCCAGAGGTGGAACACCGGTGGGATATGGAACTCCGTGCAGCTCATAACCACCGGTCAGGTCAAGGTTGACGCGGTTAATATTTTCCAGGAGTTCGGAAAAGGACAGGCGCTTGTCCGTCCGCGCGTTCTGCTGGGAAATCTGGGAACCGAAAAGGTTGGTGCGGAGATTGAACTTCAAATCGGCGGGGAGACATTTAAATGGTCAGCCTGCAGGTTGAGAAAAAAGGTTGAACTTAAACCCGGCGTGAATCGGACTGATTTTAAGCTCCTGCTGAACCGACCACGGCTCTGGTGGCAGTGGGATCAGGGTGTGCCGGACATGTACTTCTTCGAGCTTGAGGTCAGAACCGAGGCCGGGATCAGCGACAGGGTGCGCGGGAGGTTCGGCGTCAGAAGGCTAACGCTCGATCGGGACTGGACCTGGCGAATCAACGGAAGGAGATTCTTCCCGCGGGGAACCAACGTAATACACACTCAGTGGCTGTCTGAGATGAACAGGGAGAGATACGAAAGAGATTTCAGGATGATCAGGGAATGCAATGTGAACTTCGTGAGGGTTCACGCGCATGTGGAGAGGGATGAACTTTACGATGTTGCCGACGAGATGGGCATACTCATATGGCAGGACTTTCCTCTGCAGTGGTCCTACGACAACAGCATTGCAACCAAGGCGCTCCCGATGATGAAAGAGATGATCAGCACCTTTTTCAACCATCCGAGCATCGTGGTGTGGTGCTGCCATAACGAGCCGCAGGAGTTCAACCGGAAACTAGACAGCGCCCTTTACAGGCTTGCGAAAGGACTGGACGTCACGAGGCACGTCCACATGGCGAGCGAGTTCAGAGAGCATCCTTACCCCGGCTGGTATCACGGAGACTATCACATGTACATCGGGATTCCAGGGTGTCCGTGCCCAACCGAATTCGGGGCTCAGGCGCTGATGAACGTTGATTCGATGAAGAGGGCTTTCGGTAAAGATGCTTGGCCGCCAAACTGGAAGAGATGGGCGTTTCACAACTTTCAGTACGAGGAGACGTTCAGGGCGGCGAAGGTAGAAATGGGAAAATCGCTTGAGGAATTTGTCGAGAACTCTCAGGACTACCAGTCGAGGCTTCTCAAGTTCGCGATTGAGCAGTACAGGAGAAGGAAGTACACCGGAGTGACCGGAGTTTTTCAGTTCATGTTTGTTGATCCATGGCCGGCCATTACATGGTCGGTGGTTGACTATTACAGAAGACCAAAGAAGGCATATTTCACTCTTAAGAAGGTCTATTCTCCGATCTACATCATGCTCACCCCGCCCAGAGAGGAGTTCTCCCGGGGAGCAGGATTCTTCGGTGAATTCACGGTGATAAATGATCTTCATGCCGAGTTCGACGGTGCGAGTTACAGGTGGTGGGTAGAGTCTCCTTCTGGAAAGGTACTTTTTGAGAAAGAGGGCAGAATCGACATACCTGCGGATGGTGTGAGGACCGTATATCCGCTGAGGCCCATGGAGGTCATTCCAATTCCGCCGAATGCGGAAACCGGGCAGTGGAAGGTTAAGGCAGTGATCAGGCACAGGGGCAGGACAATAGCCGAAAACGAGGACACGTTCAGAGTGGTCGATAGGCCTAAAAGCGTCCCATCCTTTTTCTACCTGTGATAGCCCCGGGCGGATTCGAACCGCCGTCACGGGCTCCAAAGGCCCGGATGCTTGACCGATGTGCTCCGCTTTAAGGGCGAATCTACACCACGGGGCTACCAGTTACGTTTTCTGATGCCAAAATGTATTAACTTGCCGGGTGTAGGAGAATGGCGGTTCGTCGATCGTCTGGAGGTCTCACATGGCCGTAATCCCGGTTGTAGTGCTGGCTGTTGTTTTTCTGCTGGTGGCAATCAGGCAGGTTGGGGGGCTCAGGCTTCAGATATGGCAGATAATGTTCGCAGGTGCTGCGGCGGTCCTAGTGACCGGGCAGATATCCCCGTTGAATGCCGCACTTTCTATAGATCTTAACGTGATGTTTTTTCTTTTCGGGATGTTCGTGGTCGGACAGGCTCTTGACGAGAGCGGATACATCTCGCGCATTTCCCGCGTTCTCTTCGGCAGGGCACGTTCCGTGGACTCGCTTGTCCTCTCGGTTCTTTTCTTCGTGGGTTTCGCCTCAGCGTTCCTGATGAACGACACGATGGCGATAATCGGCACCCCGCTCGTTCTGCTGCTGGCCAGGTCGCACCGCATCTCGCCCAAGCTCATGCTTCTCTCGCTTGCGTTTGCGGTCACGATAGGCAGCGCGATGAGTCCGATCGGTAACCCGCAGAACTTGCTGATAGCCGTAAGGGGAGGTGTGCGCAGTCCGTTCATCACATTTTTCCAGTACCTCCTAATCCCCACTTTTATCAACCTCCTTCTTGCGTATCTCCTTCTGAGGGTGTTTTTCAGAAAGGAGTTCGGGATGAGAAAAATCAGGAATGCTGGCGGGGAGGTCCGGGACAAAAAGCTTGCCACGACCTGTAGGATATCCCTTTTTGTTCTCGGAGCCATGGTCACGGTTAAGATAGCGCTTGCCCTCCTGAACACCGGGATCGACTTCAGCCTGACGATAATCGCACTCGCGGCGGCTGCACCTGTCCTATTGATGGGACCGAGGAGAAAGGAAATACTGCGAAAGATGGACTGGCAAACCCTGGTTTTCTTCGCGTCGATGTTCATTTTGATGGAGAGCGTGTGGGAAACCGGTTTCATACAGTCGCTGATCGGCGAGGGAACTTTTCTTTCAAATTACTCTATTGTCGCTTTCAGCGTAGTTCTGAGCCAGTTCATCTCCAACGTTCCTCTCGTCGCCCTGATCCTTCCTCTCGTCGCAAAGGCGCCGACGGCCGGCCTCATGGCTCTGGCGGCAGGAAGCACTATAGCCGGAAACCTCACGATTTTGGGCGCTGCAAGCAACGTCATAATAGTTCAGAATGCTGAAAAGAGGGGAAGCACGCTGAGCTTTACTGATTTCGTTAAGGTCGGAGCACCGCTCACACTGGTGAACGCGGCCGTTTACATGGTCTTCCTTTCATTTTTCTAGGTTTTTTGTTTCGTTGCCGTGCCTCTGAAGTCTTCTTATGTAAATTCTCGCCCAGGTGAACCCGATGATCGATCCTGTCACGTTCGCCAGCACTATCCCCCACCACGCTCCGGGCAACCCCATGTTCAGCGCGAACGCCAGGGCGAATATGTAGAGCCAGATCAGGAATATCGATCTCGTTACCGTCACGGCGAGCGAGTATATCCCTCTGCCCACCCCCTGGAACATTGCAGATGAAATCATTCCGAACGAGAGGAACGGGTAAAAGATAACTATCGTCCTCAGAAATCTCACGATGTCTCCATAGATGCGTGCGGAGCCCTCGGAGTAAGTGAACGCGAGCGCGATCTGCGGGGCAAAAACTGCGGTGGCGATCATTATCGGGATCTCCATTGCCATACCAATTTTTATCGCCTCTAGGTGAACCGCGCTGAGTTTTTCTGGAAGCCGCTGCCCGATCGCCGCAGCGCTGATGGCTATCACGGCTGTCGCTATGCCTGAGAGCGGCATGGTCCCGATGGTCACAACCTTCCAGCCGGTCCCGAACACGGCAACGCCGTCCGTTCCTCCGGAGGGCAGCGCCACCAGAAGAAAGTTGATCAGGACCATCGAGAAAGACATCGAAAGCTGTATTGCGGAGGACGGTATTCCCACCCTGAAAATGTCCTTCACAACGTTTCCGTCAAGCCTGAATTTTCTGAATCCGATTTCAACGTAAGTGCTCCTTTTCATGATCATCCAGTAAATCATGAGCATGGAGGAAACCGATAGTGAGAGGATGGTTGCCCAGGCCGCTCCGGCTATCCCCATGTCGAGCGCGTATATGAAAACCGGGTCCAGGAAGATGTTGAGCATGGCGCCGATAACCATCGCAGTCATCGCCCTCTTCGCATCACCCTCCCCGCGCAGAACGGCGTTTCCGATGTTTGAAAACATGAGAAACAGAGACCCTGCCAGTATCACGCTTCCGTATGCGTAGGTCTGATCCAGAACATCCCCCGCTCCGACCGTTCGGAATACCGGTCCGGATAGCAGCAGAAGCGGCAGCGAGAAAGCCGTCCACAGGAGCAGTGGCATGAGCAGGGAATGAGTAGCCACACTTCCGGCACCCCTCCTGTTTCCAGCCCCGATTCTTCTTGATATGTTTGTCGTGGCGCCGACCCCGATGCCTGTCGATATGGCGTTGAGCATCGTGTAGAACGGAAACACGAAACCGACTGCCGCAAGCGCCGCGGTGCCAAGTCCTGAAACCCATATGGCGTCAACCAGATTATATGTTGTCTGAACCAGCATGGCGACAACCATGGGTATGGAGAGTTTCAGAATCGCCTTTCTGGGCTCCCCGAGAAGAAGTTTCACGCCTTCGGTGTACTCTACACTCTCACGTCCGTACCCGGTTCTCATGCTTTTCCCGATTTTCCTTGCGTTTGGGTCTAAAGACGTTTGCTGAACGCTGAATCCCGACAGGCGAATAGGTTTATACGTGATGCGTGTCAGTTTCTCACAGAGGATCGGATGAAATTGCATTCAAGATTGGTCGCATGTCTTGTCATCACGTTTTGTTTGACAGCATTTTCCGTTTCGCTGGCGACGGCGTTTTCGCCCTCTGAGGGCGCCAGATTGTATCATGGTCCAAAGGAGGTTTACAGCGAAAGGTCCGCGGGCGGTCGTGTGGTGGAGCAGGGCAGGGCAAAACCTCCGGCGCCGCAGCCGAACCCATCGGTTGACAGGTGGGCGGTTGTAATAGGGATCTCCGACTACAGGGGGAGACAGTACGACCTCCAGTACTGCGACGACGATGCCAGAGACATGTACAGCTATCTTCTGTCCAGGGGCTATCCGGCTGGCAACATAAAGCTCCTGTTGGACGGCAACGCCACCGCTAAGAACATAATGGCGGCCCTGGACTGGCTCAACTCATGGGAGGGGCCAAACTCTGAGGTGGTCATCTTCTACAGCGGGCATGGAAGCGCGTACGATGGCTACAACGATGGAGACGCGGAGTACACAGATGAGGCTATAGTTTCATCAGATCTCTACCTGATACTGGACGGGCAGCTGAGACAGAAGTTATCCACGTTTTCCTCGACGAAGATAACGCTTGTCTTTGACAGCTGCTTCTCCGGGGGGATGGATGATCTGAACGGCAATGGACGCGTGGTGGTCGCAGCATGCGGTGAGGAGGAATACTCGTACGATGGAACCAAAGAACAGAAGAACGGGGTCTTTTCATACTATTTTGTGGGAAATGAAGCGGCTGGACTGCAAAAATACAATGTTGTCGAGAACGCATTTGCATATGCGGCCCCCCTTGCCAGTGGATTCGTGATGACACAGTACGGCGAAAAGATGAACCCGGTGATGTACGACCAGTACGCCGGCGACTGGACCATTTAACCACGGTTACCGGCGCTTTAAAAAGAAAACCCGCGGCTGTTGCGTTTGTAAAGTGTGAAATGGCGGGCCCGGTGGGATTCGAACCCACGACCCATCGGTTGGCTCCCGGCTCTGCCGTTAAGAGCCGATTGCTTTCGGCCGCTTTTTTCAGCGTCTACCAGACTGAGCCACGGGCCCCGAATTGATTTATCAGATGCCTAATTAATTATTTGCGATGTTGACGTTCGTCGGACTTGGGATCGGCCCCGGCGGGATATCCCTGAGAGGTCTTGAGATTGCGAGGAAGGCGGACATCGTTTACGCCGAGCTGTATACGAGCCCGCTGCCGGAAACCGATCTGGAGAAAACCATTGGGAAGGAGGTGCGTATGGTGGACAGAAAACTTGTGGAGGAGTGCCCTGAAAAGATAGTCAGAGATGCAAGAGAGTCAAATGTGGTTTTCTTGGTACCAGGAGATCCGATGATCGCAACCACTCACGTCGCGCTCCGGCTGTTTGCCGCAAAGTCCGGCGTGGACACAATGGTCGTTCCCTCCGCTTCGATTTCATCCGCTGCCCCGGGCCTCACGGGACTTCAGAGCTACAGGTTCGGCCCGTCAGCAACCGTCCCATTTTCTGACAATCCCTCCTCCAGACCTTACGAGGTTCTCGAGGAAAACCTGAAACGCGGTCTTCATACGCTTCTCCTGCTTGACGTGAGGGCGGATGAGGGGAGGTCGATGACGATAGCCGAGGCCGTTGGAATCATGTTTGATCTTGAAAAAAAGTTGCGCCGGGGAGTCTTCACCGAGAACAGACTGGCCGTCGGAATAGCCCGCGCAGGGTGGGATGACCAGGTGATCAGGGCAGACGCGGCAAAAAGGCTGGTTGAGGTTGATTTTGGAAAACCACCGCATGTTCTCGTGGTCCCGGGAAAACTTCACTTTGTTGAGGCGGATGCGCTTAGAGTTTTTGCCGGTGCGCCGGAGGAGATGATATCTTGAAGACGGTGACGCCGGATGAGATGAGGAAAATAGAGGACAGGGCAGAGCTGCTCGGAGTTTCCAGGCTCATGCTGATGGAGAACGCGGGAAAAGCCGTCGCCGACTTTATCGCGAGCAGGGTGGAGACCGCTGGTTCCCTGATTGTGGTTGTCTGCGGAACGGGAAACAACGGAGGGGACGGTTTTGTGGCAGCCAGACATCTTGCCGGTTATGGATTTCCGGTTCGGGTTTTCCTCCTCGGAAGAAAGGAAAATGTGAGGACACAGGAGGCCTCGCGAAACCTTGAGGTGATTCTCAGGATGCGGAGCTCGATAGAAGTTTTCACCCTTTCGGACAGCTCGCTCATGGATGAGCTCAGAAAGGCGGCTGGTGAGGCCCGGGTGATAGTCGACGCCATATTCGGGACGGGGATAGAAGGGGAGCTCAGGGAGCCGCACGCGTCCGCCATAGATATAATAAATAAAAGCAGGGCGTTCAAGGTCGCGGTCGATGTTCCTTCCGGTCTAGATCCGCTTGACGGAAATATATGCGGACGTGCTGTCAGAGCCGATGTTACGATGACATTCCACAGGATGAAGACCGGGCTTTTGAAAAGGGGCGAAATAACAGGAGCGGTTGCGGTTGCCAAAATAGGAATACCGCCAGAGGCAGAGCTGGAAGTGTGACGATGGGAGTCGAGTCGGATCTGAGGGCAGAAATCGAAAAGTGGTCGGTCAGGCTGGATGATGCGCTTTACGGAGTCGGCGCTGTGGATGAAACCGGAGCCAGGATGATTGAGAACGCAAGGGCATACCGGAGCGATTCCGATCACTTTCTGCGTAAGGGTGACCTGGTGAGGAGCTTTGAATGTCTGGTTTGGGCGTGGGCCATCCTCGAAACCGGAAAAGAACTCGGCCACGTGAAGTGATGAAATTTGAGCTGGATGATTCTGTCTGCTGCAGGTTTTCTGATAGCCACTGTTTTTTCGATGGTCGGTCTGGCTGGCGGGAGTTTCATAGTCCCACTGCTTGTGCTCGGGTTTGGCCTCGCCACGCAGAAGGCCGTCGGCGTCAGTCTTTTTGCGGTCACCTTCATCACCATTTCAGCCGCGTTAGGATACGCAGCACGAAGACGAATTGATTTCAGAGTGGGGCTGATTCTGGACGCCCTTGACGTTCCGGGCGCTTTTATTGGAGCGTACATCACAACCATGGTGCGATCCAGCATTCTCGCGGGAATGTTCGGCCTGATGCTCGTGTTCATATCGTTTTACGCTTTCCTCAGAAAAAATTCTAAACCTGAGAAAGGGGGCGGGGGCAGGCCGGAGCTGAACAGGCGCGTGATAACCGCATGCATGATGGGAAGTTTCCTCAGCGGCATAGTATCCGGAATGTTTGGAATCGGCGGGGGAGTCGTGGACGAGCTGGTCATGATCTTCATCCTCGGCATGTCGGTCCACCTCTCGGCGGCAACGGCAATGTTCGGAATGGCGCTGACCACGGTTTCCGCGGTTGTTCCTCACTGGATGCTCGGCAACGTTGTGCTCGAGTACGCCATTCCGCTTGCAGCGGGGGGAGTGGTGGGCGGTCAGCTCGGGCCATATCTTTCGGTGAGGTCGCGTGCCACAACTCTCAGGAAGGTCATGGCGATTGTAATCGCGCTGATAGGCGTGAGAATGCTATTTGTCCCGTTTTTTTGACTGAACGGGCACCTTTTGCCCAACCCCTATTAGATGCTCTCCAGCCTTTTCACCATCTTCACTGCGGCCTCGACAGCACGTTTCGCGTAGTCCGTGACCCTCTCCATCGCCTGAAGCCTTGTCACTCCGGGGCCTGAGATCCCAAGAGCCACGGGTTTTCCGGTTTCCACAGATATATCCATCATCTTCCTTGTCGCCTGCTGCATTATTACCTCGTCGTGCTGCGTCTCTCCTTCAATCACAGCTCCGAGTGTCACGACCGCGTCAACATCGCTTCTCATCGCAAGTTTCCTCACTGCTGTGGGCATATCGTAGACTCCCGGGACCAGCAGCTCGGCGGTCACCTGTGCCCCTAGGAACTCCGCATGTTTCCTCGCGAACTCCATCATGGGTGCAACGATGTCAAAGTTGAATTCGCTCGCGCAGATTGCCAGTTTTACCAATTTCTCACCTCCTTATGGGTCCGGCGTCGGGGCCTCCTTCCCTTTGACCCGTGCCGGCCATTTTTGTGAGCTCTTCTGGCCTGAAGAGCAAGCGGTACACGTTGCGCGCGTGCTCGCGGGCTCTTCTCTCGGCAAGTTCCGCGAGTTCCTTTTCGCTTTTTGCCTCGTCCTCAAACACGAAAACCTCGATGACGTGCTTGTTGGTCATGAGCTTTGTCATGATGATGCCGAGTGAGGCCTCATGGGCGCACTGTTTGTCTATGGGCTTTGATCCAGGCATCCCGAAGACCATCGCGATGTCGCATCCCCCGTCGAGGAGCCTCTTCGCCTCCACGGGAAGGTCTTTTATTCCGGGCACGGTCCTGCGCTCGAATTTCACGCTGCACATGTCCTTTAACTCGTCCATGGCCGCCGATGCCATGTCGTATCTGGCAAACGTCGTGTCGACTATTCCAATTCTCTTCATTCTGAGCTCATCCTCCTGAACTCTTCAAAAACTTCGGCTCCGTCTAGCAGCGTGAGACCGTTTCGCCTGGCATAGACAGCCGCATTTTCTGTCGAGAGCGCTTTTCCGGTTGATGAGTCGAGCATCTCGCAGAGAACGACTGCTGGAGTTATCCCGGCGATTCCGGCGAGCACGACCGCAAGCTCGGTGTGTCCCCTCCTCGAGTCAAGCAGCCCCTCTGCCGCCCTCAGCAGCGTGACATGCCCGGGACTCCTGAATTTTCTTCCGAACTCATTCAGACATTTCTCCCTCATAGCCCTTGCACCAAGCCTGCCCAGCTCGCTTATGGTCATAGCTCTGTCAACATCGGTCACACCCGTGAAAGTTTTTCTGTGGTTTACGGTTATGGAGAAGGCAGACCTCTCATCGTAAGGAATGTCGTTCGGGGTTATCGCGCCGAACACCTCATATCTGTCGGAGCATGAGGCATAGACGTCCGAAAGATAGGGAAGCCCGATATTTCTTGCGATGAGAGGATGGACCGCCACGCATATCAGACCGCCTGCATCGGTTCTCATCGCGGTCACGTGCTCTGGCTTTACGAATTCAGCCCCAATGATCATGTCCACCTCGTTCTCCCTGCCATCTGAGTCGTGCAGGAGAACGAACTTTCCGGCCGCAAGGTCTGATGCTCCTTTCCTCACGTTCATATATCAACCACCACAGTGACAGCAGATCCATCGCTCAGACCCAGCGCTTTCCTCAGGTTAACAGGGGCAACGACCTCCACAACATCCGAGTGGTGCGTCCTTTCCGGAAAAATTATGGCCACGTCTCTACCCTCAAGCCTGCCCCTGAAGAACTTCACCGGGCCGAATTCCCTCTCGCTGGTTCTGAACCCGTCGAGCCTGTCGGATGGATTCCTGAGCAGTATCTCCCTGATCGCGAGCGATTTTTCATCGAGCTTTATATCAAGCGTGCCCGGGTACGGTTTGAATCCCAGCTTCCAGTACTGTCTGATGTATCCGTCCCTGCTCAGGTAGTACTTCCCCTCGCCAAAACCGGTGGTTACCCTGCCGCGGAGTTCGACCGGACCACCGCTTGCCTTTAATATTTTTCCTAATTCCCGGTGAAGCGATCGTATTGCTGCGAAGCCTGATGAGGTCACGCCAACTGTCTGTCCGGAGGGGCTCACTTTCCTCTTTATCATTCCGGCCTTCTCCAGCGACGCGAGCCTCCTGGAAGCCGTCTGTTTTGAAATTTTCATGCGTTCCGCGAGTCTGCTCAGGGAGCACCTGGTTTCTCCTGGCCCCTCTCTCGCCAGCTCGATCAGCACCATAATATCCTCTGGGTCCATTGTCCAGCCCGTAGAAAGGTGTTCTCCATCTATTTTAAGCCTTACCAATTAAGGAACGCGTCTAAAAAATGAGATATTATCCCAAATCCGTACGATTTCCAAAAGATTTAAATAAATCTCCCTCAAGCATTTACGAGGGATTTGATGAGGGTGGCGATAAACGGCTTCGGAAGGGTAGGAAGGGTGTTTTACAGGGCTTCCCTCTCCAGGCAAAGAAAGTTCGAGGTAGTTGCGATCAACGACCTTGCGGATGCAAAGACTCTTGCGCATCTGCTGAAATACGACTCCGTGTTCAGGACCCTAAGTGCAGATGTGAGAGCCGAGGAAGGGGCGCTTGTCGTCAACGCCGAAAGGATGAGGCTGCTTTCGGAGAAGGACCCAGCGAACCTGCCGTGGAGGGACATGGGAGTGGATCTTGTGATAGAGTCGACTGGAGTGTTCACGGACAGGGAGGGGGCTTCTAAGCACCTTCAGGCAGGAGCAAAGAAGGTGCTGATCACCGCTCCGGCTAAGAACCCGGACATCACGGTGGTACCAGGCGTCAATGATTCTCTTTACGATCCGGCGAAACACCACGTGATATCGCTCGGATCATGTACCACAAACTGCCTCGCTCCTGTTGTGAGCGTGCTGGATGAAAAGTTTGGAATAGAGAAAGCACTGATGACGACCACCCACGCGTACACGAATGATCAGAGAGTTCTCGATTTGATACACAAGGACCTCAGGAGAGCGAGGGCGGCCGGGCTTTCGATCATACCCACGACCACAGGTGCAGCCAAGGCACTGGGAGAGGTTGTACCGTCTGCAAAGGGCAGAATGCACGGCATAGCTCTGAGGGTACCTGTACCTGATGTGTCAGTGGTCGACTTCGTCGCGCTGCTGGGCAGGGCCACAAACGCTGAAGACGTGAACGCGGCGTTCAGAGAGGCCGAGGCAGGTAAGCTTAAGGGAATAATGAGATGCGTCAGCGAGCCGCTGGTTTCGAGCGACTTTATAGGAGATCCACACTCCTGCATAGTCGACCTGGCGCTGACCACTGTCATAGGCGGAAACCTAGTGAAGGTCGTGGCATGGTATGACAACGAGTGGGGTTACTCCTGCAGACTTGTCGACATGGCAAACAAGATGGCAGACCTCATGAAGTAGGGAGTGAAATGAAGTTTCCAACTCTTGACGATGCGGACGTCAGGGGTAAAACTGTACTGCTCCGGGTTGACATAAACTCACCCATAGACCCAAACACGGGGGAGATCCTTGACGACAAGAGAATCAGGGAGTGCTCTCAAACGATAAAGGAGCTCTCCTCAAAGGGGGCAAAGGTTGTCGTGATAGCACACCAGGGAAGGGCCGGTGATGAGGACTTTACCACGCTCGAAAAACATGCAAAGAAGCTAGAGTCCGCGATCGGCATGCCGGTTAAATATGTTGACGACGTGATCGGTCCGGCCGCCATCGCAGCAATAGATGAACTCAGGCCGGGGAACGTACTTCTCCTCGGAAACGTGAGATTCCTTGCAGAGGAGGGACTGAAGGGAAGCCCGGAGGACATGGCGAAGACCTTCCTCGTCAGGAGGCTTGCATCCGTGGCCGATGTTTTTGTCAACGATGCATTCGGCGCCGCGCACAGGGACCAGCCATCTCTGGTGGGTTTTGGAGCCGTGCTGCCCACGTATGCAGGAAGGCTGATGGAGAGGGAACTGAGGGGGCTGGGGAAGGCGCTCTCCCCTGAAAAGCCATGCGTTTATGTGCTCGGCGGCGGGAAGGCGAAGGACTCCATGGTGATGATCGAGAATATCCTGAGCAGGGGCATCGCGGACACCGTTCTAACAGGAGGACTGCTTGCAAACGCGTTTCTTGTCGCGAGGGGTGTTAATCTTGGAGACGTTAACATGAAGGTCATAACGGATAAGGGATTTGATAAGGAAGCCGAGAGGGCGAGGAAGCTTCTGTCGCAGTATGGAGATAAGATAGTTACACCCGTTGATTTCGTTGTCAACAGAGATGGGGCTCCGGCAGAGGTCCCGGTCGATGCCTTGCCCACGCAGTATCCCATTCAAGACATAGGCAGCAAAACCGTGAAAAAGTACTCTGAGATAATATCCGGAGCAAAGACGGTTGTTGCAAACGGTCCGCTTGGAGTTTTTGAAAAGAGGGGTTATGAGAGAGGAACCTTTGGAGTGCTCGAGGCCATGGCAAAATCCAGAGCGTTCACGGTGATAGGAGGAGGGCACATGGTGGCGGCCGCCGAGTCCTCCGGGCTGGCTGGAAAAATGGGACACATCAGCACCGGAGGAGGGGCCTGCATAAGCTTTCTATCCGGAGAAAAGCTTCCCGTTGTAGAAATGCTCACGAAGGTTCGCGCTTGACCTGCATTGTGGTTTTGGGAAGTCAGAGCGCAGGATTCACGGCAGCATCTTATGCCAAGGTTTTAAACAGAGGTGCTGAGGTCACTCTGATTGAAAAAAGACCCTACGGACTCTATCATCCGTGTGGCATTCCTCTCGCAATCAGAGGAGATGTGGATTTCAAGGATCTTCTGCATCGGTCTGCGCCTCCGGGTGTCAAGCTGATCTGCGGGACCGAGGCGGTGGAAATCGACCAAGAATCAAAAAAGCTGAGACTGCGTGAGGTCTCGAGCGGAAAAGAGAGTCTCATATCTTACGATTCGCTTGTTGTGGCAACTGGAGGAAAGCCGGTCAGGCCAGACATCCCCGGGATTGACCTGAATGGAGTATACACGCTGAGGACAGTTGAGGATGGAGAGGCGATACTCAGAAGGCTGCATCTGGTTAAGTGCGCAGCAGTTGTTGGAGGTGGACCCGTGGGCGTTGAGGTCTCGTTCTCTCTCGCAAAAAGGGGCGCTAGAGTGACGGTTGTAGAGCAGATGCCGCATCTTCTTCCATCAATGCTGGACCCCGACATGTCGGATCAGATTGCAAAAAAGCTTGAGTCTGAGGGGATTCAGGTGATCTGCGGTGAAGCGGTTTCTGAGCTGGTAGGGAAAAAAGAGGTCACTGGAGTCATTGCTGGAAGAGATGAGCAACCAGCGAGCCTCGTGGTTGTTGCGGCAGGAGTTAAGCCGGAGGTGTCAGTCGCAGAATGTTCAGGGATAAAGGTCGGGAGAACCGGGGGAATTCAGGTCGATGATCGGATGCGGACCAGCGCCGAGGATGTTTTCGCTGCCGGAGAATGCGCCGAGACAAAAAATATGATAACGAACAAACCTGTTGTCTCTTTTCTGGCGAGCACCGCGATGGCAATGGGGAGGGCTGCCGGCATTAACGCCGCCGGAGGAAATGCGAAATTCCGCGGCGTGCTTGGCTCAACCGTGGTGAGCGTGGGAGATCTGACCGCGGGGGCCACCGGGCTGAATCTTCAAAGCGCGGAGCAGGCGGGTTTTAAGGTGGTTTCTGCGAGGGTCAGAGTTCTGGACCGACCCATATACTCCGGAGGTGAGCATTTGCTCGTGAAGCTTCTGGCGGACTCGGGCAGCGGGAAGATTGTGGGAGGGCAGATCATAGGAAGGAACGGTGTTGCTGAGATGGTTGACCTCCTCTCTTTCGCGATATCATCCGGAGCGGCAGTTGAAGACCTCAGGGATTACGAGCACTGTTACATGCCTTCGATTTCAGATCTGATTGGTCCCCTTCAGGTCGCCGCCGATGCTCTGATAAGAAAAATGGGATAAGGGAGCGGGATTGCTCTTCCTGATAGATCATCTGGAGCCGGAGCTCAGCGAATGGATTATGATAGAGTACTCGCATGCTGCTAAAATAGCTGGAAGGGAAAACCTCATCATAACAAATGTGACGAGGAGAAGAGATGCTAAAATGCTGTCTAGAGTTGCAAGGGTCGACAGAAGACGCGCTTTCGATATCTTCGATGAGGGAGATATCATAATTCTGGATCCCGGCGCCAGATACACGTTGACCCCGGACGACATGAAAGGAAAAATGGCTGTGGTTCTGGGAGGGATACTGGGAGATGATCCTCCGCGTGGCAGAACCGAATCGATGCTCACCAGGTTTGCTCCCGGAGTCGAGGTCAGAAACATCGGGCCTCATCAGTTTTCTGTTGATGGGGCGGTTTACGTTGCAAAGAGGATACATGGCGGCGTGCCTCTGAGTAGAATACCTGTAAGAGCGGGTGTGGAGATAGAGCTGCAGCCCGGTCACTCGGTCGTCCTGCCGTTTGCCTATCCTGTCGTGAACGGAAGACCGTTTATACCAAAGGCGCTCCTCTCATACCTTAAAAAGCCGTGGAAACTGAATCCATAACATTAACATTGGCGATTCTCGAGAGGTCACGGCATCTAGCGCAGAGAGACACCCATTTCTCTGGCGATGGTTTCCAGATCCGCCCAGACACTGTCCGCTATGTTTATCCCCTCGCGCAGGTTTTTCTCTCTGGCCCTCGTCTCTGGTTCTCCAGGTATCATTATTTCGCCAAAGCCGGGCGCCTTTTTTGAACTTTTTATATCCTCTATGAACTTTCTGGAACGCGAGCGGAACTCATCCATCGGGACAAAAGCCGCAGGGTCGATTGCGATCATAAAGTCACCTTTTGTTGAAAATCCTTCCTTCGGTTCGAGGGTCCCGACAACGTCCCTTCCGGCGGCCGCACCCACCATCGGTCCGGCAAGCAGTTCGAGCACAAACGCCAGCGCGTAACCCTTTGGCCCTCCGAATGGAGTCAGCGCTCCTTTAAGCCCCTCAGCCGGGTCGGTGGTCGGTCTGCCCTGGCTGTCTATTGCCCATCCCTCAGGAATCCTCTCTCCCTTTTTCATAGCATCCACAAGTTTTCCCCTTGCCGCAACGCTCATAGCCATGTCAAGAAGCGTGGGGGGCTCCGTGGGCAGCCCTATCGCCAGCGCGTTTGTTCCCAGAAGGGGCTCCACTCCTCCCCAAGGGTGGACCAGTGCGTCAGTGGTGGTGGCGATAATGCCGGCCATCCCTTCCTTTATAGCCATCTCCGCGTAGTAGCCCGCGATGCCAAAGTGATTCGTGTTAAATATTCCGGTGGCACCGATGCCGTGTTTTCTCGCCTTTTCAATGGCAATTTCCATGCCTCTCTTAGCCACGTAATGCCCTAGTCCGTGGCCTCCATCCAGAAGTGCGGCGGCCGGGGTTTCTCTCACAACTCTGACTTTCGCATTTCCGATGATCGTCCCGCGTTTCATAGCCCTCAGTATGTATGGAAGGCGCAGTATTCCGTGAGATGAGAATCCACGGAGATCACCCTCAGTGAGAACCTCCGCCACCGCTTCAGCCTCTTCAGCGTTGGATCCGGCAGCTGTGAGAAGTTTGGATATGATGCGCTTCTCCTCATCGCATGTGAGTTTCATTGTCTCAAATTCATTTGATGCTATTTTTAATATAATTAATCGTGCCTCAAAAATCTGGCTCTAAAGAAGAAACGTTCCCATTTACTGGCTTCAAAATGACGTATATTCATCAGCCGTTTTTGTAGAATCCATCATGTTTTTTATGATCTGGAGGAGTACTTGGTCCGGTCTTCCAACCCTGCTTCTTTGAAGGCCCTTTTCCTGTTCATGCACGACTCACATGCTCCGCAGTGCAGTTTTTCGCTTAGATAGCAGCTCCATGTCTGCTCCAGCGGAATCCCGAGCTCGGCGGCCAGCTTTATCACGTCAGATTTTCTCAGCTTCAGGAGGGGAGCCTTGATCTCAATTTTTTCATCGGTTCCCTTCAGTACTGCTCTCTCCATCGCCCTCACGAATTCATCCCTGCAGTCAGGATAAAACCTGGAGTCATCCCTGTGGGCACCGTAGAATATCGCTCTGGCCCCAAGTGCGGATGCATATCCCGCCGCAATTGAAAGCATTATGCCGTTCCTGAAGGGCACCACAACTGTCGGCTTGAAGCTTTCAGGCATTTCCATGCTCTCGTCTGTCAGAGCTGTGACTCCCCGGCCGTATATGTCCTTCATATAGGACATGTCTATGATCCTGTGCTCTTTCGCTCCCAGAAATTTTGCCATACTTCTGGCGCTTTCCAGCTCCTTTCTTGCCCTTTGACCGTAGTCAAATGATATGCAGTATAGTTCGTATCCCTCTCTCTTGGCCAGAGCCGCCGAAACAGCGCTATCGGGTCCCCCAGAGAGCAGACAAACCGCCTTCATCGAACTCGAAATATTTTAGGAATGACGTGGGTTAAATACTATTCTGCAAAATTCAAAAAGGTGGTGGGGTTGATAAAGGCGAGAGGTGTGATGTTTGACCTTGACTGCACGCTCGTGGACACCCTTGACAGGTACTTCGAGCTGTTTAACGCAATGCTTGCAGAGAGGGGCAGGAGAACATTGAACAGGGATGAGTTCTGGAGGGTCTATGTGGCGGACGAACTGGACGATCTTATATCTCCTCCCGGTTCCCATGATAGAGAAAGGGAGCTTCACTCGTTCTGGATGGAGTTTCTGAGGAGGTACAGGGAGAATCCCAGGGCGAAGCTTATCCCGGGTGTGACGGAGCTCATGAAAGGGCTGCACTCACGCGGTGTCCCGGTTGCGGTGATGACCAGCTGCATAGTGCCCGTTGAGAAGCTGAGGAGAGAGCTGGATGATCTCGGGATAGGCAGGTATGTCAGGGCGATTGCCACAGCTCATGATGTCGTGCGGCAGCTTGAGAGAGGACACCACTTTTCAAAAAAGGAGATCATGGCGCTGGCCGCGGAGAGGCTGCGAATGAGCCCATCTGATCTCGTGGTAGTTGGAGACTACTGGAATGACATACGGGATGGAAAAGCCATAGGTGCAAAAACCGTGGCGGTGCTCACGGGTGGTATGAGGAGAGAACTTCTCGAGAGATATGGGCCCGATGCGATAGTGGGGAGCGTCAGCGAGCTGCCTGACGTTGTCGAGTTCTCGGTGATATGATGCGCCTGTTTCTCGCGATAGATATCACTGACGAGATAAGGGCAGAGCTCGTCAAGGCTCAGGGGAGGATAAAAGCAACAGGTGCTGACCTAAAACTTGTGGAGCCAGAGAACGTACACCTTACGTTAAAGTTCCTGGGTGAGGTTGGAGAGGAAATGATCGGTCGAATCTCAGAGACGATGGAAAGGTCGGTCCCGAAAGGGGGAGCATTTAAGGCGGGCGTTCGGGGGGTCGGAGTTTTTCCCGATCTCAGGTATATTCGGGTTGTGTGGGCTGGTGTCAGCGATGGAGCTGATAGGATAGTCGAGCTGCAGCGTGGAATCGACGCTGGGATGGAGAGCCTTGGTTTCAAGCGTGAGTCGGGTTTCGTTCCGCACATCACTCTTGCAAGGGTGAGATCTCCGAGGGGCAGGGAGAGGCTCATAGATGAGTTGAGGGCCATGTCGGATCTGGATTTTGGAACCATGGAAGTAAAGTCCGTGAAGCTCAGGCAGAGCAGGCTCACCCCTCAGGGACCAATATACAGCACGATCGCTGAAGCCTGCCTCTGAGTCCCCCTATCTGTACCAGGGCAGGCATTTAGTAAGGTACTCGGATACGAATTTTTTGAATCCCCTGTCCCTGAGCAGCTTCCTCATTGACCTCTCATCGAGTATCTCCAAGTCCTCAGTCATGGCCTTCGCGATGTTTTTTCCGAGGCTCCCCCTGTCCCTGATGACCTTACTTATCTCATCCGCGGCGGTCCCCTCCCTGCTCATCTCGAACACAAGCCTCCCGGCGCGGTCTATGAAAGGACCGGCCAGTCTTTCTTTAGATCCGATGTGCTCCCTGATGAACTCGTTTCCCGGAAACGGCAGCGGAGGTCCTATTCTGGTTCTCACCCCGGCGGGCTTCAGAGATGAGAGTTCGAAAAGCAGGACGACAAACGAGTTTGCCCACACATCACTCCTGACCACATCGTAACCTTCCTGGCTGAGCTTGTTCAGTATGGCGGTCTCGGTCTTCCTGAGCTGAGGGTAGAGAACATCCGGGACAAGATCTGGTGCCCTGAACTTCAGACATAGCAGCCTGGTGCCCCTCCTCCTGACCGTCGCCATTACTTGTGAGTGTGTCATCGGCCTTACCTCTCTCGGGAAAAAGAACCTCTCATCTGGGGACAATACGAAGTCCTGACATGCTCTGACGAAGGTAGAGAAACTCACCGCTGACACCGATGCAGCGACGTTTCTGCCCCGGTCCGTTGGATCGATCACTATTAGCGGGGATCCCTCGAAAATCTGTCTCGGCTCGGAGCTGTCTGCGTATTTCTTCTCCGGATCTATTACGGTTGCAGGTTTCCACTCAATTGCGGCCCGCACGAGAGCGCTGAAAGATCCGTGGTGAAGCGTGAGGAGTTCGCAGAGGTATCCTGAAAACCCATGGATTTTCAGCTCCGCACCGTAAACCCCGATTCCTCGCATGAATGCCTTTGTGAGGAGTATCTGGTCGATCAGTGGGGCGGTGATTCTCTCCCTGATGTATCGCTGGTGATGCGGAGTTCTGTCGACCGCGCTCTTTATTCTCGCAGGGTCCGGAACATCGTAGCATGGTACGAGATCCACATCGAATCCTCTGTATTTCATGCTCACGTAGGGGTGCTCCGCGTACCTCTCGACCCCCGCCTTTCCAGCCACAGCCCTTGCGACCGCCATCCCCTGCTTTTCCATGTCTTCCCTCGGGAGGTGCTCCGGGAAAAATATGAAGACGTCGATATCCTTCTCTTTTTTTAGCCAGGTGCCTCTTGCCAGAGACCCAACAAGTTTCGCTTCAGCTTTTATTTCGAGTTCCTCGCACTTTTCATTTACAAGCTCAACGATTTCCGCAGCCGCTTTCTCGGCCCTTCTCCGCTCAGCGACCGATGGCTTTATACGTGCGAGCACCTGATTGAAGATTGACTCCATACCATCACCATAACTTCTCCGTTGGAGTTATTAGGGGTTAGTATTAGTCTTTTTTACGCGCATTTTATTGGTTTTTTATATTTTATAAAATAGTTTTTTATATGTTATAAAAACTTTTTTATTGAAAAAAACATACCTAAAGATGGTAGGACAGTGTCTCCGAGGGATATAAATGTCTAAGAAAGAAGCCACGCTCGTAGCGCGAGAGATGATCGCCTCAAGGACAAAGAAATCAATTAGTGATATCGTGAGTGCCACAGGGTTGCCGAAGTGGAAAGTGGCCAGAATACTCAAACGTTTCGAGAAGCTCAATCTTGTCTCGGTATCAGACGAGGTGACGTTCTCGGTAGGCAGACCGAGGAAACTTTACTCGATAACCGATAATGGTATGAAGTTCTTTGGAGAGATAGGTGTCGAGATATTTGAGATACTGAAGACCGCTAAACATGAGAGAGCAGACCGGAGATAAACAATAATGGTGGGCAGGCCGGGCGCCTGTTAAACAAATTTTTCAGGTCGGCCCCTTCAAAGTGACGACCGCTGTTTAGCATGTACCACGCGCTTTATTAGCAGCGCCTGTTAACTGAACAACGATAGCCTGGCGGTTAGGCGCTCCGACCTGATCAAATGTTGAGTTGCAGGGTTTTTTTACAACACCACAACATTTATATATAAAGTGCAGGTTAGGTGTAGTATGGATGCAGTTTATCTGGAGGGTATGAGGAGGGGGGAATTTTGGAGAAAAAGGAGGAAATCCGGGTTTTTGTCGACGGTCTTTACCTCAAGGTTATAGACGACCTCATAGGGACCGGCTACGGCACGAACCGCAGCGAGGTCGTCAGGAAAATGATCCATGACTGGGTCATGAAGGAGCTCGGCTTCAAAGGCCTGCTCGACTACAAGAAGAAATAGTTCACGGTCACCCCCACCTCCTCGGTCCAGCCTCCAAAGGGGTGTAGGAAGGGCGCGGGCTTCGCTCGCGCCCCTCCCGATCATCTTTTCTTCAAAGCCCTCTGAACGAACCTCCAGAGAAGGGTCGGCACGGGAAGCGCTTTCCCCTCAATTGAAGTTCTGCCCGCCCTTATCTCGTCCAGAACCGTTTCGATGTCGGGTCTGCAATCGATGCAGGTGTAAGCGGTGCCCACATCGTCAGCGTGATGGGCGTCAGATCCGGCGACCATAGGAAGGTTCGTCAGTCTGGAGTACCTTCTGGCGAGAGGATTGCTCAGAAAAAACGCCCTGGAGTTGAGCCCCTCTATCGCGTCAAACCTGACCTCTTTAACAGCGTCGGGGTTTCTTCCAGGCACGAAGGGATGCGCTGCTATCGCGACGCCCCCCTGCTTCTTTATGAGGGAGACTGTATCCTTCAGCGGCATCCCCTTGGGAATTTCCTTTTTTATCCCGAGGGCGACAACGTGTGCTCCGCCGCTTGATATCTCCACACCGGGTATCACCAGAAACTTGTTGGAGGAGAGCCCGGCAGCCTCCTTCAGACCTGAGATCGTATTGTGATCGGTTATGGCCATTCCGCTCAGTCCCTTCCTCTTCGCCGCGTCCACCATTTCCCTGACGGAGAACATCCCGTCGACTGAGTGCGAGGTGTGGACATGGAGATCGAGCTTGAGCAACTATCTCACCCTGGAGCCCGGGCGAAGGTCCCTGTCCGGTGAGATGACCGACAGCTCGCTGCCGTCATCCGCTGCAAGGATCATTCCCTCGGATACCACCCCCATGAGCTTCACCGGCTTCATGTTGACCACCGCCACGACCTTCATTCCCACGAGATCCTCCGGCCCGTACCTCTCCCCTATCCCGGCCACAACTGTCCTTCTGCCTGAGCCAGTGTCCAGAACCAGCCTGAGGAGCTTCTTGGAACCCTCGATTCTGCCGGCCTCGACCACCTCGCACACCCTGATATCCAGCTTTTCAAAATCTCCTGGCGACACCGCGTCCGGGCCCGGGTTATTCCTCTCTCCCGGATTTTTCTTTTCAGGCACCTTGGTGAACACCGGCTTCGGCTCTCCTATCCTGTGGCCCGGCCCGAGGTCGAATGCCTTCGCCTGGTCGAGGTTTTCTATCCTTATCCCCAGCTGTCCGGCAAAGTCTTCTGAGGCCGATGGCATGAACGGGTGCAGTAAGACGCACAGGGCCTTTGCAAGGTTCGCGCACGTGATGATGCATCGGGCCGCCTTGCCCGGATCCGATTTCAGCGCCTCCCACGGGCGGTTTGCCTGTAAGTACTCGTTTCCGAGTCCAGCGAGCGCCAGTATCTCCTCCAGCGCCTGAGACACCCTGAGGTCCTCCATGAGCCGGTCTATCCTGGAGATCTTCTCCGCAACAGCACCGCCGATTTTCATGTCGGGCTTTCCATCAGGCAGGGCACCCCCGTACCTGTCCCTTATAAAAGTCAGCACCCTGTGCACGAAGTTGCCGAGCACATCGGCCAGCTCGTCGTTCAGCCTCTTCCTCAGCCCCTCTTCCGAGAAGTCACCGTCCTGTCCGAACGATATTTCCCTCAGGAGGTAGTATCTTACCACGTCCGGTGAATACTCCTCCGCCAGGTGGACCGGATCGACAACGTTGCCCAGCGACTTGCTGATCTTCTTTCCTTCGATTGTGATGAATCCGTGGGCGAATATTCTCCTCGGGAGATCTAATCCCGCTGACAGGAGCATGCCCGGCCATATCACGCAGTGGAACCTGAGTATGTCCTTGGCGATGATGTGGACGTCTGCAGGCCATCGTCCTTTCGGCGCCAGATAGTTGCAGAGCGCGTCGAACCAGACCCAGACCCTGTGTGAAGGATCTCCTGGGAAATCTATCCCCCACTTCGCGCCCCTCCTGCTGATGCTCACGTCTTTCAGTCCGGATTTCAGGAAGCTCATCACCTCGTTCCTGCGGCCCTCGGGCATTATGAAATCAGGATTTTTCTCGATGTGCTCGAGTATCCTGTCCGCGTATTTTGAAAGCCTGAAGAAGTAGTTCTCCTCGTTGACTGCCCTTGGCGCCTTCCCGTGCAGCGGGCATTTTCCATCGACAAGGTCGCTCTCGGTCAGGTAGGCCTCACAGCCATCGCAGTAGAGCCCCTCGTAAACACCCTTGTATATGTCTCCAGCCTTTCTGACTCTCTCGAGCAGCTCGTGAACGTTACTCCTGTGCCTCTCCTCGGTCGTCCTGATGAAGTCGTCGTTGCTTATCTCAAGCGCCCTCCACGCCTTCTTCCATGTCTCAGCCATGAAGTCGGCGTAAGCCCTGACGTCAGCGTAGGCCTGCTCCCTCGCCGCCTCCACTGTCTTCTCGGAGTTCTCGTCCAGACCCGTGAGGAAGAAGACGTCATCCCCTCTGAGCCTGTGCCACCTCGCAACCGCGTCCGCGATAACGGTTGTGTACGCGTGCCCGATGTGCGGGACGGCATTTATGTAGTATATCGGTGTCGTGATGTAGAACTTCATGCTTCCACGCACCCGCAAAGTTTCTCATGGTTGGCTTTAACCTTACCGCAGAGGTCAGACAAGCTCCGGTTTTTTCCAGATCTCTGAGTTCAGCTGCTTTGCCCGTTCCTGCAGTTTCATGGTCACAAAGTCCCTCGCCTGCTCCCAGCTTGTGGGCAGCTGTGCCTGTTCCTCCAGGTTCTTCAGCCTCGGGAGGGCATACATCTCGAACGCCATCTCGACATCCCTGTACGTCAGCGGGGCGTCCCTGACCTTGTCCTCGAGGAGTTCAGCGGCCTTCTGCACTATCCAGTTGAGACTGGAAAGGTCTGGCATCTTACCGAAATCATTTAGAGACGGACGCTTAAAAACTAACGGGGACGGAATGGACCTATCACAGGCAATAAGGGGCAGGAGAAGCGTCAGGGAGTACAAGCCGGATGATGTTCCGGAGTCTGATCTCAGGGCAATACTCGAAGCGGGAATTCATGCGCCCAGCGCCGGAAACTGCCAGCCCTGGGAGTTCGTGGTGGTGCGCGATGCGAGTAGAAAACAGGCGCTCTCCGAGGCGGCGCACGGACAGCGCTTTATCGTCGAGGCACCGGTCGTGATAGTGGTCTGTGCGAACATCCCGAGGACCTCTGCCAGGTACGGCAGGCGGGGCGCTGAGCTTTACTGCATTCAGGACACCGCCGCCGCTGTTCAGAACATGCTCCTCATGGCGTACTCTATGGGATACGGAACATGCTGGGTGGGCGCTTTCGATGAGGGGAAGGCAGCGCGGGCCGTATGCGCACCGGATGGCGTCAGGCCCGTGGCGATGATTCTACTCGGAAAACCCGCTGAGAGACCGAGGATGCCTGGCAGAATCTCGTTTGACGAGGTCGTGCACATTGAAAAATTCTGATATTTTCGTTTTCTGCGATGGATAAGATAAAAAACAAGGAGGACAGAGATTGGATGAGAGGACCATGAGCGGTACGGTTAGAGGGGCGCCAGTTATGATCGCTTCTCTTTATCTTACTCCTGTACGAAACCCGAGGGTTAGAGTTCTGAGCGTCACTTTTACATTCACTTTTATCGTGATGGTGTTGCTGTTCCTGTTCTCATCAACTACCCCTGCTGTTTCCGCTCATCCCTTTCCATACAGCGGGAGCGGGACTCCTGATGACCCGTACATGATAGAGAACGTGGAGGGCCTGCAGGCAATGAAGGAGAACCTCTCAGCATGCTACAGGCTTAAAAACGACATCGATGCATCCGTAACCAAAACGTGGAACGGCGGACAGGGTTTTGAGCCTGTTGGTCCTTTTTCGGGGATATTTGATGGGGCTGGTTATGTGATAGAAAACCTCTACATAAACAGACCCGGCATAGATTACGTCGGCCTGTTTGGATCAGTGTCGTCAGACGGAATTGTGGAGAACGTTGGGATTGAGAACGAGAATGTGACCGGAAAAGATGAAGTTGGAGGCCTTGTCGGACACAACGCTGGGTCTATCTTCAATTGTTACACGACAGGCATTGTGACAGCGCTGGGAGAGTACGATGCGGGAGGGCTAGTAGGGTGGAATGATGGAGACATCGACAACTGTCATTCCGTGGCGTACGTTAGCGGTCCTACCGCAGGCGGGCTGGTCGGGTGGAACGCCTATGAAGCCAGCGGAACGGGAATTATAACAAACAGTTTCGCGGCCGGAAATGTCGTTTGTACATCCAGCGACTACTACGGCTGTGCCGGAGGGTTGGTCGGAGTAAATGGAGGATTCAGGTACGGCACCATTGAGAACTGTTATGCTACTGGAAACGTTAGCGGCCCGAAGTTGCTGGGCGGGTTGGTCGGTTGGAATGGATCCGACTTTCAGAGAAATAGCATTATCCGTAACTGTTATGCCTCCGGAAACGTGAGCGGCTCCGGAGACAACATCGGAGGCCTCGTCGGGTTAAATGAAAATGGAACCATTGAGAACTCATACGCGGTCGGGACCACAAGCGGGAGCAACTACGTTGGAGGGCTTGTTGGATATAATAAGTACGGAACCGTTGAAAACTGTAACGCTGGAGCGACTGTGAACGGTGAAAACTACATGGGCGGACTTGCAGGAATAATTTACGGAACAGTTTCCAGATCCTACGCAACGGGTGACGTTAACGGCAAAAATAATGTGGGTGGGCTGGTCGGATATTTAAATGAATACGCGAGGGTAGAGAACTCATATTCAATCGGAAGCGTTACCGGCGTTTTCAATGTGGGTGGGCTGGTGGGGTTTTCTTACACATCAGCGATAATGGAAAACTCGTACTCAACAGGTGACGTGACCGGAAGCGGTAACTATGTGGGGGGACTGGTAGGATATGCTTCATACAGCACAATAATAAAAAACTCACACTCAACAGGTGACGTGACCGGAAGCGGTAACTATGTGGGGGGACTGATTGGGTCTGCTACCAACTATACGACAATAGAAAACTCATACTCAACAGGGGACGTAACAGGCAGCTCCAGCTATACGGGAGGGCTGGTTGGTGCTTGTTATAATGGAGTAAATGTGTATCGATGTTATGCAACCGGAAATGTGGTCGGTGAAAACTATGTTGGCGGGCTCCACGGAGTACAGGGATACGGTGGCAGCACTCTGAACTCATATGCAACTGGCAATGTGAGCGGCGATAACATTGTTGGTGGTCTTATCGGGAGTATTGGAACTAATCCGACAATATCAAAATCTTACTCCAAGGGGCTTGTGCAGGGGAACACGAACGTCGGAGGACTGATTGGGCATGGTTCAGGAACGGTTACCAACTGTTTTTGGGATACCGAAACATCTGGTCAATCTACTAGTCCAGCGGGAGGCACCGGAAAGACCACAGAGAACATGAAGAACGTCAGGACCTACACCGACACCACGTGGAGCACCGGTCTCACATCCGCATGGGACTTTAAACGCAACCCGTACGGAGATACGG